>CAYVEI010000039.1:0-29200 GCA_964450515.1 uncultured Terrimonas sp. | reverse complement strand
TGTCACTGTTAAGCCCCAGCCCGTGGTGAACCTTGGGCCGGACGCTTCGATCTGCTCAGGCAGCAGCATTACCCTTGATGCAGGCGATCACGGAACCGGTGCTACCTACAACTGGAGCACAAGTGAAACTACCAGAACGATTGATGTTACCACGGCCGATACTTACACAGTTACCGTAACCAAAGACGGCTGCACAGGCAGTGGCTCTATAACCATTACTGTAAACACTTCAGGACTGGTTGTTAATTTAGGTCCGGACATAGAAAGGTGCACCAGCGATCTGCCAACAAAATTAGATGCCGGCATAACAGGCGCCAGCTATCTGTGGGGCAGCGAACCCTATGTATCTACTGTAACTAATAAAACCACAAAAACAGTACAGACATTAGCGGCAGGAAAGTTTTGGGTAACCGTAACCAAAGACGGCTGCTCGGCAACCGACACCATTGTTGTTACCAATAAACCCAATATTATCCCGGGGTTCACCCATACGCAAACCGGCACGTGCAGCCCCATCAAGGTTAGCTTTACAAATGCATCGGAATCCTGCAACAGCATTAAAAACTATACGTGGGATTTTGGCGATGGCTCACCGATATTGGAGGGATTTGATGAATCCAGTCCCGAGCACAATTATGACCAGCCGGGATTCTACAAAGTGACCTTGACTGTTTTCACCAATACAGAATCTAAATCACATGAAGAGACTATCGTCGTAACCGGAACCGGTATACCGGTTAACCTCGGCAATGATACAACCATTTGTGCGGGCAGCACGATCACGCTTGATGCAGGAAACCACCCTGGCGCAACGTACGAATGGGCGCCCGGCGGTGAACCCACGCAAAGCATTACGGTTAGCGAAGCCGGTACCTATATTGTTACGGTAACCAAAGACGGTTGCAAGAGCATAGGCGTTATACAGGTAGCGATAGTTCCGGAGCTCACGGTTAACCTGGGTAACGATACTACGGTATGTCCGGGCAACAGTGTTATATTAGATGCAGGCAACCCAGGCGCTACTTACCTGTGGAGTACAGGAGAAACTACCAGAACCATTTCAACAGATACTGCCGGCATCTACAGTGTTACGGTGAGCAAGGGCAGTTGCAGCGGCAGCGGATCGGCAGCCGTGAATATCAGCTCAACGCTTCCTGTATCATTAGGAAATGATACAACCATTTGCGCGGGCAGCAGCATTACGCTTGATGCAGGCTATCCGGGTGCAACATATACCTGGAATACACCTGATGCTTCACAAACAATTACAGTAAGCGATGCCGGGGTATACAGTGTAACGGTAAATAATAGCGGCTGCGTGGGTGAAGCTCAAATTGAAGTATCGCTGATGCCGGGAGCAACACCTGTGAACCTTGGCAATGATACCACCATCTGTTTTGGAAACGCGGTTATATTAGATGCCGGCAATCCGGGCGCCACTTATTTGTGGAGCACAGGAGAAACCACCCAGGCAATATACCCGATAGTATCCGGCGCCTACAGCGTGGAGGTTACGCGTTGCGGAGTAACGGAGCAGGATGAAATTAACCTGATCATAGCTAATCTGCCGGCGCCTTCCGTTACCCAATCGGGTAATGAACTGATCGCATCCCAGGCAGATACCTATCAGTGGTACAAGAATGGCGTGCTGATCACGGGAGCCACAGCTAAAAAATACAAGCCGAGGGGATATGGCAACTATAAAGTGGTTGTTACCAGTACCGGCACAGGCTGCAGCGGCGAATCGGCTGAGTATTTCTTTGTACCGGAAGGACATACTTATATAGGAGATATTAGGGTTAAAGTATCGCCTAACCCGGGCAACGGGCTGGCAAAGCTCATCTTCTCCAAATTACCTCCCAAACCCGTACAAGTAACCGTGTACGACAGGGTGGGAAGAAGAATACTGGTTACCACTATGATCAACACGGTAAATGATATTAACCTGGTGGCCTATGCAAAAGGAGTATATTTTGTGGAATGTGTTTTAGATGATAAAAGAATTATTATACCTTTAATAACCCAGTAAAGTCTTTTCAGGAAGTTGATAGACAACCCCGCCATCCGGAGCAGTAATATGCTGCACGGATGGTTTTTTTATGCACAAAAGCCCTTCTATGTTTATATTTTTTAGTACTTTTAAACAGCACTATCCGATCCCATTGGCTAAAGCACAATTCATTTATTTCTTCATCTTAAAATTGTACGCCCATGGTTACCACAGACACTCCACAGCTCTCAGAAGCATGTAATACCCTGAGGGAGGCATTACGCTCACAGCGCGAAGAATTTACCCGCATGAAAAATGAGCTGCAGCAGGCGGCAGCCCACATTACCAGTAAAGAAGCGCTTAAAGATGTTGAGCATTATGAAAACCAGTTCGATATTCAGCTTGCCAACATTCATGATCTCAAGCAGTCCATCAAATCCCTCAACAAAACACCCGTTCTTCAGCCTGTTTCCGACAATGGCGCATTGCCTGAATTCATGACCTCCGGTTACGAAAAATTAGCGGACGAATATCAGCATCTCCGGCAAACGCTGCACGAAATCAAAAATGATTTTCAGCGATTCCTGGTAAACTATACCTGATATTGCCTGGCAGGGTATTTCTACTTTTGCAGAAAAGTTGTTTAACCTCCTTTACTGTACTGTATTTTTATGCCGTTACACTGGCTTAGCATGCTTTATTACTCATCTTAAAATATTATTGCCATGGCCGCCGAATTTGACACTTCCCATGTAAAAAATATTGTGCTTCTCGGGCATGCAGGCTCCGGTAAAACAACGCTTGCCGAATGTTTTCTTTTTGAAGCCGGCTTAATTTCCCGCCGGGGAACAATTGCGGAGAAGAATACCGTTGGGGATTATCATGAACTGGAACAGGAAAGGGGCAATACGATCTTCTCCAAGTTAATGCACACCAGGTGGCGCGGATATAAGATCAATATTATTGATACACCCGGCTACGACGATTTTGCAGGAGAAGTACTCTCCGCACTTCGTGTGGCCGATACCGGTGTTATGCTGTTAAACGCGGCGATGGGAGTGGAAGTAAGCACCGAAGTAATATGGCAGTATACCGAAAGGTTTAAAACACCCATGATCTTCGCCGTTAATCATCTGGATAGTGAGAAAGCGGATTTTGACAATACGGTAAATGAAGCCAAACAGCATTTTGGGAGTAATGTAACGGTTATACAATATCCCCTGCAGCAGGGTGAAGGCTTTCATCGTATTATAGATGTGCTGCGTATGACGATGTATACTTTTAAAGACTCAGGCGGAAAACCCGAAAAGCTGCCGATACCACCGGAAGAAAAGGAAAAAGCCGACAGCCTGCATAAAGAATTGATTGAAGCCGTTGCCGGCAATGATGAAACACTCATGGAGAAGTATTTTGAAAAAGGAGAATTAGATGAAGATGAGATCAGGACCGGAATGAAAAAAGCCATGATCAACCACGACCTCTTTCCCCTGTTTTGCCTTTCGGCAGAACGCAATATGGGAAGCGGCCGCCTGATGGGCTTTATAGATAATGTTTGTCCGGCCGCCAACGAAATGCCCCCACAGGTTTCTGTGAACGGAGAAATTATTCCCTGCGATGCAGCCAAACCGGTTTGCGCTTTTGTTTATAAGGCCATTTCAGAACCACACGTGGGGGAACTCTCGTTTATGAAAGTGTTTTCCGGAACGCTTAAAGCGGGCATGGATCTGCTTAACGAAACTACGGGTGTATCTGAGAAGCTGAACCAGTTGTTTGTGATGGAAGGCAATAAAAGAAATAACGTGAGTGAACTAAGCGCAGGCGATATAGGCGCAACCCTGAAACTGAAGAACACGCATGTAAACAATACCCTGCACGAGCGGAATGTAAACTATGCCTTACAGCCTATTGAGTTTCCGGCGCCTAATATGAGCATTGCAGTAAGAACGGTAAAAAAGGGGGAAGAAGAAAAACTGTCGGCCGCTTTACACCAGTTGAGGGAAGAAGACCCCACGCTTATTGTTAAGGTTTCGTCCGAATTAAAGCAAACGATCATTTATTGCCAGGGCGATATGCACCTGGCGGTAATTAAGTGGAAGCTGCAGCATCAGCATAGGGTAGACGTTGTGTTTGAAGCACCTGGAATTCCTTACCGGGAAACAATAAGAACTGCTGCGGAAGCGGTTTACCGCCACAAAAAACAATCGGGAGGAGCAGGGCAGTTTGGAGAAGTACACATGCGTATAGAACCCTGGTATGAAGGCATGCCGGAGCCGGCCGGGCTGAATGTGAGGGGAAGAGACACACAGGAGCTTCCGTGGGGCGGCAAGCTGGTTTTTTATAATTGCATTGTTGGAGGCGCTATTGACCAGCGCTTTTTGCCTTCTATACTAAAAGGGGTAATGCAAAAAATGCAGGAAGGACCGCTAACAGGCTCTTATGTAAGAGATATCAGGGTTTCGGTATTCGACGGCAGGATGCACCCTGTAGACAGCAATGATATTTCTTTTAAAATAGCCGGACTCATGGCTTTTAAAAATGCTTTTCAAATGGCGGCGCCCCAACTGCTGGAGCCTGTTTACCAGGTTGAGGTATTATGCCCGGAAGATGTAACAGGCGCTGTTATGGGCGATTTACAAACCCGCCGGGCCCTGGTGGAAGGCATGGACGCGGAGAGGAATTTTACCAGGATAATGGCTAAGGTGCCACTGGCTGAAATGAATGATTATTCTTCTTCATTGCGCTCTATAACACAGGGCAGGGCCAAGTTTAAAATGCAGTTTCATGAATATGTTATTGTGCCATTTGAAACACAGCGTAAGCTAACGGAACAATACAATAAAACGGCTAAGGAAGAAATGGTGGGATGAGGAAATTTTAATATAATTCCCGTTGTTCTGATCTTTATTCCTCCGCAGTCTGGAATGTTACGGGTTGCCTGCGGTATGCTTTTACCTTATGCCCGTTTTGCATGGTAGGTATCCATTTGGGGCCTTGTTTAAGGGCATCCACGATGGTTCTTGACAGCAGGGTACCCTGCATTGTTACCGGCTCTACCTCGCTAATGTTGCCGTCCATGTCAACAATAAATTGTACCACGCAGGTTCCGGTTTTGTTTTCCGTTTGCAGGGAATCTATCACCTTATTAAGGGATGCTGAAATATATTTTGCCCATGCGGCTTCACCACCCGGAAATTTAGCTTCTGTTTCTACTTTTTGAAAAACCTTGTCTCCTTCCTGAACTTTGGGCGCAGTATTTTTCTTCAACAGGACTTCAATCACACCATGACTGGCTCTTTTACCGTATTTATCTATTGCGTGTTTATCTCTTAAAACATTTATGCTTTCAATTTCATTCGGATTGATCTTTTCCAGTCCTGACTTCGAAAATTCAATTCCATCAACAAAATATAAAACAGAATCATTCACTCCTGTGAAACCGATCGTATTTTTTACCGGCGGAGAAACAATGCCTCTTTCTTTTGCTTCTGCCCTTGTTATCTTTTCTGCTTTATCATCGCTGTAAATTATTATAAGGTGATCATCCTTCGTGATATCTACTGATTTTATTTTTCGTGGAATTGTATCCGTTGCTTTTAACATTCCTGGCTGCCTGTTTTTGGTGATCTTTGAACCCTCATTTTGTACAGCAGCAATACCTGCACCTGACGAATTATTGGATTGGGTAACGGGATTATCATCTTTTGTTCTTGCAAACCGTTCAATCGCATTCAAAACATCTCTTGCAATTTTTTCCTGGTTTTTTTCATTGGTGATGAATGCTATATCTTTTGGATTGCTAAGGTAACCGCATTCAATAAGCAGGGCAGGGTAGTTGATAACAGGCGCATCTAATACCCATATCCCTTTTCCGGTTCTTTGTTTCATTTGCGGAGCTACGTCATAGTTCTTTTCTATTTCTCCGGCAGCCATACTTCCAAACAACTGCGCCTGTTTCGTATAATCCGTTTGGTTTTTTGAGAGATATATTTCAAATCCGGAAGCAGCCGGATCACTCCATTTAGGGTTTGCCCAGCCTACGTGAAGTGAAATAAACAAATCGGGTTTTTGCTTCACTGCAAAGTCAACTTTATCACGCACTGGTTGCGTGATGTCTTTATCCCTTGTAAGAATTATTTTAATGTTCTTATTGCTGTTCAGTGTGCTTATTTTCTTCGACAAAGAGAGTGTAATATCCTTTTCGCGGATTCCTTCAGTGCTAATAGCTCCTCCGTCATCACCACCATGCCCGGCATCAATAACCACTGTAACCGGTGTTTCTAACTGAACAATTTGTATTCCATTTTGGTTTGGCAATAACTGCTTTGTCTTAACAGTAAATGCTACAAAAATAAAAGTCAGCAACGGCAATGCCAGTAAACGGCTGATGTAATTCATACTTGGATTTTGCATTTTAGTTAACATGTGTAAACGTCTTTTTATGGATGATGAAAAAAAGCTGCTGGTGAGTCCGAAGGCCTGCTGCGGGTAAGCGGCATGTAATATCATGGCGGCAAAAGCGGCAGTATCCTTATCGTCAATAGCCTTGCTGTCGGCTATAAATTCATGGATCATGTTCATCTCCCGCCGTATCAGCCAGAAGAAGGGATTGCACCAGAAAAAGATGAGCACAATATGCATAAACAACTTGTCGGCGCTGTGCTTTTCCGTTACATGCACCATTTCATGCGTAAATATTTTTTTCCCCGCATCAGCATGCATATCAATATTCTTATTCCAGAAGATATACCGGAAAAAAGAAAATGGAGTGCCTTTTGCTTCCGTTTGTATCACATTGATATGCTGTATCTTTTGTAAAGGATTATTCCGTGCCAGGCGGCTCAGTTTTACCAAGGCATGAAACAGCATAACGATCAAAGCAAGTGATACAGCCATGTACACCATTATCGCCACCTGTTCGCCGCTGAGATGAAAGCTGCCGCTGCGGCTTACTTCATGCACATATTCATCACCGGTAGTTACAATGTTTAATAACTTTATCACCTGGCTGTCGTCTTCAGCAGGGGCATGCCAGATATTAATTTTAATTAATGGAAAGCTCAGGCTCACCACCACGGCGCTCAGCAGGTAAAACCGGTTCCAGCGGTGAAATAGCTTATTGTGCAATGCCAGGCGGTAATAGCCATATAAAATACCCGAGCAAATGATAACTTTTAAGATGTAGTATGCTATAGCAAGCATAGACTTTGAAGTTTATGGTGTATTGTATAGAATTTATTTCCCCTGTTTCTTAAGCTCCTTCAGCAGGTGTTCGAGCTCTTCCACGCTCAGGTTGTTTTCTTTTACCATAAAGGAAACCACATTGCTGAAAGACCCTTCAAAATAGCTTTTTACCATGCTTTTCATCGTAGACTTGGAGTAAGCCCCTTTACTGATCAGCGGATAATACCGGTGCATTCTTCCAAACAGTTCAATACCTACAAATTCTTTTTCTGCCAGTATCTTCAATATAGTAGCTACCGTATTTTGATGCGGTTTCGGATGAGGCATGGCATCAACCAGCTCACGCAAAAAAGCCTTTTCCAACTTCCATAAAACCTGCATGACCTGCTCTTCCGCTTTTGTAAGATTTTTAATGATACTCATGATTTTTGATTCTTAAAACAAAGATAAACTAATTATTTAGTTTTGCAACTACCTTCTTAGTTTATTACAAAAAAAATAATTTTACCTTAGTTCTTAGCATAAAGAATCCGTTCTTTGCAAAAATGCAGTAAAACGTAACTTTGAATTTATTGAGGATTGTATTATGGCAGAAACTATTTTAGAGCTGGAGCACGCAAATATTTACCAGGGTAATTCACTTATTTTACAGGATGTAAATATCCGTATTAATAAAGGAGAGTTTGTATACCTGGTGGGTAAAACGGGTTCCGGTAAATCGAGCCTGCTGAAAACATTGTACGGCGATTTAAAGCTAAAAGAAGGAGCGGGGAGCGTAGTAGGGTATAAATTAAGGGATATGGACTGGAAAAAAATACCTTTCTTAAGAAGGAACCTGGGTATTGTATTCCAGGACTTTCAATTGCTAACCGACCGAAATGTGCACGATAACCTGAAGTTTGTATTGCGTGCTACAGGATGGAAAGATGAAAAGCTCATCGAAGAGAAGATAAACGACGTACTGGATAAAGTGGGCTTAAAAACCAAAGGCTTTAAGTTTCCCTTTGAACTGTCGGGCGGAGAGCAGCAGCGGGTGGATGTTGCCCGCGCTTTATTAAATTCACCCAAACTGATATTAGCCGATGAACCCACTGGAAATCTTGACCCTGAAACTTCAGACGAGATCATGCAGTTGCTTTTTCATATTTCCAAGGACTATGGGGCCGCTATTGTTATGGCCACGCATGATTACCGGGTGATCAGCAAATTTCCCGCAAGAACCATGCGCACCGAAAGAGGCAAGGTGATAGATAATACGGCGATTACTTTATAAAGCAGGATACAGGTTACAGGGTGTGCAGGGTGCTTAGAAATAAGCATTGAACCTTTTAAATCTCAAATTATAAATCTCAAATCTCAGATCTCCACGCTTTTTGCAGAAAGCGCAGCCAGTTTTTATGGAAAACTTTTTCTATGTCCTGCTGCGGGTAACCACGTTTTGCCAGCAAATCCTTTAATAATTGCAGATCGGCAATCGTATCCATATCGTATGGCGACTGTTCCTGCCCGAACATGCCGTCTAAATCGCTCCCGATAGCAATATGATCAGCATTGCCGGCAAGCTGGCAAATATGATCATAATGATCTATTAATATATTAAGCGTAATATTTTCTGTTTTGGGATCGTTTTTCCCTCTCACCCACCCGGGCTTAAGCATCCATGCATCCAGCACGCCTCCTATTACAGCATTTCTGTTGATCAGTATTTTTATTTGCTCATCGGTAAGCTGGCGTTGATAGGGAACCAGCGCCCGGCAATTATGATGACTTGCCCATACCGGGCCTTTATATAAATCAACCGCCTGCGTAAAAGCTTCATCGGTTAAATGCGTTACATCGAGGATCATATTCAATTGATCCATTTCTTTAACCAGCTCCACGCCGGCTTTGGTAAGGGGTCCTTCCATACCGGTGCCGGGAGCGTATCGCCCTGGCCCGTAATGCGCGGGGCCAAGGGCTCTTAAGCCGTACTGATATGATCTTTCGAGGTAGGAAAGGTTAACCAATGAATCTGCGCCTTCGAGGCTTAAAATATACCCTACCGGTTTGGTATGGTCGGGTATCGCGGTATCATTCCATAATTGAATATGTTTATTCAACGCATCTGCATTGCTGATCTGTGCCATCTCTCCGCTGTCTTCCATAGCCTTATACCATGCCCTTTGCCCTTGTGTTTGCGCCCAGGCCTGTTCCGGAGAGTGCCAGCCGGCCAGTGTGCTGTTTACATCTACAAATCTTGCGATCATGGTAGCTACTACTAAACCAATCCTGCCCCTGCGTAATTCGGCGAGGGATACCATTCCTTTGCCACGGTCGGGTTTATCTGTCATGTTTTTTTCGCGTTGCCGTATAGCAGCAACGGTTTGTTTCAGATCCCTGTTCCATTCCAGGGCATTCATGGAAAGATCGAGATGGGCATCAATGATAAACATAGTGGTAAGTGGTAAGTATTAAGTTTTAAGCCTGGCATTTTTCTTTTGAACTGTTTTCAGCTTTTTTTTCACTACATCTTCGGGATATTTTAAAGCAAGCTTCCTGATATCATAGCTGAAAGCAGTGAAGGTTTCTTCCCACAATTTCGCCTCCTCGGGCGTGTACCGGTGAAAGCCATGTGCATTGGCGGTTCCTCTTCCGCCATTTTTTACAATATCATCAATAAGCTTTGGTACCTCCATGCTGTTATTCAAAGTAGGGAACAGGTCTTTCATTACGGTATGATAAGCAGGTACGCCGGTAAGATCCATCCAGCGAAAAACACCTACTAAGGTCATCCAGTAGCCGGCGTTGTTCCGGCAGGCCCGGTCTACATCTTCCACGGTTGCATATCCCTGCTCTACCAGCGATATGGCTTCCCGGTACATGGCATACATGATCCGGTTGGTAATAAAGCCGCGGATATCTTTGCGTACCAATGTGGGTTCTTTGCCCCACAGGTGAGCTAGTTCATATAAATATTCACCTTTTGTGATATCGCTTTCATTACCGCATATCACTTCCAGAAAACGGGTAGTGTGCGATGGTTCGGCCCAGTGCAAACCAAAGAATCTTGAGGGATGGGAGGTTTGCTGCTGCAGTATACTTATAGGAATAGCCGATGTGTTACTGGCCAGCAATGCGTTCTGGTTTATAACCGCTTCAATTTTGCTGTATACCAGCTTTTTTATATCCAGGTTCTCCAGTGTGCATTCAATAACCAATGCACATCCCTGCAATTGATCATAATCTTCTGTTATGCTAAGGTGCTGCAAATAAAAATCCGGCGCGTGGGTAACCAGCTTCTCCCTGCGCGACCTTTGCAGGTGTTTTGTAATACGCTTAAGGGCAAATGTAAGATCAATGGAAACAGGGGCTACCGCCACTACCGGGTGACCCGCCATGAGGAGGCAGGTTGTGATACTGCAGCCCATTAACCCCAGCCCTACTACGCCGATCTTGATTTCAGCAGCATTTAATTGTGTATCGCTCATTGTATGGGTTTAAAGATAATTAATAAGTGGCCCTTCCGCCAGACAGGTCGAAAGTAAAACCGGTGCTAAAACTATTTTGGGAAGATACTATAAAACATGCCATATCCGCGGCTTCATCTAAGGTTCCGCACCGTTGCATCGGTATTTTGTCTGTCATGTATTTCACCTGTTCTTCCGGCATGGCATCTACTAATGCGGTTCTGATAACGGCAGGGGCTAATGCGTTTATAGTAATATTGGTTGCTGCATATTCTTTGCCCTGTACCTTGGTCATGCCAATTACAGCAGCCTTTGATGCGGAATAAGCCAGCATGCCGGCATTTCCTTCCTTCCCGGCAATGGAAGCAATATGCAGAATACGGCCATAATTATTTTGAAGCATATGAGGCAGCGCATATTTTGAGGTAAAAAAGCTGCCCATAAAGTTTACCGAAAAAACCATTTGAAGATTGGTGGTGGAAACTTCGTGGCTTTTAATATGGGTTTCTCCTGTAATACCGGCACTGTTAACAAGGATATGTATTTTCCCAAATTGCTTCACGGTACCATCAACAGCCGCCCGTACCGCGTTTTCGTTGGTAATGTCTAACACGAATATTTCATTTTCATATTTCAGCCGGCGGGCAGCAGCGCGTAATTTTTCCTCTTCCTTATCGAATAGCGCCAGTTTTACTTTTCGCTCCGACAGCCTTTCGGCAATTGCCAGGCCCAGGCCTGAAGCAGCGCCGGTAACAATTGCGGTTTGATTTTCCCATGCAAGATTCATGAAGATTGCTTTCGCACAAATTACAATACTTAATTGAGCAAAATTAAATCAAACGGTTGTGTAAAATAGGCTGGGTTAACAACCACGTAATTTTATGGCCGCAATGGGTTTTGTTTACATAGATTCCTCCCAAAGATCAAATTCGGCCCTGTTTTGCCTGAGCAGCAGGTAATGGTTGCTTAAGGAGGTAAGCAACGGGTAACTCCTGTAAGGAAGGCCGTACTGATCCGACAACCGCTTCAGTGCCTGCGTGATCTCAGGATAATAGGCATGATGGATATTGGGAAAAAGATGATGTACAATATGATAATTATAGTTGCCCATTACAAAGCGGGTAAACCAGCTTTCACCATTCACATCGTTTGTTGTTTTAAGCATATGAAGCATCCAGCCATAGGGTAACTTCTTCTGACTGTCCGGAACAGGAAACTCAGATTCCGTATTGGCATGGGGAGGAAGCAATACGATGAGTGCAAAAACGCTGGCAGAAAAAATCAGCAAACAAAATGCACCAATGATCATCAGCCATGAAACATCTAAAACGATCTTAGGAAGGATGACTAAGTAAAACAGAAAAAATATTTTAAATGAAAATAGCTTTATGTACTCTGCCCGGGGAATGGTTATGAGCTTTTGCACGGTTCTTTTTTTGCTGAAGAAGTCCTTAAAATCGCGAACGAGTAACCAGTTAAATAAAAACAGCGGGTAAATAAAGGGAAGATAGATGTGCTGGTATTTATGCATGGGGGAAAACTTAGCATGCGGCACTATTCGTACCAGCGCGCTTTGATCTATATCTGTATCCCATCCGTCTACATTGGGATAGTTGTGGTGATAACGGATATGGCGTGTTTTCCAGATAAAGCTATTGGCGCCCATGATATCAAAGAGGTAAGTATACATATCGTTCATGCGGCGGCTGGTAAAAATAGTATGATGCACGCTGTCATGAATCACATTAAGATAATTCAGCACTATAGCAATACCCATAAAAAAGTAAGTGCCAAACAACATCCACGGATTTGTGCCGTAGAGCAAAGCTAAAGTCCATGAAAGAAAGTAAAAAAAGGGAAAGAGAAAGGCTTTGAACAAAATTTCATTTCTTCTTGCGGGCTCCAGAGCGGTTACAATTTTTGTTGCTTCTGTCCGGAGCTGCTGAAAAACATCTTTTTCTTCTTTTGTAAAATAAGGTTTTCTTCCTTTTAAAGTATCGGTACCCATAGCCAGGTTTTTTAAAACTAGCATTCCCAGGGGTAGCGTAGGGACTCGGGCAAATTTAAAATAAAAAATACAATATTTATTCATTTCAGGGTAAAAGGTTATCTCTCTCCCTGGCAATTCCGGCGATCATTTTATTTTCTGTTTTGCTTTATCCATTCCACCGTTTCCTGTATACCCTCTTCAAGCGGTCTTATCCTGTAGCCCAGTTCGTTCACGGCTTTGCTGCTGTCTAAAGCCCAGTGATATTTATATTTTGCCACCCAGTCGGGGGTGATCATCGGATACTTGCCCGTAATCTTTGCATTCCAGAGCATCGCGTGGCTGAGCGCAGTCAGCACAAAGAAGGGAACATGGCGTAATTGCTTTTCAACACCGCTATATTTTTTTATGAGCGCCATTAAATCATTAAACGTTGCATTCACTCCTCCCAAAATATAGCGCTCCCCGCTCCGGCCTTTTTCCATAGCCCTGATATGCCCGTCTACCACATCATCAATAAAAGGATAAGAACCTGTATCATTGCCGTTACCGGGTATTACTTTCCATTTTCCCTTCATATACAATTCAACGATTTTGGTTACGGGATTGCTGCCCGTATCGTATCCGGGCCCGTATATTCTTGACGGATTAAGAATACAAACAGCCAGTCCCTGTTTTGCATAATCCATCGCCACCGCTTCCGCGGCACTTTTCGTTGATTCATACAAGTTAAAAAAACCGGTGATGCGCGGATCGGTTTCCGTCATGGGCTTCTCTTTTGATGGCCCAATTACACCGGCAGTTGAAGTATAAACAATTTTTGATACTCCCGCTGCTTTTGCCGCTGCCAGCACATTTTCCGTTCCCTGTACATTAAGTGTTTGAAATACGGAGGCGTCTTTAGCCCAAAGCCTCGCATATGCAGCCAGGTGATAAACCCGGTCTACATGCTCCAATGCCGGTTTAAGCGACTCGGGATTCGTAATGTCGCCCTTGAAAATCTTTATATTGACTTTTTGAAATTCAGGCAGGGTGGGTGTGGTTCTGCATAAAAGATGAATAATGTTACCCTGCTGTGCGAGTTGCGCGGTAAGCTTTGAACCAATATACCCTGTAGCGCCTGTAATTAATATTGCCATGCGTGTAGTTTGGGGCAAAGTTAACAGCGTACAGCATTCGGCTATGTGGGTTTGGTGAGATTTTAAACCCCTTGAACCTGCGCATTTGCTTTATGTTAATATGCCTGTTTTCCCCGGGCGGATAGCCGGCTTTTTAAAATGAAATGACTTGTAATCAATACATTACCTAATGCTTTCGGTTTGCTGAACAGTAATTCCTGCAATCTGATCCTCGGGTAAAAACGCTACAATAATATAAAACAACAATAAAGGATAATTTTTATCGCTTATATGTTAACCCTGTAAACAGTGAAAAACGCACCCTATATATATCAGATTATTGCTGCCATAGCAGCCGTTTCCTTTTTCATACCCTTTTTTGTTTTAATGGTAAAGCGACTGGTAAAATACCAGGCATTTGTATGGTTTGCGGTATACTGGATGCTGTCAGGCACTGTTAATTTGCTGTTCATGAGCGAAGCATTTACAGGCAGCCGTTTAATGATTGTTACAGAACGGGTATTTAACCTTGCCGATGCGCCCTTTATGTTATTCATTCTTTATAAAACCGTTCAGGTGGAAACCATACAGGAAAGCATTAAAAAAATGTTACCGGCTTTTTTGTGTGCAGTGCTGCTGTTAACCCTGATCACCCGTTTGCAGCCCTTTGCTGAAATATTAATGGTTGGCGGGGGGCTGGTCATTATCCTGATGTATATTATATGGATTATTGTGCATTATATTAAAGGGATAAAACATAATAACACTGCGTATACCCTGCAGTTCATTTATTATGCTCTGCTGTTTGAATATGGCATATCTGTTGTTACTTTTATTTTCAGCTATATAATCCCCGATCAAAGCGACCTGCAGGACAGTTTCCTGATCTATCATTTGTCTGTTATCATTTCCGTTTTGGTGGCATCCTACGGGTTGTTCATGCACAAAGAAAGCCTTGAGGAGAATAACAAAATAAAGGCAGAGAAGAAAGAGCGGGAAGCAGAAATAAAATTTCTATAGCTCCTTCCTTTAATTGAGCCTCACCACTGTTGAATCGCTTTCTTTATCTGGCTCCTTTTCTTTCATTTCCATTTTTTTTCTTCTGATGCGTTCGGAATCGAACTCTGTTCTGAACGAAATGCTGCCGCCTGCCCGGTTTCTTTTACCCGTGGTAGATAAGGCATCAAAATTACTTCTGTAGAAGCAGCTTACCCTGAATTTTCCGTCGGGTGTAATTTTATATTCCGCGGTAATATCGGGCAGGAAAAGAAAATTGGTACTCTCTGTTAATGCGGGTTGGGAGCCGCTGCTTACGAAATTAAAATCGCTTCCAAAAGTAATGACCAGTTTATCGTTCAGCAGGGATTTAATGAACTGAAGACTGATATTATCGCGTGTAAGGTTTACGGTATTGCCGGAAGAAGTGCCGGTAGGATCAATAGAGGCTCTTGTATAATTAAAGTTTACACTCAGTGTTGGGTCTTTAAAAATGCCATACAACAGGGTTTTAAGCGAGCTGGTAAGGTATCCCGAAATATATTCGGAAATGGTATTGAAGGCAAAAGTAGTGGCATCGGTTTGCAGCACATTATACTGTCCAATGGGCGCGAAACTCCTGAATACGATCAGGTAGGCCACCTGTTTATTCTTTTCATTATCATCGTTATTGATACGCTGCAAATCGCCGAGCAAACGCTGGCTGTTTTTTACGTCGCTGTTGGCGGCAAGGGCTATGTCAAAGTAGATATCGGGTTTGCCTAATGAGCCCTTCAGCGTGCAAAGCACATCTATGTCTGTTCGTTCGCTTTTTAACCTGCTTAGTTCCGGGTCTGTGGTTTGTCCCTGTTCGGCATACAATGAACTGAGCTTTACATCATTGGCTATGTATTTTGCTTTTAAATTGATTTCAGCCTGGTTAGGATCGCCGTCCCACCGTATATAGCTTCCTTCATTGGGTAATAGCACAAAAGGCTTTTTAAATATCTCCTGGAAGCTGAAGCGGTAGTATCCCCTGTCTATCGTATACTTGCCGTTGATCGTAAACGGGGAACTGGAGCCCGTGTGCATTTTTAATGTGCCGCTGCCCGTTGCTTCTATAATATCGCCGGTTACTTCATCAAGTACCATAAACATGCGGGTATAATTATTGGCAGTAAGGTTCAGGTCAATATTGAGCTGGGAAGCATCGCCGCCTAAGTCGTCAACATTCATTTCGCGTCCGTATTGCTTCCAGATAATATAATCTGCGCTCCCGCTTTCTTTAGACGACGACGATGTAATATAGATGCTGGAGCTGTCAACCGGCTCACCGGTAATGGTCATTCTCATATCTTCCTCCGGCCCCCTGAACCTGAAATTGGCTTTGCCAATGGCTTTCCCGTAAAATAAACTATTATCGGACCTGGTGGTATTGAGCAGTAATAAACGGTTGGTATTAATGGATATGTTGTATACAAAATTGTTGAAATTAGCATGCTGTAAATCTCCGGTAAGCTGGGCTGTATTGGGCGCGTTTTTCCCGTTCTGAGGAAGGGTATCGTGCAGGGAAATGGTACCAAAGTCTATTTTACCCGGGGTAAAAACAATCCGGGCACTGTCAAAAGTATAATAACATTGTGTGTACAATACCTTAAGCCCTGCGTTTTTTACATCAATGGTACCTGTATATTCCGGTTTGTTAATATCGCCTTTCATACGCAGGTTGCCCGTGGCAAAGCCTTTCATGTTGCCAAAGATGGAGCCCAGGTATTTTTCCAGGAAGTGAATATTGGTATAATCGAAATTGGCGTTGGCATTGATTTGCTGATGCAGGGAATCTACCATTTCATAGGAGCCTGCAATACTGAACCTGTAGTTTTTGTTGTCAGATATCGCCTCGTATGTTGCTTTCCTGTTCCCGTTGTCCCAGGCGCCGGTAATAGCGATCTTTCCGATGGAATCATTTTCCAGCCTGAACTGTTCGGCATTGAGTTCGGAGGATATATACATATCGCGAAAAGCGTCTTCAATAGTAACCGTGCCCGACACAATGCCTTCCATCCGGGGCTCTTTTACGATGAAGGGCATGAAATCGCCAATATTTACTTTTTTCATTTCAACAATAACATCATCCCATGTGCCCACATCGGAATGTTTGCTTACCACGGCAATTTCCTGGTCGCCGTTACTGAATTTTATATTCCTGGCGTCAATATAAGAACGGCTCAGCGTTAGCTCTCCTCCTTCATCTATTTTCCATGTTTTTTCGTTCAGTACAATGCTCGACGGATCAAAATGTATTTTTATACCATCCTGCAGGTTCGTGATCTGCGCAGAAAGCCGTGCATCATTGATGGTTTGTGTTGCGGCAGTGCTGATGTTAAGCTGCGAAACGTTATTACTTGAGGCAATGGATATTTTACTTCCGGGAAACTGAAGGCTGTCATTTATAATGGTATTGCCGATAATGCCGGTTAATTTCAAACTGTCCATATTACCTAAGCCCGTTAGCCGGAAATCCTGAACGGCCAGGTTTTTGTATGCAGCATAGGGGATCATTGTGCTGATAGCCATAAGATTGGTTGCCGAATTAAGAGAACCCACAATGGTACTGTTGTTAAACCCCTTTAACGCAGGATGGATCAGCGACAGGTACTGGTCTATGTTTTTAACATCTAACTGAAAAAGAAAGTTCTGATCTTTTATCACTTTTTTTGGCGGAGGTATATAAGCAGGATAATATTTATTCAGGAATTGCTTAACCGCTTCGGGTAGCTCACGAATCGTAAAATCGCCTATCAAAATTGCAGAAGCCTCGGTATTGCGCAGTTGCAGTATCTTTTGCCGGTCTATTAACTGTGAGCTTAAGGTAAGCGTATCGAAAACAAAAGTTTGATTGGCTTTGGTAACGGCAACATCATACAGTGAAACGGTACCCAAAAAATTATCAATATCGTCTCCGTTAAAATTCATGTCAAATTTGCCTATTACATTTACGTCTTCTTTGGCAAACCCCATCATTTTTAAATTGCTTCTTTGTATATCGGCAAAGAAATTAAATTCAGGTCTGTTGGTATTGAAATCAATATCGCCATCAAGCGCAATAATTACATTGGGGTCGTTTACATGAACAGCACCGCGGAAAAGTTTTTTATCCATGTGCCCGTTCACTATAATATTTTCGTAATCGTAATCATTGTACTGCAAATGAGAGAATATGCCATCCAGGTTTGCATTTAATGTTTGAGCGCTGAAGCCGCTTCCCTTCACATTTCCGTTAAAAGAAACCGTTCCCAGGCTGTTCACGCCCAGGAAAGTGCCCATATCAAAATTAGCTGCTGATATTTTCCCGGAATAAGCTGCATTTCCTTTAGCGGGAAATTTCATATTCAGGTCGGAAGTAATAACACCCAGGTTGGTTTGAATAGTACCAGAAGTAACGAAGTTGCGCAGGAGGCCCGTAAAGTTTCCTTTGAACCCGATATACCTGATTTCGCTGAGGCGGGGATCCGTGATCTTTTTCATATCCGGGAAAATGGCAGACAGGTCGGCATAGGTAGTGCGAAAGGCATTGGCTTTAAAATCAATATAAGTAAAATCCATATCGGGCAGCCCTGTCATTTTAATATTACCGTTGAGGTAAGTGTCTTTTCCCGACTCAACAATGAAATTTTTTGCATTCAAATGATCTATAGTGCCTTTAATATCTCCCGCCATTCTTATTTGCCGGTTCCAGGTTTTAAGCTCCGGTGCAAAAAAGGCAATGTCTTTGCTGTGCAGGGTACTGTTCTTAAAGCGGCCTTCTAATTGTACATTGCTGATAAAATCGCTCATGTCATCGTTAAAATCATTATACCGCATGGCGTAATAACGGGTAAGGTGGCTGTATGGCGTTCTGATATCGAGGCTGTCGAATATCATAGCGCCAGGCTGCATCCTGAATGCAGCCGTAAGCGATTTAACCGCGAAGCCTGATCTTTCTTTTGTACTGAGGCTTATATTGGCAAACAGGGTGTCCTGAAGTAACGCTACTTTTTTGAACGCCCCGTTAATGGCGTAGAAATGAATACGGCTGGCATCAAAATAATCGTATGTTTTACGCTCCACATCCCTGTTGCTTTTAAATACGCCATTATTCAGTGTTAGTTCATTAATGAGCAATTTCCATCCCCCGGCGTTGAAAGGCGTTGCAACACTGTCCGGTATGTTACTGGCTGTGGATACCGGTAGCTTAGGGCGCCGTCCTGCATAATCATATATAGTAAAAACGGGTTCATCAAGTTCGAGGGCCGTGATGTTAACTGTTTTTTTTGTGAAATTAATTTCATCTGCCTTTAAGGCGAGTTGCTGCAGACCAAGCTCCATATCCTGCCCGCGCCATTCATCGCTGCGCTTTACATGAATATTTTTAAGCGATATTTCTTTTAATAACAGGGTAATTTGCTTTTTATCCCGGGCAGAAGGCGGCGATGAAAAATAATCTGCCAGGAACTGGTAATTCCATACGCTGTCTGTCCGGTGCAAATGAATGGTTGCATCTTCCACTCCTATATATTTAAGCTCTGCCTCGTCGTTGAAAAAAAACCAGTCGGTAATATTCACCATTATCTTTCCCGCATACAAAAGCGTGTCTTTTTGCCGGTCTTCAATATACACCCCCTCAAGGTTCATTTTATTAAAAAGTGCGAAGTTAACATGCCGGATGGCCACTTTAGTATTGAGGTCTTTTGAGAGCCTGTGTGTAACCGCTTTTACCAGCCAGTTTTGCACGGGTGCGCTGTTAACCAGTATGGCCGTCATTACAACCAGGAAGAGCAATGACAGGAATACGATCTTTAATATTTTACGCGTAGTTTTCAGGCTGGGAAATTGATCTGTAAAAATAGGCAAACCCTTTCGATGTGCAAATTCAATACCGGCAGGAAGCATGAAAATTTGCATTTCTGAAACATTCCCGGTCCGGCAATAAGGGGGTTGTCTTAGGTTAAATTACGCCTGGCCCTGTGTTTTGCTGCTTTTGCCCTGTGCAGCTACTTCTTTCTGAGAAAATAGCCGGCGCTCAGGGTAATCATTCGCGGAACGATTCTTGCATAATAATCATCATTGATAATGCTTCCCAATCCATAGCTGTAGCCAGCGGTGATCAGCATATTATTTTTAAAATAATACCCCGCTTTGGCCACCAGGTTCATTTCAAAGCGCCCGTAAGCCGTATTGGCAAACCGCATGGAACGCTTATTTTCACTATTATTTAAAAATGTTCTTTTCTCCTTTCCTGTAATAGCTACCGATGCCGAGGGACCGAATAAAAAGAAAAGACCATTGCCGTCTGCCCGGGTATCAAACTGCAATAGTAAAGGGATCTCTATATAATGTATCTGCAGCTTAGAAGAGGTTACAGAGTCCTGCAGCATATTATTAAAATGTACAGTAAACCCTTTAAGGCTGTAGAGCAATCCCGGCGAAAAGTATATATTTTTATCAAACCCGGCTTTTAGCGTACCCCCTGCATGAAACCCGTATCCCGCGGTAGCCCTGATTGAGGGGCCGTCTGGTATTTTAACGCGGGCATTCGTTTGTTGTATTCCTCCGAGCAGGCCATACGAAACCTGGGCACGGACGCAGATGGTAAAGAAAAGAAGAACGGTGTAAATACTGAATGTAAGCTTCATAAAGGCCGAACCTGAAATTAGAGCGCAAATGTAGGGATATAGATGTAATTTGTACTATATAAGTTGCACCGCTGGGTTCAGATTTTTCGGGCCATCATTGCATTATAATCTTCTGATTTATTTTTTTCAATGGAAAGGCTTTTCCATCCGGCACCCTTAATGATTTTTCCAATATAGATAATCTGCCCTGTATGGTAGGGGTAATGCGCCAGTTGCCGGTTAATAGCATCTATTACAAGCAGCGGCTCTTTACGGATATAAACTGTTTTTAAAAGATCATGATCCTGTAAGTTTTCTAATGCTCCGGTAAAACAATGCCATCCTTTTTCCCATCGCTCCATTAGCTGTTGCTTGGAATAATGCTGGTTTTCAAATTCCGTATCCCGGTTACGCCGGCTTTTTTCGCCGTCTTCGGTTAAAAAATTAGTCCATCTGCTCAGCATGTTCCCGCTCATATGCTGTATAATAACCGCCAGGCTGTTGGATACGCCATTAGGCTGAAAATAAAAATCCTTTTCTACCAACTGATCAAAAGTACGCTCGCCAAGTTGTTTATAATAGTTTACCCGCTTTATGGCAGATTGCAGGAAAACGCTGCCGGTAGTATCCATAATATTAGTATTAGAATGAATTAAGCACCTTAAAATTACAACCGGTTTGAATGGCTACTATCAATCAAATTATTTTTTATTTGGAGTTTTCCGGGCAAAAAAACACTTATGGGAACGGAATAATGGAGAAAAGATGGAAATATCTTTTCATTAAAGCAACCTTTCATTTAAAAAGACTAACTTAAATAACAAAACCAACAATTATGTTAGACAATCTTTTGAATCTTGTAAAACAATACGCGGGAGACGCTATTGTAAGCAACCCGGCTATTCCGAATGAAAAAAATGATGAAGTGATCGCTGAAGCATCCAGCTCCATTACCGGCGGTTTGCAGGGATTACTTTCGCAGGGCGGACTGAAAGATGTTTTAAAAATGTTCGGCGGCCAGGGTGAAGGAGTGGAAAACAGCCAGGTTACCCGCCAAATTTCAGGTGGTTTTGTTCAGAATCTTATGGATAAGTTTGGCCTGGATAACCAGTCTGCAGGGAATATTGCCGGCAGTGTGGTACCCGGTGTTTTAAGCAGCCTGGTGCAAAAAACAAACGATGCTAACGACAGCAGCTTCGACATTCAAAGCCTGTTCAATAGTCTTTCCGGCGGAAAAACATCAGGGCTTAACCTGCAGGGTTTGCTTTCAAAAGTAAAAGGCGGCGCGCTCGACCTTGATGGTGATGGCGATACCGATCTGCAGGATCTGTTATTGCTGTTCAATAAAGGCGGGAACAGCGGCGGCGGTTTAATGGACAAAGTAAAAGGATTGTTCGGATCATAAATAATTAGCCGGATCCGGCGCGCACCTATGACCATTTTGTATGGTCATAGGTGTTATTATTTCACCATGCAGCAGCAAGTATTTATGCTGAGATGATTTTACATTGCACGTGTTTCACGTGCCGGAAAATATGCAAAGCGAAAATTTGAGATGCACCCACGCTCATTTCTGCTGCATTTTACTACTGCTTTTAATCTCTTATCTCTTAATAACCCTCTGCCGAATCATCACCCCGTTTATCAGCAACAGCTTCAAAAGTATATCGCCTGCCGGTTTTACTTTTTTCTATTTTAATCAGTTCCGTTCTTCCGATATTACCTCTCCGGCTTATGGCATAGCCCATTGCCTGTAAAGAATCTGCTACCGCTGCAGGAAAATCTTTTTCAACAAATAGCTCGTCGGGCATCCACTGGTGGTGAAATTTAGGCATGTTTACCGCATCGGCAGCGCTCAACCCGAAATCAATGATATTTACAATAGTTTGAAATACGGAAGTAGGGATGGTGGTGCCGCCCGGCGTGCCTGCTACCAGGTAAGGTGCTTTATCTTTGAGTACGATCGTTGGGGTCATAGAGCTCAGCATTCTTTTATTGGGCTCAATGGCATTGGCTTCTGTTCCCAGGGCGCCGTACATATTGGGCACACCCGGCTTTACGCTAAAGTCGTCCATTTCATTGTTCAATAAAAAACCCGCGCCGCTTACTACCGTTTTGCTGCCATAGGAGCCATTGAGTGTAGTGGTAACCGCCACCAGGTTTCCCCACTTATCTGCAATGGAAAGATGGGTTGTTTCCTCGCTTTCGGGAAGCAGCTTCCCGGCGTGCACCCCTTCACTGCTGCCTGCCTTGCCTGGTACATAATCGGCCATTCTTTCCTGCAGGTAAGCATCGTTCGTTAAGGTGGTAACAGGCACTTTTACAAAGTCTTCATCGCCCATAAATTCGGCTCTGTCTGCATAAGCCCTTCTTTCTGCTTCGGTCATAAGCTGCACGGCCTGTGGCGAATGAAAACCCATTTTGCCGATATCCCGCTGCTCAATCATTTTCAGGCATTGCTGCAAAATAATGCCACCACTGCTGGGGAGGGGCATAGATACAATGGTATACCCCTTATAATTGAATTCAACCGGCTGCCGCTCTTTTGCTTCATAATTTTTCAGATCATCTAAAGAAATGATACCATTGGCCTTTTTCATTTCCGAAACAATAAGCCTTGCCGTTTCTCCTTCATAAAAACCACTCTGTCCTTTATCGCGTATGCGTTTTAATGTTTCGGAAAGATCGGTTTGCACCAGCGTATCGCCGGCCTTCCATCCCCCCTGCTTTATAAAAGCAATTTCAGATGTATTGTATTGCCGGAATTCTTCCTGCGTATGGTTCAGTGAAGCGGCTTCTCCGGCCGTTATGGCAAAACCCCTTTCGGCCAAATCAATAGCAGGCTGTACGAGTTGCCCGAAGGGAAGCGCTGCATATTTCATTGAAGCAAACAACCCTGCCACGGTACCCGGAACGCCGGCAGATAAATGCCCGTACTGGCTAAGGCGCATAACAGGATTGCCTGCACTGTCGAGATACATATCCCGTGTGGCAGCAGCGGGAGCTTTTTCCCTGTAGTCAATAGCCACGATCTGTTCATCCCTGAGCCGCGCCACCATAAACCCTCCGCCCCCAAGGTTGCCTGCACCGGGATATACAACAGCCAGGGCAAGCTGTGTGGCTATAGCGGCGTCTATTGCATTTCCGCCCTTCTGCAGTATCATTATTCCTGCTTTGCTGGCAAGCGGATGCGCCGAAACAACGGCTCCATTGGAGCCTGTGGTCTCTTTTTGAATTTGATAAGCAAAAGGGCTTAAGGTGCTAACTGCCTGGTTTTTACACGCTGTTTCAAAACAAACCGTTCCCGCTAACGCAAAAGCAAAAATGGACGCATATTTCATCGGAAAGTTTTTAAGAACGGGAAGTTACTAAAAGAATTTTGATGGTATGTGCAGCTCATTCCGTGGTTTATGCCCGATGGTTTCTTAAATTGCCGTATCAAATAAAAGCTTCATGAAAAAAAGGTCCGGTTTTTTATTACTGCTTGTTGCAGGCTGGATGTTTGTATCTGCACAGGTACAATCACCCGAAACTTTTTTAGGCTACAAGCCCGGAACGCAATACACGCCTCACTTTAAGATCGTTAACTATTTTAATCATATAGCGGCAGGCTTGCCGGCTATGGTGAAGCTGCAGGTCTACGGGCAAACCTATGAAGGTCGCCCATTGATAGCGGCTTTTATTTCATCGGAGGAAAATATGCATCAGCTCGAAAATATCCGCAAAAATAACCTGCGCCTGGCCAATATGGCAACGGATAAAGCAGCCCCGGTAGAAAATACACCGGTTATTGTGTGGCTGAGCTATAATGTGCATGGCAATGAAGCGTCTTCTTCCGAGGCAGCGATGCTTACCTTATATGAGCTGGTAAATCCCTCCAATGCCAAAATAAAAGAATGGTTAAAGCATACGGTTGTTGTAATTGATCCCTGCGTCAATCCCGACGGACGTGACCGCTATGTGAACTGGTATAACAGCATAGTGGGCAAAAATTATAACCCGCGTTTAGATGCCAGGGAACGGCGTGAACCATGGCCGGGAGGGCGCACCAACCATTATAATTTTGATCTTAACCGCGACTGG
Organism: uncultured Terrimonas sp.; assembly: GCA_964450515.1. Taxonomy (GTDB): domain Bacteria; phylum Bacteroidota; class Bacteroidia; order Chitinophagales; family Chitinophagaceae; genus Agriterribacter. The sequence goes on along the minus strand of CAYVEI010000039.1, from coordinate 4,766 downwards.
GCCTGGCAAATACAGTTGGAGTCGCAACAAAGGATGAAGCTATACCAGCAATGGTTTCCGCAAATACATGCAGATTATCATGAGCAGGGCATTAATGCTCCTTATTATTTTGCCCCGGCAGCACAGCCTTATCATGAAGCAATTACGCCATGGCAAAGAGATTTTCAGGTAACTATAGGTAAAAATAACGCTGCATACTTTGATGCGAAGGGCTGGCTTTTCTTTACCAAAGAGATTTTTGATCTGTATTATCCTTCTTACGGCGATACCTACCCGATTTACAACGGCGCCATAGGCATGACCTACGAGCAGGGTGGGGGACCCGCTTCCGGACTGGGCGTTTATAAAAAGGAAGGAGATACCCTTACCCTTACCGACAGGCTCATGCATCACTATATCACAGCGCTGAGCACTATTGAAACCGCATCACAAAACTCAGACAGGCTGATCCGGGAGTTCAGGAAATTTTTTAATGATGCCGTTTCAACGGGAACCGGCACGTATAAAACGTATGTAATTAAGAAAGAAGAAGGCAACGCGCAGCGTATGGCAGCATTAACGGGGCTTTTAGACAAAAACAATATCCAGTACGGATCGACTAAGGGAAGCACAAAGGGGTATAATTATTTCACCGGTAAGGAAGAAGCATTTACCATAGCAGAAGGCGATATGGTTATAAGTAATGCACAGCCTAAATCTACCTTATTAAGCGTGCTGTTTGAACCCCGGTCGAAATTAGTTGATTCGGCCACCTATGATATTACGGCCTGGGCACTTCCTTATGTGTATGGTGTAACCGCCTACGCCGTTAAAGAAAAGATCAGCATTACCGGCAGCTACCTGAAAGATCAGCCTGCTCAGCATACCGCCGTTAGTACTTATGGCTATGTTATTCCGTGGGAAGGGGTGCAAAGCGCTAAAGCTGCGGCCCAGCTTATGCAAAAGGGAGTGAAGCTACGCTTTGCCACCGCCGGTTTTGAGGTAAGCGGTACAAGTTTTAAAGCGGGGGCCATCATCGTATTAAAAACATCAAACGGAGCTCTATCCGGTCATTTATGGGAGCTGGTAGCGGAGTGCTGCAATCAGCAAAGCCTGAAAGCATACCCGGTGAGCAGCGGCTTTGTAGATAAAGGATATGATTTTGGCAGTGAAAATGTAAAATATATGAAAGCCCCCAGAATTGCGCTGGTTACCGGTGAAGGGGTGAACGCCAATGCTGCGGGTGAAGTTTGGTTCTTTATGGAAAGGGAATTGAATTACCCGGTTACGCTTATCAATTCAGGCGATTTGAACCGCGCGAACTGGAACGATATTGATGTTTTGATCCTGCCCAACGGCAGGTATTCCTTTTTGAGTAATAATAAGGATTTTTCCGACTTGAAAAGCTGGATCAGCAGGGGTGGCAGGCTCATTGCCATGGAAAACGCGGTGGCCCAGTTAGCCGGGCTGGAGGAAGCCGGAATAAAGTTTAAAAAAGATGATGACGATACGGATAAGAAGGATATGTATGCTGCATTGAAAAAATTTGGCGATCATGACAGGGAATTCATTTCTTCTTCCACGCCGGGGTCTATTTATAAAGTACAGTTAGATAATAGCCATCCCCTGGCGTTTGGCTATCCCGGTTATTATTACACACTTAAAATAGACGACCATGTGTATGAATTCATTAACGACGGCTGGAATGTAGGGGTTATTAAAAAAGATAACCTGGTAGCGGGCTTTGTGGGTTCGGAATTAAAAAAGAAGCTGAATGACGGTTTGATATACGGCGTACAGGATATAGACCGCGGGAATATTGTATACATGGCAGATGATGTGCTGTTCAGGAACTTTTGGCAAAATGGTAAACTAATGTTCTGCAATGCCCTGTTTCTGGTAGGACAATAAATCACATATCCTTACCTTTGCGCCCCGATGAAATATACAGCAGAAATCAGCAAGCGTAAAACCTTTGCCATCATCTCTCACCCCGATGCCGGTAAAACTACCTTAACCGAAAAGCTGTTGCTTTTTGGAGGCGCTATTCAAACAGCGGGAGCCGTTAAAAGCAATAAAATAAAAAAGCATGCCACCAGCGATTTCATGGAAATTGAAAAGCAGCGTGGCATATCTGTGGCAACGAGTGTAATGACCTTTGAATACAGGGGCAACCTGATTAACCTGTTAGACACACCCGGTCATAAAGATTTTGCCGAAGATACTTACAGAACCCTTACCGCGGTAGACAGTGTAATACTGGTTATAGACAGCGTGAACGGAGTGGAAGAGCAAACCCGCAGGCTGATGGAAGTTTGCCGCATGCGCGATACACCTGTAATTGTGTTCATTAATAAAATGGACAGGGATGGCAAGCTGCCCTTTGATTTGCTTGAAGAAATAGAAAAGGAGCTGCATTTGCAGTTGCATCCCATGACCTGGCCCATTAACAGCGGGAAGGAATTTAAAGGCGTTTATAATCTTTTTCAAAAAAACCTGTTGTTGTTTGCTCCGCATACCAAAACCAGCGAGGAAGACATGGAGCATATAACCGATCTTTCAACCCCAGTGCTGGTTGAAAAAATAGGCGAAAGAAATGCTGCACAATTGCGGGAAGATGTTGAGCTGATTGACGGTGTATACGGTGATATGAATGCGCAGGACTACCTCCGGGCTAAAACAGCGCCGGTGTTTTTTGGAAGCGCGGTAAATAATTTTGGTGTTAAAGAAATGCTTGATACTTTTATCCGCATAGCGCCTGCGCCATTATGCCGCCCAACATCAGAAAGGGAGGTTTGTCCTGAAGAAGAAAAATTCAGCGGGTTCATATTTAAGATCCATGCGAACCTGGACCCCCGGCATCGCGACCGTATTGCTTTTTTACGGGTTTGTTCCGGCAGGTTTGAACGCAATAAATATTATCATCACGTTCGCTTGGATAAGGATATCCGTTTCAGCAATCCCTATTCCTTTATGGCCCGCCAGAAAGATGTAATAGAAGAAGCCTTTCCCGGCGATGTAGTAGGATTGTTTGACACCGGTAATTTTAAAATAGGGGATACCCTTACGGAAGGCGCCGGTTTTTATTTTACAGGTATCCCGAGCTTTTCGCCGGAGCTGTTTAAAGAAGTAGTGAATAAAGACCCGATGAAAACGAAACAATTGGAAAAAGGGCTGCTGCAACTGACAGATGAAGGCGTTGCCCAGTTGTTTACACAGCATGGCGGCAACCGCAAGATCATTGGATGTGTAGGCGACCTGCAGTTTGAAGTGATCCAGTACCGTTTATTGCATGAATATGGCGCATCGGTTCAGTTTAATACCCTTCCTTTTTACAAAGCCTGCTGGATAACCTCCGGCGACCGGAAAAAGTTAGAAGATTTTATACGCTTTAAAACAGCAAATGTGGTATTAGACAAAGATGATCATTTAGTATACCTGGCCCAAAGTGAATGGTTCCTTAATACAGAGATCGCCAATAACCCGGCAATACAGTTCCATTTTACGAGCGAGATACATAAGGGGTGAGGGTGCAGGTTGCAAGTTCCAGGTCTCAGGTCATGCACAGGTTGCACCCTGAAACCTTTTCCCCCGCCTCCGCATTATCTTTTCTCATTGTATCTTGCACCTATGGTTATTATATCTGCCTCCTACCTGATCAGCAGCCCCGGTTATTTGCAATGCCCGAAAGCCGACCGCCCGGAATATGCTTTCATAGGCAGGAGCAATGTGGGGAAATCATCACTGATCAATATGCTGTGCAATAACCAGAAGCTGGCCAAAACTTCCGGCACACCCGGAAAAACACAGATGATCAATCACTTTGATATTATAAGCACCGGTGGAAATAATACTAAAGCGCAATGGTATATTGTTGATCTGCCGGGATATGGCTTTGCCAAAGTATCGCAGCAGCAACGCAAAAGCTGGAGCACAATGATTGAAGATTACCTGCGCAAAAGAGAAAACTTAGTGAATGTGTTTGTACTGATAGACAGCCGGCACAGTCCACAAAAAGCCGACCTGGAATTTGTGAACCGCCTGGGCGAATGGGAAGTACCTTTTTGTATGGTGTTTACCAAGGCCGATAAAACCACGCAACTGGAAGTAAGTAAAAATATTAAAGCCTTTTTAAATGCTATGCGTAAAACCTGGCAGTTTTTGCCTGCGCATTTTGTTACCAGCACCGTTAAAAAACTGGGTAAAGATAAAATACTGGGTACTATAGAAAAATGGAATGAAGATTTTACAGCAGGTAAGGGGTAAGAGGTAAGTAGTAAACACGCTCCCCATTCACTTCTGACCCTGTGAAACGAAAAACGTGAGACGACAGCCTTTTCACCTCTCACGTGAAACGGTAACCATTCACCTCTAATTAACAACCTTATTGGCGCAACTGCTGCTGGCGAAGGCTTCCGGCTTGGCTTTGAATGCGAACCCCATCCCCAGTATATAGCCCATGGCTTCGCGCAGGGCTTCATTGCTTTTAAAATGAGGATTGGTATTGATGTCGGCATGCACTTCCATGTCAACATCGAATTCGGTAAACAGGTCGCATAGCTCATAAGCGATCTCAATGCTTTTGGCTACCTCCACCAGCATCCTCTCCTTGATGGAATATTGCTTGATGGTTTTTTCGTTGTGGATAAACATAAAGCCGCCACGCCCTTCACGAAGGAATACGATTACCGTTGCAAACTCCGTTTCCGCACCTTTTACCTGCGAGTCTGTACCAATACAAACCTTCAGGTGAAAGCCCTTTTGCGTTTCGCGGATGATGGCTTCTT
>CAYVEI010000038.1:0-29361 GCA_964450515.1 uncultured Terrimonas sp. | reverse complement strand
AGAGCATCTGCCTTACAAGCAGAGGGTCCGCGGTTCGAACCCGTGTGCTCCCACACAATACAGATAAGGGTTTCATGAAAATGAAGCCCTTTTTTGTTTTCGGCATTTGCATACAATTTGACATACATCCCTCTTTATATAGTTGTGATAAACCTAAAAGATTAGGACTGAATAATAAGCGTATATTTGAAATGCGAAGACTTCGATGGGCTGGCCGGGCATACATAGTATGTTCGGTTTTTTTATGTTTGAAATTTGAACACTCATTAAACTTACCCTGGCTATCCTCCTTTTGCAACTGTGGTCTGTGGAGACCATAGACCGTAGAGCCGTAATTGTATTTAACAGCACATATTGAAGGCTGCAAGCGTAGAATTTTTCCGACCATTCCCTTTGCTGGATCCGGTTACGTTAACCATAACCAGTTCATTTAATCGGGTGTCCTATTCCTTGTTAAATAACCATCGTGCTGCAGCACTATGGATCCATGCATAAAAGCATTACCTGACTTGTTTACTTGTCCTTTTTCCCGCCTATACACTCAACTACTTTAGCCGCGACAATTGCCATGCTGCAAGGGCAATAAATAGCAATCGTAATTCAAAAAATCATCCAATGAGTGTACGCACCGATATCATTAACCTTAGTGTTAACGTAAATGGCAATAAGGCGCAAAATGAACTCAACAACCTACGAAAAAAGGCCGCTGACATTAAGTTTGAAATGCAAGGCCTAACAAAAGGGACCAAAGAATATATTTCAAAAAAAGCTGAATTAGGTCAGGTTACCGGTGCAATGGATGCACTCAAAAAACAAATAGGGCTGGCAGCATTAAGCCAAAAGGAACTTGTAAGGGAACTTAACACCTTAAAGAACTTACGGGGCAGCGTAACGCCTTTCAGTGACGAATATAAAAAACTCGATGCCTCTATAAAACAAGTTGAAACCCGATTACATAGCGTAAAAACCGGAATGCAGGGCTTTTCAACTTTTACGAGCAAATTGAAGGATGAAATTAAGTCCTTCGGGACCGTGGTAGTCGGATACCTGGGCTTCCAGTTCATTACCAGCCAGATCAAAAGCATTATATCCGGACTTTCTAAACTGAGTGGACAATTTTCGGATATCCGAAAGGTTACCGGTTTATCAGAAGAAGCTGTAAAGGGATTAAATGATGAACTACTGAAAATTGATACCCGAACATCCGCCTCAAAACTCAGGGAAATGGCGGTGGCTGCTGGTAAATTAGGAAAGGAAGGCGCCCAGGATATTCTTGAATTCGTTCGGGCCGCAGATCAAATAAGTGTTGCTTTAGGAGATGATCTTTCCGGTGGCACAGAGGAGATAATGAAAAACCTTGGTAAAATAAGCCAGGTATTTAAAACAGAGGAATTATTTGGTACTGAAAACGGGCTTTTGAAAATTGGGAGTGCTATTAATGAACTGAGTGCAGCCAGCAATGCCGGTGCTGATTATATGGTTGATTTCAGTAAAAGAATGGCCGGTGTTGCTCCATTGGCAGGCATTAATATTCAGCAAATTTTAGGTTTGGGTGCTACCCTTGATCAATTTGGACAAACGGCTGAAGTTTCTTCCACCGCATTGAGCAAGCTCTTTATAAAAATGGCGTCCGATTCAACGCAGTTTGCCAAATATGCCCGAATGAATGTTGGCGACTTCAAAGCATTGTTAGAAAAGGATTTTATGAGTGCTCTCATCCGGATGCTGGAAGGGGTAAAGAAAAATTCAAACGGTATTAATGAACTGGCTGTTTCTTTGGGGGATCTTGGTTTGGATGGCGGCCGGGTAATTGGCGTTTTGGGTACTCTGGCAAATAATACTCAGGTATTGCGCAATCAGATCCAATTGTCAAACGCTGCATTCCAGGATGGAACGTCCATAACAAAAGAATTTGGTATACAAAACAACGACCTGGCAGCAACACTTGAAAAGATTGGAAAAGAGTTCGACAAACTAAGGGAAAACAATGTTTTTAAAGACCTGCTTACCTCAGCAGCAAACGCGACATTACGATTTATACAGGCCTTAAAAGATCTGCCTGCACTTTTTGAGCGCTATAAGTTCACCATTATTGCACTTGCAGTATCATTCGCCTTATTAACCAAAAACATATTATTAACTGCTGCTGCCTGGGTGCTGGAAAAAGCGGCCATGGTTGCCGATGGTATTTTAGCCGCCCGAAGGATTGCAATATTGCTTTTATCAGCGGGGTATAATTTACTAACAGGTAACATCACCAGAGCTGCAGCAGCATGGACGCTTTTTAACCGGGCAATAAGTGCAAATGCCATTGGGCTCATTGTTACCGCCTTAATTGCTGTAGGCTTAGCGCTGGATAAAATATTAAGCAAGACGAAGGAATTAACAGCAGCTCAGCGCGTGGGTGCCGAACTTTCTAAACGGGTAGGCGAGGCAACTGAAGAAACAAAAACAAAAATTGAACTGCTTACCAGGGTTGCCAACGATAACAATCAGACTTTAGATAATAGAAAGAAAGCATTGAAAGCATTGATTGAAATTGCCCCGGAATATCTGAGCAAACTTACACTTGAAAACCTCAACACTGCTGAAGGTACTAACCTGCTTAAACAATATATAGAGCAGTTATCTGCCCGTGCCGAAGCTGAAGCCAAATACAGCTTATTGGTTGAAAAACGGAAAGCCAGGCAACAGGGATATGCTGATATAAAAAATATTGATGGAGGTGCCCGCAGCAATTTTACCGAAGATCAAATTACAACCAGTGTAAACTTTAACCGTGGTGTTGGTTTAGCCCCGCAAGTTTTTAAAGATATGGCTAAACTAAACGATGAAATTTCAGCTTTGGAAAAATCCATACAGGATTCGTTTGTAAAAAATTTGCCGGATGCAGCTAATGGCGGTACCGAACATGGAGGGACAAATACACAGCACGTTACAACTACTGTTACTGACAAAAAATTTAATAAAGAATACGACAACCTAAAGAAAGATTTTGAAAAATTTCAACGCGACTTACAAAAGATGCGTGCACAGGCTTCAATTGCCGATGAAGATGCTGAAACAAAAGAAATAGCAGCCGTTACAGCTAAGTATGAAGAGCTAATGGCGCGTGCACGGGATTTCTATATTAAGACTGCGATAAGTAAAAAAACGCTTAATGAAACAGAAATAAAATTAGAAGAAGATAAGTACAAGGAGATTCTAAAACTCCATAAAAAATATGAGGACGCAGGTGCTAAAAAAATAAATGAAGAAAGGTATGCTGTAAATATAGAGCGAATTGAAAAGGAAGCAGAAGAAGAGCGGAGAGCACAGCTTGAAAAATACAGTCAAGGTGTAATTGATGGTGATACTTATGCAAAAGCTTTAACTGACATTGAAAGAAAAGAACTTGCAAAACGTATAGCCATACATCAGGTATATGCTGATGTTGTTGATAAAGCAAGTGCCGAACTTGTGAAGGATAAAACTGCACTCGAAAAATCATTAACGGATGAATTGCTAAACCAGGCAAAAGCCCGTGAAAAACTATCAGAACTGGAAAGAGAAGCCAGGCAGGAACTGCAATTAAGCACGTTCAACAAAAAGGGACCGGGCGGCAAAAGAAAAGAGCAGATCCAGCAGGCTAAGAACGAAAGGGATCAAAGAATTGCAGCATTAAAAAAGGAAATGGAAGATGCCGGTATTGTGGTTACAGAAGAATTATTGAAGCAAAGCCCAATTTATGAGAAAATAATTCAAGATACTAATGATAAGATCGCAGGCGCTAATGCAAGTTTTTGGGAAACCATTGCGGCTTATATTAGAGACTATGGACAACTTATTCAAAATGTTTGGGGATCCATTAATGATTTTATAAAAGCCAAAGAAGATAAAGCATTGGCTGAGGAAAAGCAGAGAAATGATGTTAGGAAAACTGAATACAAAAAGCAACTCGACAATAAGCTAATAAGCAAAGCTCAGTATGACAGGAAGGTTGAGCAAGCTGATGCTGAGTTAGATAAAAAAGTTAAGGAAATACAGCGTGAACAGGCAAAAAGAGAGAAGTCGCTTAAATTATTTAATGCTGTAATTAATGTGGCAGCGGGTATTGCTTCATCTTTGGCATATGGTGGCCCCGTTGGTTTAGCCCTGGCAATAGCAACTGGCATAGCCGGCGCTTTGCAAGTGGCCGCAATTGCTAATGAACCTTTGCCGGAATTAGGCACTGGTTACTGGCTGAAATCGGGACCAAAGCACAATGAACCAGGTAAAGGCACAAAGGTTTTGATTGAGCGGGATGAGGCGGTAATGAGTGCTGCAGCTATGAGAGATCAAAAGCGTTATAGTGTTACCGGTACCAGCGCACAGATTACCAGCTTTTTGAATGCCCGCAATGGCGGTGCAAGCTGGGCAACCGGCGCACGGGTAAATATTAACCCGGAGATGCCCAAAATAATGGCAGGCGGCGGCTTTCTTGATCAAAGATCAACAGCCGCGGGATCCAATAATATCGAAATGCTTTTAAACCAACTCATTTTACAACAAGAACGCTCAACCAATAAGCAACAGGAAAATTTTGAAAAGTTATCTGATTGGAAAACGAACTTAAAAGCATGGGTAAGCATTAGAGAATACCGGGAACAGGAAAAACTATATGATGATGCTAAGAGAGCCAGCGCACCTTAGAATTGTGGGTGGAAAAATAAGGCAGTATATTTATTAGTGCTTTTATAAATCCAGCAACAGCCAAAAAAACCCGGAGATGATCCGGGTTTTAATTTAGACAACTCTATAAGTGTTGGGACATCAGGGTGAAATAAAAAAATCGGGCATTTCTGCCCGAGGCTAAATAAATACTATGAAAGATCCCTTTACAAATCATAAAATTTTTCCCATACTTTGTATTTTTTCAGAAAATATGCTACCCTCATAAATTCATCACTATTAGTATCGCTAACCTTTTTGAGATTGTAATCAAGCCTATACACTTTACGTAATGGCGTTTGGCGTTTATTTCCTTTAGACTTGTACCAAAATTCCATTGCTATATAAAAAGTGTTTGTCACTGTATCACGGGCTTTGATACGTTGAATAAAAAAATTTAAAGGATAGTCCTTATTTGCGGGAAGTATTGTGGTGAAATTTGATGTGCCAGGATAGACAATGGGTACGCCCCAAAATGATAAAGAATCCCTTTCTTTTTTGATATTAATAATAGTGTATATGTAGTCGAGTAAATGTGAATCTGCGTTTAAGCTATGAAGATTATAGGAAATAATTATTTCGTTTTTTAAGGAATCAAATTTTGGGGGGGAGAAGATAGTTAGTGTTGGCGGAAGTTCTTTTGCAGATTTGCTGATTTCTCTTATTTTATTTTGGAATGTGTCTACTTTCAATTTGTAGTGTGCCAACAAATCAGTGAGATTGTATTGATATCTAGCCAAGCTGTCCATAGACTCGATGTGAGCAGTTTTATTTTCAACGCGGGATGAATCTAAAAGTTCCCGTAAAATAATTGTCTTGGACTGCAGGCTGTCAATTATAGTATTCGCCTTAGTTTGGGCCGCATCGTTTGTAAACTCTTTATAAGAGGAAAAAATTGCTGTAGCAAAAAGCAAAGCCAAAAAGATTTTTTTTTCTAATTTATAGGGTCTTTTGAGGATTTGAGGCTTTTCTAAAACGGTTAAAATAAGGGTGAATAAAACAATAATGATTCCTATCATGGATGGTATCTTTTATGTTTTTTTGATATCCGTCTAAAATACATACAAGATTTAATTATTATATAAATAATCACAATCGCGGCCACAACTATCGCATAAATGATATTGATTTCTATCGCATTCATACGGAATCAAGATACAATTAACAATCCAAAGTTTTTTAAAAAAAGATCAGCATTGGCAAAGTCACGTCAAAGCCTTGCTGCCATCGTCCTTATACCAGCTTGGTTTAGTGCTATGGTTAACCGGCTTATATTTATATGTGCCAGCCAAAGCCTTGCTGCCATCATCCTTATACCAGCTTGGTTTAGTGCTATGGTTAACCGGCTTATATTTATATGTGCCAGCCAAAGCCTTGCTGCCATCATCTTTAAACCAGGATGGCTTTAAGGCATGATTAACGGGTTTATATGTGCCAGCTAAAGCTTTACTACCATCATCCACATATTTGCCATGTTTGCCAGTGTTCGCTGCACCCGGCGGGTTTGTATTTTGCTTTCTGTTTACATATTTATTCACCAGTGCTTTACCACCATAATCTAAATCTCTGGTTGGTTTACTTGCTTTCGTTTTGTCTGGTCTGTCAATCGTAATTGCAGGCATAGTAATTGGTTTCTCGATTGTGATGGTGGGATCTGTTGTTTGGGATATCCTGTTCTGCTTTCCATTCCCTTGCAAATTATTTTTTACTTGTCGGCTTCCTTTATTTGTTGTTCCAGTCGTTTGCTTGTCCTTATATTCTCCATAATCAGGCAGAGGCTTGCCATCGGGCCATCCCTCATTTACTAACTTTTGATTGTCCCATGGTAATACTTCTCCTTCCTTTCTTTGTAAATGCGGTGGGACGCCACCCATGCCATATGCCTGTTTGTACATTGAGTTATACAGTTCTTCGGCATACAATTTTCTCTTTTCTGAAACTGTTGCATCGTTAAAGTGGTTATGCATATAAACGTTTTTATTTCCTTACAAAAATGCAAACAATAGATAGTTATGAAAAGGACAAATGAAAACAATTGCAGATACCCTTTCATCAGCTTACGGGACAAATCAAACCGCCTATATCATCAAGTCTTTAGCCTAAATATATTCCGGGCTGAATTACCGCCCGCCTCCCTCCATAATCATTGCTGTTGGTTCTGGATAAAGGATTTTTAAAAAAAATGGTTGCAATTGCAACCATATATCCCTTTTTGGTACCATAAGTGCGCACCTTTGGCTGATAGGGCGGGTGCGCTTTTTAAGCCATTTTTTTTGATTTTTGGAAAAATTGAAAATTATATCATTGATTATCAATGAAAATATGAAAAAAGGGGGCAAAAAAGTACTATAAAAAAGGCGAAATCAACCCGAAAAATGCGGGTGCACCTCTCTAAAATCATGATCTGGATGGAAAATATAGGTGCAGAATCAGAAAGTTGCTGCTAATTCCCCATTTTACTGTTACACTGTTACAAAATTTTAAAACCCTTGCTGGTATTGGTTTCTATACCCCAAAATCTTGTAACAGTACCTTGTTACATTACTGTTACAAAGTAATATCAGTTTGTAACAACTTGTAACAGATTGTAACAATAAATGGATAAAGGGAATATACTGTTACATGCTCAAACCTTTTACCATACTTCTTTTTAGAGGAAAATATAATAATTTGTAACAGTTGTAACAGGTTTTTTAGAACTCACGAAGAATAGATTGAAGGCAGGGAGGATTACACCCGATTATTGCGTAAATAAATTCAGCAACTACCGGCCGCATAAACGGTAGTTTGCTGCAGCAAAAAAGCTTTTCAGCAGGCAAATTGCCCGTTGAAAAGCTTTAACGATGTGGATATGCCTAAATACTCAGTTATTATTACCCGGCGGTTTTTTAATTCCTACCACTTTTGCCTGGTCCGTGTTCGATAAGGATAACTTAGTATCCAAATAATCAATGCTGGCCATTTCCAGGTATAGATGCTTTTCAACTGTAGGCAAAATTTCATCTATCCATTCCGGATCGTTTAATTCCAGACGACGCCTTATAAATTCATCAAGCTTTAACCTTGCTCTTAATTCGCTTCGATACATTTTAAGTGTTTCTACCGCGGTGGATTGATCTGGCTCCCTTTTTTCGTATTTATCGTCACTGTCCATAAGATTTATATTGCTTTAAGTTTGGCAGGAGTTTTTTTGTTTATGTAGGAATTCGGGAAGAGGCATTGCCCCAAATCCATCATCACTTTATAAAGGAGCATTATGCGGATCCTATACCATTCGTCCCTGTCTGAGGTTTCTTTGGCAGCCATAAGACCAAATACCAGGTCGAATAATAGTTCATTGTATTCTTTCTGGTTGTGACGAAAGTTTTCAACCAGGTTATCAAGTAATTGATTCACTTCCTCCTGATTTTCCATTAAGTTGTCCTCCCCTGATACTATTGTTTGATAACCTGAATTTTTTTCTGATACTTTTCCAGGTGAAGAAGTTTCCTGGGAAACCATTTCTTCGTAAGCTTTAGAGCTTAATAGCCTTTGCCGACTACATAACCGTTCTAATTCTTCCACACTCAAAAGATTAATATTATCGGAAATAAAAGTGGATATTTTAGTTAACTCTTTATGGGCTGTGTTCATGATTGTTTTATTGAATTGGTTTAAAAATAGGCTACAGCGCTGCATGCCAGGCTATAGCAATGATTACTGATAAATACAGAATAATGCCGAAGGGAAATCAACTGTTTGCTACAGAGCAAGTGGATATGCTGGCATAAATTCTTTACCTGGTGAACTATCTGCATCTGGATGGATGGTAGATTGGTCGTTGAGCGTTTTATCCACGATGATTTTCGCAATAAGCGAAACTAATTTTTGCTCTTCAGGAGATAATTTTATTTTGCCCGGTGGATTGGCTTTTGGAGGCTGGATGATAATTACTTTGTCGTCTTTTTGTTCTTGCATTGTAAAAGATTGAATTGGTTAAAAAATACGAGCGGTCTCTGCAAGAACTTCTTTCGCGTAAGGCAAAAGAAAAGACTTCCGGACTTGCACCGGTAAGCCGCTCGAAAAACTTGATTTGGTAAATTTCTTGAAACGCCATTACGTTAATGATATTAAAGAAGTTCTTGCACCGCTAAAATAAAAAAAATTATCCGGGATCCAAATAATTTTTTTTATTCTCCAAAGGTGACAAAACCCACTTTATTTACTTCGCGAGTGCGGAGGCCCTCCCAATTCACTATGTATTTCCCTCCCTTCACTTTCGTATAAGCTGAAATTAATCGCTCATCATTGCGGGGTTTTACATCATATTTTTTCAGGAGAGCCACATATTCTTTGGCGAAAAAGTATGCTTTTTTTGCTTCAACGCTGCCTATATAAACTTCAGTCTCCTTCTTTACTATTTCATACACCCTTGCTTTTAGGCAAAGATTATTATCGTGATCGAAAATGTATAGTTGAAAGACATCATTAGGCAGAGCCAAGCGCCGGCTAATCATTATATTTTGGATCATAGTTTGTGCCCTGGCAATTGTTTTATCCAGCTTGTCAAAATTTTCAGGAAGTTCAACCATCTCCATCAGCTTTTGCTTATTTAATTTCAAATTCTTCACTACAATTTCACCATTGTCAATTTGCTTTGTAGAAACGAAATATTTGGTATTGAAAATCAATTCGGGTAGTTCTTCATTTTCAAATGACCCAACAGAAAAAGATTTGAAAATCCTTATTCCTTCATTAATATATTTTGCAAGGCTTTCCATAAGGTCGATTTCATTTTTATATAGGTCAAAATCTGAATAAATCAATTCTTTTTCATTTTCAAAACCAGTATTAATTATTTCCAGCCTGGACTTTATGTGTTCTGGTAAGGAAAAGGGTTTAATATTGGCGCAAATAAATACGATGTGAGTTATATCCGAATCTTCGGAAAGAAAAGGATCTACCACACCAAAAAGATGAATAAAAGCCTCTGAATCCGGAACGTTATCTAAAATAATAACTTTCGTGTCGTCGTTGCAGCCTATATCCTTTGCATTTTCTATTTCATGCTGGCAAACATCTATTTCAATAACATTGCCTATGGGAGTGGCAGGGATAACCTGTCTGGATCTGGCAGTTTTACCGCTGCCATGCGGGCCGAAAATTCCTGTAATTTTTTTCATAATTGTTTGTTTTATGTTTGAGTAAATTGTTGACATCGTTTGTTTTTAATAGGCCTCATTTAATTACTTATAAAACAGGGCTCATTATCCAATAGGCCCAGTATGAAGTCCTTATTAAAAAAATTAGATAATCGGCTTACCGCTTCCGTCTGTTTACTTATCGGGCAACCATCTGCATTAAGTAATATATCATAGCCGTTGCCATCATCTGTTTTAATGTAAATAATCCTCATGTTTTCAAAACATTTTCCAGTCATTGTTTCGGCATAGCCATAAAGAATGGTATTGATTAGGATGTTAATAGGTTCAAGTCTGATTTGCTGAAAATCCTCAACACGCTGCTTTAACAGATAATCGGCTATGTCCAATCCCGCTTTCCTTTCGGCTTCGTCCTTGATATTTTTTTCGAGTAGATTAGATACTTTTACCGTTGTTATATCTTTAATATCCTTTGCAATTTCAGACCACTTAGTAAACCCATTTAGATCCGGGAAGAGAGTAACATTTCTCCCTGATAATATTTTAAATCTCTCAGCTTTAAGATTAGCCAAACTCCCGCATGCCAGCCAAATGAATTGGGGTAAATAAATACTGGCTATCACTGCGGTTTTTTCACTCTCCACTATTGCCACGGGTTTCCCGTACTCCTTTGCTAATAAATGTTCACCAAAAAAACATTGTTTGAGATTAAATTCATCCATTCCTAAAACCTTATGTACCCATGTTATGTGGGTATAGGGTTGCTTTATTCTTTTACCTGTAGCTTCATCGTAAAGCATGATTTTCCCACCTCTTATTTTACCTGCTGCGTCTATTTGCCAAAAGACTGTGGATCCATTCCAATGTTTGGAAGTACCAATAAAATATTTACCTATTGCTTTGTTTGCTGTTTTTGCACTAAATCTGTTACAGAGGTATTTTGTAAAGTGGTTTTGATTATAACCATCCAGGCTGGATTTTAAAATATTTAATGGAATAAAAGATGTGTGGAGTGGTGCCGGTGTATCGTACTCTAAATTTGGATCCTGAATATTTTTTTTATTAAGCGTTTTGTTTTCCTTTATAATAACCCCTTTTGTTTCGTTGATGTATTGGGCAGGTGAGTAATGATAATTGCATGCCAGGCACTTACCAACAGCCTCCGATAAGTAATTTTTATCTTTGTCAATATACCGGTTAAAAGTAAACTGCTTGCACTGTGGGCATAGGTGGTTGCCTGCCCTAAACAATTCTCCGCAACTATGGCAAAACCCTCTATTTACAAGATTTTTAAACGGCACGAATTTACCATCTGTGTTTTTTTTGCCACATGGGCATTGCTTAACCCTAAACCTTTTATTATCAAGGCTTAATTTTGGGGAAGCTTCCAAACTGTATGGGTATATCATTGAAGAAAAGTTTGTTTTTTGTTCGTCATATCCGTCATTTGCGTCATTAAGATGACGGATATGACGTAAATGACGCTTTAAAAGAAAATTATTTTTTAAGGTATACGACGACCCCGTATGATTTTTTTTCAAAATGGAAACCATTATTCCTAAGCCTCTGGCTGAAAGTTTTCCGGGTCATGCACCTGAAATTACAATCGAAACAATATTTTTTGTATTCCTCAAATAAATCTTGCAACGGTTTAAAATCTTCATTGTGCTTCAGATAACCTTCGTCTTCAATAAACATTTTCATACTGTCAGATTGTGTGCGGTACAGCTCTGTTTGTTGGTTGACAACTTCACTGTATGTGAATCTTTTTTGCGCCAGCAGTCGGTGCAATCCCGCCAAAACCCAGTTAAAAATTCCAGACAATTCCGAATCAATTATTTTTTTGGAGAGTTCTCTATCCTGCTCATTATCCGGGATCGTTACTGTAAATGGCACGATAAGAAACCGCCGGAAATATGCGTTAGTTTGTTCCACGTCCTTTGGAAGCTCGTTACAATTGAAAATTAATTTTGCGTAGTTTGTCAGTGTGAATCGTTCACCGTATGGAAGTCGGGCTTCAACAGGTTCGCCGGAAACCAGTTGCTTAAAAATAGATGTTTCCAGTTTACCATTAATCTCAGATGCGTAGTTAAGAAGCTTATTTGCCAGCATCGCCCGGAAATAGCCATTTTCGTTAGTGAGGTTTTGCAGTGAATAACTGCTAACATTTGCGGCACCAAGCAAAGCTAAAACTATTTCAAAAAAAACAGATTTTCCATTAGCACCACTACCAAGTAGAAGTAAAGTCTTCTCTAATTTCAAAATGCTTGGTCGAATAAAAACATACGCCAAATATTCGGACAGAATATTCTGTGTTGCCTTGTCGGGTAAGACGTGATTCAGATACTTAAAGAACTTCGGTGCATCCGCGCTCGGGTCGTACGGAAAAGGCAATTCGTATGTCAGAAAATCATTCTTTCTCGCCTCACGCAAAAACTGCTTCTTTGGGCCGAACTCATATGTGCCGTTTTTCAAATGGATAAGAACAATGTCATCTTTTTGCTTAGGTTTCGGTAAAATAGCCGTAACCAAAAACTGTTTCATGAGCTCATCCATAAATTTGTAGTACCTCGCCTCAAACCTATCCACGCCCATTTTTTCTGCGGACTTTCCTAAAAAATGTTGCAGTTCAGCATTTTCAACAAGCGCCCAAAAGCTCCCATTAAACAGGTATATAAAATTTAAGTTCTTACAAAGTCCCCAGTTATTCTCTTTCGCAATTTTTAAGATATTTTCTATGCAACAAACCAATAAAATTTTCTTATTTAGTTTTTCAGTATCGTCCGTAAAACCTGCAAAATCCCGGAAATCCACTTTTTCAATTTGGTCAATCAACTCAGAAAGGATTTCTCCGTGTTTAACAGATTTAACTTTTGGCTTGGCAACGTCAATGATTTCCTTCCTAACTTCAGCGATAACATCAAAATCGAAATTTGGTTTCGCTAAATTATTTTCAGTAATTTCGTTTACGATAACGGGTTGTACTTTTGCCATTAACTTTATTAATTTAAAATGAGTGATAATTAATTAAGGTTAATGGCTTTTTTCTGTCCTAATTTTCCTAACCAGGTTTCGGCATCCAGCCGGATTTCCCGTTTGGTTTTTTGCCGACCTTCTTCAACCCACTTTATTATTTCCTTTCGCAGGAATAGAAGTTTACCACCTTTCTTTAAGTGTGGAATATTTTTTTCTCCGCAAAGCTTGTAAAGAGTGGGAACGGCTAATTTAACTACTTCTGCAGCCTGCTTGATGGTCAATATTTCCTCTTGTTGATCAGGGGGGATATCATTTTTTGTTTCTTCTGTCCTTTCTCTTTTATCCATCGAAAGGCAAACGTTTACGCAGTCGATAATTATTTTCTGCAAGTCATTGAGCGGGATAGATGTGAGGACTATACTATTTTCCATAACATTTACTTTTTGTTATGGCAAATAGAAAAAATTATTTGGGTGCTACTTTCCTAACTTTCTTTTTAGGAAAGTAGAGAATGAATTTATTATCTGTTTTGATATTATCATTCTGTCGTCATCGAGACTATGATAAGGTTTAGTAAATTCGCTTTGCCCAATATTAAGGCCTGATATCTTGGAGTTTATTGCACCTGCTATTTTTATATTAGGAGGATTACCTTTTATAAAATTCTGATTTGGGAATCTTCTTATGGATTCTACCCATAAAGGAATAATGCCCTTGCATTTACCTATATAGTTATTCCTCTCATCAACTACTGGCCACGGGTCTTTAATATCTTTTAGAGCACGCAATGCTTGCTCCGCCACTTCCGCACTGGCAAACAGGTTATCAAAGTCAATTGGTGTAATTTTTCTTTTTTTGCCCCCTTGAATGGGTAGCAAGCTGGTGGAAATATCCAGTTTCTTCATTTCGGCCTGCAGATACGATATTTTCTTTTTGACGGAAATTGCTTCGTACACATCTTGCATTTTGTCAGTCAGAAAATACGTATCAAGCCAATCAAAGTATCTTGTGTGATAATAGCCAACACGACTTCTAAATTCATCAAAATCCCGGTCAGGCCCATTCAAAACAGAGAATTTCAAGAACTGCAACAATTCAGCCATGCAACCTGAAAGGTTCTTATACCAAATGGTATGGAGCATTTCCGGGATATCATGAGGCGCATAAGGATGGATCCTGCTGCATAAATTTTCAAGCTTGTTATGATTCTCAATAATTAATTTACCATAGTACTCTTTTATTTGGTCGGGTAACGGTGAATAACTACTAAGTCTTTCGTCAATAAATTCTTGATAGGAAGGTTCCTTATTGAGTTCAGCATCTAAATAGAAATTGAAAAGACTTTGCAGGGCATTATATACCTTTTTGCTGATGTAATATATTTCCTGATTATGAGAAAATGTGTAAGCAGTAAAAGTTTCGGCTGGATGTGGTATTATAGCTACATCCTTATGCTTAAGTAATATTTTAATCTGTGTATCTTTCACTTTGCCTTTATTTTTTTAAATGCCGTTAAGGCTTTGGCTTGTGTTCTCAGGGTTTCATTTTCAAAACTGTCTAAATAGTTCTGCGTAGTTCTTAGGTTACTGTGCCCCAGCATTTCGCTAATTAAATCTATACTGGTCCCAGAACGTTTTAATACTGTTGCAAAGCTGTGCCTGGCAGTGTAGGTAGTAAGCGGGGGTGTAATCTTCAGATCTTTAGATATCTCCCTCATGTTATCATTAATAACGTGTGTGAGTTGTTGAATGAGTTGGTATTGCCGCTCTGGGGTTTCCTTACCTGTTAAAACTGGAAATATAAAAGTATCACCATCCTTTTTCTTATTGCCCCATTTTTTAATAATGGCTCTGGCTTCCGGCTGCAGCACAGCATAGATTATTTTCTCTTTTTTTTGCCTTATAGTTTTAGCTCTCTTGAATTTCAGTATACTTTTATCAATGTCCTTATACTTCAATAAACAGAGATCCTTCACATTCATGCCATTTCCCAGGTATAAAAAAATCCAGTAATCTTTTGCCATTTCCATGCTACTCCCAGGCAAGGCTTTATAATCAAACACCTTTTCAATAGCAGAAATCTTCAATGCTTTCTTTATGTTCCTGCCTTCCGGTATTTGATATTTATCTTTCTCATTTTCATTTCTGCGAAATGGGTATAATGCGGGCAATGTGTCTTTATTAGAGATAGCGATGTTGAAAATGGCTCTAAGTGAGCGGAGATACATACTGATGGTAGTTTTAGAATTATTTTTTTCAAGCATAATCCTTTCATATTCGTCCAGCTTGTCCGGGGTAATATCTGAGAATTTAGCACCAGGAAGAAAATTATTTAAACTTGCTTGGGCACATTCATATGTAACTGCTGTGCCTATTTGTCCGGCCGCCCGTAACTGGCTTATTCGTGATCCAAAAGCCAAGCTCACTACATCCTGGGCGGTCCTGTTAGTAAGGAAACTTTTTTCAAAATCCTGCCAGGTAAAGGAGGGTAGTTCTTTGATTATGGCAACAGCTTTATTTTCATAACTGCGAAGCTCAGTGCCTACTTCCTTTAATTTGCTTTTGATAGTTTTTGAAAGAGGTTTCCGGACTTTCTTTTCTTTGTCATTTAACGGAATGTCCAGAGCTACCTTGTAGTAATCTTCAGAAAGTGCATGGGGAGTTGAGTAATAAACCTGTTTTCTTTGAAAGGTTATTCTTATTTTAACCGGATAGGTGCCATCTTTTAATTCCCGTCGCTGATCCAATACGATGCTTGAAGTAGCTGTATGCACGATTGATTTTTTTCCCATTCACATACTATTTGCATACAATATTAATTAAAATATATAAAGTAAAGGATTTTTTATATTAAATAATATAAAGCAAAACACAGTGAAAAGCATATCCTTGCTGCATTATAGTTGTATTTTGTTATACTTCTTTATATTGCCTAATATGCTTTATATCTGCCTTACAAGCAGAGGGTCCGCGGTTCGAACCCGTGTGCTCCCACATCTTAAAAGGTTTTGATTTGTTTTAATCAAAACCTTTTTTTATTGGGTAGACTTTTTGTTTGCGCTGCGAGCCTTTCGCTGCATCTGTCTTTCAGTAACGTTTTTTATTACCACTTTTTTTGCATGGTATTGTCTTTTTTCAACCATGATATTTTAGTTCCAAACGATCTGAAAGTAAAAAGCACAGATTTCTGTATCAGCGAATATTACTCAATGAAATTCCTGTACAACACCTGGGCGGCGGCTTTTAAAAAAGGATTTCCTCCATCTGCATATGCGGCATTGCAGCCGTTGGTGATGAGCACAAGTCCAAATTTGTCTTCAGGGCTGAAAAACATAGCGCTGTACAGCCCGTATGCGGAGCCGGTATGCCCGGTGAGTTGCCTGCCGGGGATGAAAGTATCCGTTGTTAACAATGCCAGCCCGTATTTTTGAGCTTCGCTTACAGCAGTTTGCATCTCCTGCGCGCTTTTTTCGCTGATGATCTGTACGCCCCTGTATGTTCCCCTGTTCATGTGCATCTGCATATATGCAGCAAGGTCTCTTGCGGATATTTTCATACCGCCGGTTGGAGAAAATACGGGAGTTGAATAACCGGGCTTGTAGTTGCGTATCTCTTCCCTTCTTGGATGATAGGCATCTGCGGCAGCCGTGAACTTTTGCGTAGCGGAGTCATATTCATATAAGGTGGCAAATAAAGATGCATCCAGCGAATCAATACAGTATCCTCCATACAAATGCAGCGGCTTTAAAATATGGTTTACCACGTACTGATCAAAACGCTCGCCGCTTATTTTCTCAATTACTGCACCTGCCATATTGAAATTAAGATTGCAATACCTGTAGCCCCCGCCCGGAGGATAGTTGCTATAGCATGCCGCATAACCCGGGTTAGTTGCCGGGTTGATCACATCCAGCTTAAAATATCCCTGGCTGTCGTTGATGCCTGAGGTATGTGACAATACCATCCTTAACGTGATAACAATATCAGGATATGCAGGATTGCGTACCGTAAACCCTACCAGGTTGCTTATATCATCATCGAGAGATATCTTTCCGGCTTCTGCCAGTTGCATAATGCCGGTTGCCGTAAAAGATTTGGAGATGGAAGCGATACGGAAAATATCTTTAGCCTTCAAAGCCTGCCCCTGCACTATATTTTTCATCCCAAACGCATGGGTATATACAATTTTATTATCCTTAACCACAGCTACAGACAATCCTACAGCGTTGTACTCCTGCATCAGTTTTTTGATTTCCGACCGGGTTTGCCGGCGCTGGGAAAAGCTTTCGGGCTGCAATACCGCCAGCAGGCAGCAGGCAAGAAAAATTGTTTTATATACGATCGGCTTCATATTGTAGAATCCCGGCAGGACGATTTGTAAACGCTAAACTACAAATCATAAACTATAAACTCCCACCCTACTAAATGGTCCATGCGGCAACCGTATTTACCAGTTTCTCCCGGTAAGGTACGGTAACCTTTATATAATTATCCGTATACCCTTCCATCATACCATTTTTATTCCGGCTCTCAAACAACACTTCGCGGGTTTGCCCGGCATGCTGCGCTGTAAAATACTGCATTTTCATGTACGACAAATTGCGTAATGTTTTATTGCGCTCATGGCGGGTATGCACCGGCACAACGGGCTTAATAGAAAGCGCAGCGGTATTATCTCTTTCGGAATAAGTAAATACATGAAGATAGGAAACATCGAGCCCGTGCAGAAAATCAAAAGTAGCCCTGAAATCTTGCTCCGTTTCTCCCGGAGATCCCACAATTACGTCTGCACCAATACAGCAATGCGGCATTAAAGCCTTGATGGTAGCCACGCGCTCTTCGTACAATTCTCTTTTATACCTGCGGCGCATCAATCCCAATATACGATTACTGCCGCTTTGCAGTGGGATATGAAAATGCGGCATGAATTTTTTACTCTCTGCCACAAAAGCTATAATATCATTGGTAAGCAGGTTGGGCTCTATGGAAGATATGCGGTAACGTTCTATTCCTTCTACCTGCTCTAATTGCTGTATGAGCTGATAGAAAGTCTCGTTTCTTTTTGTGCCGGGATGATTTACCGTTTCATTTATTCCAAAATCGCCCAAATTAACCCCTGTTAGCACAATTTCTTTTACGCCTTTAGCCGCCAGCTCACCGGCATGGGCAACCACGTTGGCAATGGTATCGCTCCTGCTCTTTCCACGGGCCATGGGTATCGTGCAAAAAGAGCAGTTATAGCTGCATCCATCCTGCACTTTTAAAAATGTTCTGGTACGGTCATTTAACGAAAACGAGCTGTTGAATCCGGATATTTCATCAATATCGCAACTGGATATTTTGGCGGAATCGCCCTTTGTGAGAGCTTTGAGATGAGTGGCTATATTAAATTTTTCGGCAGCGCCCAGTACTAAGTCCACCCCTTTTATTTCAGCAATTTCCTTTGGCTTGAGCTGGGCATAACAACCTGTGATCACAACCATACTTTGGGGAGATTTGCGCTGGATACGGCGTACCAACTGCCGGCATTCCTTATCGGCGTTGTCGGTAACAGAGCAGGTATTAATCACGTATACATCTGCAATATCTTCAAACGGTCTTTTCTGAAACCCTTCATTTTCCAGCATGCGCGAAAGTGTAGAAGTTTCAGCGAAATTGAGCTTGCAACCCAGTGTATGAAAAGCCACTGTTTTAGAAGTATCCATAAGTGCGCAAAGATACTTGAAATGCAGAAAAAGCCTGCGATCCTGTTATTCAGGTTCCCCTCTCCACTCCTTTTCCAAGAAAAATATTGCCTTTATGTACTTCCTCAATTGCTTTCATCAGGTCTTCCGCAACCGCGTATTTGAAAACATAACCTCGCGCTCCGGCGTCTAACATCTTTCTTATATAAACCGGTGAGGTATGAAAAGATACCCCAATAACCTTAACCTCAGGATACTCATCTGCCAGCTTCCGGGTAGCCTCAATACCCGAAAGCTGCTTCATATTAATATCCATCAGTACAATATCGGGCTGTGATTCCCGCACCTTATCTATTGCTTCCTGTCCATTGGTACATTCTCCTATTACAACAATATTGGCATGGCTGCGCAGGAACATTGACCAGGCGCTTCTAATTTCAGGATGGTCATCGGCAATCACAATTCTTATCATTTGTCTGGTGTATTTAGGGTAACTACTATACAATAGTCGTATAAATACGCAGAAAAGTTCCCTTCAGACAAAATAAATATGAAAATGTACCTCTTTTATTACCAAATATCAACACTAAACCAAACTGGTGTCCAAAACCTGCTGCATGTTTTTCACATAATGGAACTTCATGCCCTTAATAAAATCGGAATTGATTTCCTGCACATCCTTTTCATTTTGCCAGCACATTACCACTTCTTTCATACCGGCACGTTTGGCAGCAAGCACTTTTTCTTTTATGCCGCCTACCGGTAATACCTGTCCGCGAAGCGTAATTTCACCCGTCATCGCCAGGTAAGGTTTTACTTTTCGCCCGGTGAGCGCCGATGCTATGGCCGTCATCATGGTAATGCCTGCGCTGGGTCCGTCTTTAGGCACAGCGCCTTCGGGCACATGCACATGAATATTCTTTTTTTGAAACAACCCGGGGTCTATACTGTATTTCCGGGCATTAGCCTGCAGGTAGGTTAAGGCTGTGGTGGCGCTTTCTTTCATCACGTTTCCGAGGTTACCCGTAAGCTTTAGTTCCCCTTTTCCGTCGCTTTGCGTGGTTTCAATAAACAATATATCGCCGCCTACATAGGTCCAGGCCAGGCCCACTGCTACGCCGGGCATATTGGCTATTTTATATAAATCGTTGCTATACCTGGGTTTACCCAATATTTTTTCGATGTCTTTGGCTATAAGACCAGGCTTCAATTTGCCCTTTATGGCGTATTCTTTTGCCCTGGAGCGCATAATGGAGGCCAATTGCCTGTCTAACTCACGCACCCCGCTCTCCCGGGTATAATCTTCAATTACTTTTTCAAGAACCGCATCACTGATCTTAATATTCAGGTTCTTCAGTCCATGAAGCTCTTTTTGCTTTGGGAGGAGGTGCCGTTTGGCAATCTGCACTTTTTCTTCCACCGCATACCCGTTAAGATCAATGATCTCGAGCCGGTCTCTTAATGCGGGCTGAATATGCTGCAGATCATTAGCGGTGGCAATAAACAGCACCTTACTCAAATCATATTCCAGCTCCAGGTAGTTATCATAAAAAGTATGGTTCTGCTCCGGATCCAGCACTTCAAGCAAGGCAGACGAAGGATCGCCACGGAAATCATTCCCCACTTTATCTACTTCATCTAAAATGATTACGGGGTTGCATGATTTTACTTTCCGTATAGACTGAAGGATACGCCCCGGCATAGCGCCGATATAGGTTTTACGGTGCCCTCTTATTTCGCTTTCATCGTGCATACCACCCAGGCTAAGTCTTACATACTTACGGTTCAGCGCCGCCGCAATGCTTCTGCCCAGGGATGTTTTACCAATACCCGGCGGTCCTACAAAACAAAGGATGGGACTTTTCATATCACCTTTCAGCTTTAGCACCGCCAGGTATTCCAGCAAACGCTCCTTGATCTTATTCATACCGTAATGGTCCCGGTCAAGTATTTTTTTGGCCTTGGTCAGGTCATAAGAATCTATTGTTCCCTCATTCCAGGGCAGCTCCAGCATCAGATCAAGGTGATTATATACTACAGAATAGTCGGGTGTGGAAACATGCATCCGCTCCAGTTTTTCTATTCCTTTCTTAAACGCTTCTTTTGCAGCTTCCGGCCATTTTTTAGCATCTGCCTTTTTCTGCATTTCCCTTATCTCTCTTTCATTAGCATCCCCACCCAGTTCTTCCTTTATGCTTTTCAACTGCTGCTGAAGGAAGTATTCTTTTTGCTGCTTGTCTAATTCGGTTTTGGTGCGGTTGGTCAACTGGTTCTTTAATTCGGCAAACTGAAGCTCGCGGTTAAGCAGGTGCATGAGCTTTTCGGCCCTTACTTTTAAATCATTCATTTCAAGCAGTTCCTGCTTTTCCTTTAAATCGCTGCTGATATTGCTGCTAACAAAATGAATAAGAAAGGATGGGTTTTCAATATTCTTTAAAATAACAGAAGCCTCGGAGGGCATATTGGGTGAAAGCAGGATGATCTGCGCCGCCAGGTCTTTTATTGAGCTTACTGTGGCCGCAAAATGCTGGTCATCGTCAATATTTACCTTATCGTCTTCCAGCAGGTGTATTGTAGCCCTGAAATACGGATCTTCAGCTACGATCTTTTCAATAGCAAATCTTTTTCGGCCCTGGATAATGATGGTTGTTCCGCCATCGGGCATCTTTATAAGCTTAATTATTTTTGCTACCGTGCCGGTAGTTTCCAGGTCATTAACTGTGGGATCTTCTACCGTACTGTCTTTTTGTGCTATCACACCTACCAGTTTGTCAGTCTTATATACATCATTTACCGCTTTTATAGACCGGTCTCTGCCTACTGTTATAGGTAAAACCACCCCGGGAAATAAAACAGTATTGCGCAGGGGTAACAGCGGCAATTCGGATGGAATGCTGATCTCATCAGTACTTTCGGAATCATCTTCATTAAGGGGGATGATGGGCATAAACTCCATTTCATCTTCGGGACGCAAAAAAATATCGCTTCTTTTCATAATCTTCCGTTCAAAAGTCAATATGACATATTTTCAAAGCAAACGCGCCCTGAAAAACGTTGGTAATACCTTGGTCAAGTTTAATGCCAGTAAAAAAACAAAAAATCCGGATGCCATGATCCGGATTCTTCAAATAATTATTTTATTTCTTTTAAAGCGCTATGCCAACGCCTAACTGCACCGTTTGGCTTTTCCAGTTATCCCGGTTATCTATGTCATTAATATTATACAGCCCAATGCCATACCGGCCATATACCCTTAGCTTCAGGATATTTATTTGCGCTCCGCCTACCATTGAAAAGTCACCGTTCTTAAATGCCTCTCCGCCATTTTCGAGCAGCGTATTATGCTTATTCATTAAAATACTGAACTGCGGACCTGCCTGCAGTGTAAAAAATGAAAACGGGCGGTAGGAAAGCATAAGCGGAATACTCAGGTAATTCAGCTTTACCTCTTTTAATTCATTTACCGACACTTTATAAATATCATGAAAATCGGTAGAGGTGGTAGTATTGGTTTGGCTGAACAATACCTCAGGCTGAATACCCCATTTGGAAGAGAACATAATTTCGGGGGCAACGCCCAAATGGTAACCTAACTGGTATTCGTCTTTAAATGATTTCCCGTCTAACTTACCCATGTTGGCGCCGGCATGAATGGCAAGCTTAATTCCCTGCGCGGATACTGATGAAGCGATAAAAAGGAAGCTTATACAGGCAACAGAAAGCATGAAACGTTTCATACGTGGAGGTTTTATTTCCTAAATCTAATCCAATATGATGCCACCTGCAATAGCTGTTTCAAAGTATTTTGTTAAGTATACGGGTCTCAGGGTGCAAGTCTCTGCAACCTGTACCTTGCAACCTGCAACCCTACGTCAGTTCAATGAGCGTAATTTCCGGCAAAATTCCAACCCTTCCGGGATAGCCAATGAACCCAAATCCGCGGTTGATATACAGCTTTTGCTGAGCCTGTTCGTACAAGCCTGCCCACTGCTTATACACATATTGCACCGGGCTCCATTTAAAGCCGGGCAGCTCCACGCCAAACTGCATGCCATGCGTATGTCCGCTCAGCATAAGATCAATATCGCTGTATTCGGGTCGCACCTGCGCGTCCCAATGGCTGGGATCGTGGCTCATTAATATTTTGAAAGGATATTTTTCCGTGCCCGCATAGGCCTCATGCAATTTACCATACTTAGGGAAATTGGCTTTGGCGCCCCAGTTTTCTATACCCAGTAAAGCAATTTGCTGTCCCTGCTTTTCCAGCACCACATGTTCATTCATTAATAAGCGCCAGCCCATATCGGACTGTAATTGCTTTAACCTTTCCAGGTTTTGTACCTTCTCTTCCTGGCTCGGCCACTTCCGGTAGTCGCCATAATCATGATTTCCCAATGTGCTGAATACCCCCATGGGCGCGCGTAACCGGGCAAATACTTCGGTATATTCCTTCATTTCAATTGCCTGGTCATTTACCAGGTCGCCGGTAAAAAGAATAATATCCGCCTGCTGATCCATGATCATTTGCACACCATGCTCCACCGCTTTTTTATCGGTAAAGCTTCCGGAATGCACATCCGAAATATGAACCATTTTCAACCCTTTAAAAGCATCGGGAAGATTAGGGAAATTCAGCTTTATTTTTTTTAGCTGGTAGCGGTATTTATTGGCAAACCCCAGCATCATGGTTGTCATTAAGCCTCCGCCAATAGCCAGCCCGAGCCAGCTCATGAACACCGATCTTGAAATGCCTGCAGCCTTAAATGGCTCACCTTCTATATACTGGTAAAACAGCTTACCTCCTCCCCATTGCAGTAACCGGCGCAGATCATCTGCCAGTAAAAAGATCACGGTAAGTGATTTGGAAAGAAAAAGACCTATGATGGTAGCCATCCAGTATGTACGAAAATTCCTGGGCCAGTTGTCCAGGTTGATATACGGAAGAATAGCAAGCGTTATTACCACCAGTGCGCTTACGCCCCAGTACAGTCCGTAAATTGTAAACCTAATCCTCGGGGAAGCAGATTGCAAGGTAAACTTAACAGCCTGAAAAACATAGAGGTCAATCAGTAAAACAATGAGTATAAAAATCCATGTACCTGAATAACTACGCATATTGCTACATTAATTCAAAAAAATAAAGTCCGAAGCCGGAGAAATGCAAAGCACCAAAAAATAAATCACAAAAAACAAATAAAATACAGATGGTTCGTTTCCCGCCGCGGCGGGCAGGCTCACTATGACAGGTAAAATTAAAATCCGAAATCCGAAGCGAAATGCAACCATAAACACCCTGAAACCTGCAACCTGAATCAATTTCAAATCAATACGTCTCCTATCCTCAAAACCGTATAAACTCTTCCAACTGTTCGTCAATTACTTTCAATGTTAACGCATCTTCAATATCCTTTCCGCCATTTAACAACCTGTTCACTACCGATATAGGCAGCTTATTATGATGCACATTCATTTTAAGGTAATGCAAAACGCCGGTAAGATGTTCCATTCCCCTGAGGTTACCCGCCCGCCCGGTAGATACGCCGGTAAGTAGTGCTTTTTTGCCCCACCACACTTTTTCAATATCGGTATTGTCTATCATGGCTTTTAATACGCCCGGGAAACTGCCGTTGTATTCGGGTACAACAAAAATAAATTTCCGGGCAGGAATAAGCGCTTCTTTTTCCAGCTTTCTCAACTGGTCATTCCTGCTGTTAACATCCAGCCCTTCAAGCGAAACAAACCGGGTAGGGATCCCTTTTTTTTCAAGTAACTGGAAATACTGCTTCGCCACTCGTATAGTATTACTTCCGGGGCGGTTAGTACCGGAAATAATGGTATATATATCTTCATGCATCTTAATATCGGCTGCTGTGAATGAATTGTTCAATGAATATTATTACCGAAACTGTATTTTTGTCAACATGTCGCGGTTGCACCGGGCTTTATTCCTGCAAAGATAAACCTGTTTCAACCACTAAATAATATCATTAACGATCATAATATATAATGCGGTTTACTTACTACGGACATTCGTGCTTTGCTGTACAAATTAAAGGTAAAAACATTCTTTTTGATCCTTTTATTACGCCTAATGCATTAGCTGCCGATATTGACATCACCAATATACCGGCAGATTATATTTTTTTGTCGCACGGTCACGAGGATCATATTGCCGATTGTATAAGCATTGCAGGCAGAACCGGCGCCACGGTAGTGTGCAGCTTTGAGATTCATACCTGGCTGAATAAGCAGGGAATAACCCATACCCACCCCATGAATACGGGCGGTAAATGGGCCTTTGATTTTGGAACGGTAAAATGCGTGGTGGCGCAGCATTCCGGCGGGTTGCCCGACGGGAGCTATGGCGGCAACCCTATGGGCTTCGTTTTTACTACCGGCGAAGGAAACTTTTATTACAGCGGCGATACCGCCTTAACTTTAGATATGCAACTGGTTCCGCAGTATGCTTCATTGAATTTTGCTATTCTGCCGGTAGGCGATAATTTCACCATGGGCATTGACGATGCCATTCAGGCAGCGCGTTTTATACAATGCAGGCAGGTTATCGGCGTTCACTACGATACTTTTGGTTATATTAAAATTGATCATGCAAATGCAAAGCAGGCTTTTGCAGCACAGGAAATGAAGCTGCATTTATTAGCGGTGGGCGAAACCCTTGATATTTAATAAAAACAGCGGAAATAATAAATTACATTTGCCATTTGGCAAACCGGCAACTGCAGCCGGAGCAAACATTCGAATAACAATCTACGTAAACAACACATGGCAAGAATTATAGGTATAGCCAATCAGAAAGGCGGGGTAGGAAAAACCACTACGGCTATTAACCTGGCTGCAAGCTTGGCGGTATTAGAAAGGAAAACGTTGCTGGTAGACGCCGATCCCCAGGCAAACAGCACTACGGGAGTTGGGTTTGATTTGCATAATATACAAAAAAGCCTGTACGATTGCATGGTAAACGAAACGCCGGCAAGAGAAACGGTATTAAAAACCGAGATCCCTAATTTAGATGTTATTCCTTCGCATATTGACCTTGTAGGCGCCGAAATTGAAATGATCAATTACCCCAACAGGGAAAATGTGCTGAAATATATTCTCGATCCTATAAGGGGCGATTATGATTTTATTGTGATTGACTGTTCCCCGTCGTTAGGTCTTATTACCGTAAATGCCTTAACCGCAGCCGACAGCGTGGTGGTACCCGTGCAGGCAGAGTTCTTTGCCCTGGAAGGACTGGGCAAATTGCTGAACACGATAAAAATTGTACAAAGCCGGCTTAACCCCGAGCTGGTTATTGAAGGTATTTTAATGACGATGTACGACGGCCGGCTGCGCCTGTGCAACCAGGTAGTAAACGAGGTAAGACATCATTTTGAAGAAATGGTTTTTGATACGATCATTCACCGCAATACCCGCCTGAGCGAAGCGCCCAGCGTTGGTAAGCCGGCCATTTTGTATGATGCGGAAAGCAAGGGATCCATCAATTACCTGAACCTTGCCAAAGAAGTTTTGCAACGCAATAACATGACTAAAATATCACAGGAAGAAAGAACCTTAACTCTTGATAATGAGCAGCACTCCGAATAATAAAAATAAAAAAGAAGCTTTGGGTAAAGGGATACGCTCCCTGCTGCAAAGCATTGATGCCGATTTAAAAACTACCGGTGGCGATCACCTGAAAGGCGGTGTGGTGGAAAAAGTAACCACAACCATACGCGTTCCTGTAGAACAGATTGAGGTTAATCCCAAACAACCCCGACACGATTTTGATGAACAGGCTTTGAATGAGCTGGCGAACTCTATTAAGCTCCACGATATTATTCAACCTTTAACGGTTTCCAGGGCTGGCGATAAATACCGCATTATTGCGGGTGAAAGAAGGTGGCGGGCGGCTAAAATAGCAGGACTAAAGGATATCCCTGTATATATCAGGCAGGCCAATGACCAGCAACTGCTGGAACTGGCGCTCCTGGAAAACCTGCAACGCGAAAACCTTAATGCCATAGAAATTGGCATCAGCTATAAGCGCATGATGGAAGAATTAGACTATACGCAGGAGCAGGTAGCGGAGCGTATGGGCAAAGAAAGAAGCACGGTAACCAACTATATCCGTTTATTAAAACTCCCTCCCGATATACAAATAGCCGTTCGCAACAACAGCATTAGCATGGGGCATGCGCGGGCTATCATAAATGTTGACACCGTTGACCAGCAGTTGTTCATTTTTAATGAAATCAAAAAGCAGGGACTCTCGGTACGTCAAACCGAAGACTTAGTCAGGAAATTATATAAAAGCGGCGCTGTTAAAAAACCGGTAAAAGCGGCACTGCCCGCTCCATTCAGAAAAATTGAAGATAACTTAGCCTCTCACTACGGTACCCGCGTAAAAATGCAACATAATAAAAAGGGGCATGGCGCCATTACCATTGAATATTTTTCGATCCGGGAACTCAATACCATCCTGGAAAAAATGAATGTTCCGGCTGTTTAATGTAATCATGGATATGCATAAGCAACACGTGCTATTGATACTTCTTTTAGCATTTTGTGCACTACAGGCAACTGCACAAAACGATACGGCCATTACAGCACAAACCACCGACAGCATTATAACAGCGCCGGCGCGCATAGCTGCAGATAGTTTACCCCAATCCGTTTCCATTGCCGACACATCAAAAAAAAGAAGCCCTGCCGGCACGGCTGCGCTGCTTTCTGCCATATTACCCGGCGCGGGACAGGTGTACAATAAAAAATACTGGAAACTACCCCTGGTATATGGTGCACTGGCTTTTCCGGCTTATACATTTGTTGACAACCTCAAATGGTTCCAGCGTACGCGGTATGCATTTAATGTTTTATCGGCTACAGATACCGCCAATTATGAAAATGTATATGTGCAGTTACAACCCTTAGTTAAACGCGGAGATAAGTCGGGACTTCAGAATTACCGCAACGATTTCAGGAGGAATGTAGATTACTCGGTACTGGCTTTTCTTTTATTATGGGGACTGAACGTGGTTGATGCCACGGTTGACGCTCATTTAAAGGATTTCAATATTACGGATGACCTGAGTTTACAAATTAAGCCCGGGTATATGCCCATTGCCAATACCGCCGGAATAGGTATTGTGCTTAACATTGGTAAAAACCATACCAACCGGCTTTCTCCGGGCCGTTAATTCTGTTTATCTTTGCCGATTGAAAAATAAATTAAACTGCAGATGAAAATAGCATTGATCGGTTACGGCAAAATGGGCCATGCCATTGAAGAAATTGCCATCCAGCGCAAGCACAGCATTGTACTAAAAGTTTCAATAGACAATACGGAAGATAATACAGTAGAAAACATAAGCCAGGCCGATGTGGCTATTGAATTTACCGGGCCCGACAGTGCCTTTGACAATATTAACAAATGCTTTGAGGCAGAAGTGCCGGTGGTTTCGGGCTCTACCGGCTGGCTAAACCGGTACGAGGAAGCGGTGTGGAACTGCAAGGCGCAAAATGGCGCCCTGTTGTATGCCAGCAATTTCAGTATTGGGGTAAATATCTTTTTCGAGGTAAATAAAAGGCTTGCCCAGTTAATGGCTTCCCAAAAAGATTACAACGCTACTATAGAAGAAACGCATCACACTCAAAAAAAAGACGCACCCAGCGGCACTGCTATCACACTGGCGGAACAAATACTGGCGGTTAATCCCTTTAAGAAACAATGGGTGAATACAGAAAGCCATAAAGGATCCGATCTTCAGATCATCAGTAAAAGAACTGACCCCGCGCCGGGAACCCATCGTATTCTGTATCATTCGGATACAGATGATATTGAGATCATACATACCGCGCATAACCGGTCGGGCTTTGCTTTAGGCGCTGTATTGGCCGCTGAATTTTTATACGGGCAACGGGGCGTATTTACCATGAGCGATGTGCTGGGTCTGTAATATCAGTGCTTATTGTGAGAAAACAAATACAGACGCTCACAGATAGCACGAATGTACACAGGTGGGTGTAAAAATTTTCACCCATATTATAATATAATAATTTCATTTTGTTTCAAAGAAAAAGACGAACCTCCTGATCTTTTTTCGCTTTCCTGATGAAAATCAGCTATACTTCCCCGTGTTTAATGCCTGAAATCCGGATTTTAAAATTAAATTGCTGATTGTTTAAACCCTGTAGGATATGCTTTCTAAAAAAACACAGTATGCTTTTAAAGCACTCATGTATATGGCCCAGGTAGAAAAAGACGGGCCCATCCTTATTGCGGAAATAGCCCGGAAGAAAAAAATACCCCTGAAATTCCTGGAAAATATACTCTTAGAACTGAAAAACGGGGGCGTATTAGACAGTAAGAAGGGCAAGGGCGGCGGCTATTTTTTTAAGGAATCGCCATCGGATATTCACCTGGCAAAAGTGATGCGTTTGCTGGATGGCCCAATTGCGCTGCTTCCCTGTGTAAGCCTGAACTTTTATGAGCGATGTAAAAACTGCGATGAAAAAAACTGTGGCTTGCGCGATACACTCATAACGGTAAGAGATGCAACGCTAAGGATCTTAGAAAAAAAGACGGTTGCAGACCTGGTATAAAATCCAATCAACCGGCAGCACACAGAAAAAACATACCACAAGCCACGCCCGCCCGGTATCAAATTGCTACAAGATATCAAAATTTCAATTCACCTTCCTGTGTTTGTATAACCAGCTCCTGTTGCTCCGACGCCTCTACCCTGCCAATAACCCGCGCTTCCACACCATATTGACCTGCTACCTGCATTACAGCCTCCGCATTTTTTTCAGGAGTATATATTTCTAACCGGCAGCCCATATTAAACACCTGGTACATTTCACGCGCAG
>CAYVEI010000037.1:0-29577 GCA_964450515.1 uncultured Terrimonas sp. | reverse complement strand
TTCCTCCCTTACAGGGTGTTTTATGATGGGAATGTTGTACGCGGTAAGCTTTTATCACTTCAATTTTATCGCCTATTTTAACCGGGAAATGCATACGGTAAACCGAATTGCACAGCTTGATCTGTTCTAATATTCCGGGATCCCAGTTGGTAAACTTTGCCGCTTTATCAAAGCTTGCTAAAACAGCATCAAAGAAACTATACTCCTCGTGAGCAGTCATATCGCAATGTTTTAAAATGCCGGTAGTGAGTTAAAAAATAATGAGGCAGGGAGCTTATTGTTTTTGGCTTTCCTTTTCCAGTTTGCTTACTTTCCGGTCTATGTTGATGAGGAAGATAAACAATCCTGTTAAAATGATCGTAAGTACGGCTACTACTACGTAAATTTTACCATTACTGCGTAATCCGTCTGCCATTTCTACTTTTTCCTGGGCGTAGGCAAATGGCGCTGCAACAAATAATAGTGCAGCCAGCAGGAATTTTTTTACAGGTGAACTAAGCATGTAACAGGTTTTTATCTTCTATTTTTCGTAAGCGAATGATGAGGTTACTGATCCATAGACCTAACAGTATGAAACCCGGAACAGCGGCCGGCCAAAATATCATTCTCATACGTGTGTCCATGTCTCTGGGGTCAGCGCCAGGGTTTCCCATGCCGCCGGGGTGCAAAGACTCCATCATGCGGGGAATGATCCACAATGCAGGCAGCAGCATGGCGAAAGCGAATATATTATATACCGCGCCTACTCTTGCCCGTTTGTCAATATCTGTAATGGAATTTCTAAGAACAAAATAAGCTGCATATATCAGCAATGCTATTGCTGCGCCAATTTGTTTGATATCATTGCTCCAGGGTTTGCCCCAGGTGTAATTAGCCCATATAGCACCTGTTACAATGCCAAGTATACCAAACAACATACCTGTAGAGGCGTATGAGGTAGCTTTGATGTCGCTTAATAAATCGGATTTCCGCAAAAAAAGGATAGAGTAGTATACAGAGTAGCCGCACAGCGCCATCATCCCAAACCACATGGGCACATGAAAATAAATATTCCGTATGGTTTCATTTAAAATGGCCTTTCTGGGTACTTCCATCAAAAATCCGCCAAATAATACGTAAGTCAATAAAACAATACAAAGTATCTTCCACCAGGATATTTTCATCCCTTGATTTATTATTTAATTATCGCAAACCTACATCAATTTAATGAATAGGCAATGAGTTTAGTCTTTCCACAAAAACGGAAAGAGGATAACAGCCATTATCATAACCAGCGCATCTAACCCGAGGAGCAGCCAAACCATATCGGCTAAAGCTCCCGCCTGGAAAGCTTCTCCCAAACCGGCTTTGGATATCCGCATCAGCAGCAGCAATTGCGGAATAATGATCGGAAAACCCATTATGGCCATTAGCGACGCCTGCTGCTGCGCCTTTGCGGCAATGGCGGCCAGCATAGTAAATACAAGGCTCAGGCTTACCGAACCAATGCATACAATACCGGTAAACTGCCAGAAGTTCACCAAAGGGTTGCCCAGCAGCACACGAAAAAGCAGCAGGCTGATCAGGCTCATTAGCAGCATAATAAAAGTATTATACAATAGCTTGGCAATAATAAACTGCTGCGGTCCGGCAATGGCATAAAAATAGAGCATCCGTCCTTTCGTTTCCTGCAAAAAGCTTTTAGCTACAGCGTTTACGCAAATAAACAACTGGATCATCCAGAACAGGCCGTTCCAAACCGTGCTTTCGGGCTGTTGTATGGCTAAGTATAATACAAATATGGAGGAGGTAACATACAGCAACACACCGTAAAATGTATATTGTTGCCTGAGTTCTAACAGGAGGTCTTTTTTTAAAAGCGTTATGATGTGTTTGTACATGCAGCAAAGTTAGGGGATAGAGCGGAATGCGGAAGGGGTGGGGGGTGTTACAGGTTGCAGGTTTCAGGGAGAGAGACGGAGACAGGAAACGATAGACGGGAAAGTTGAAAGATTTATTCTCTCACTTCTCACGTTTTACTTCTCACCATAAGTTTGCAGGTTGCACAGTACATTTTTTGCTATCAACCCCCGAATCAGAAATCAAAAAATCAGAAATCATAAACACCAATCATTCTTTCAGGTTATAGTAGTAGCGGCACCTGGGTTCATAAATATCGCTTTGGCCTATTACCATCTGCGCCTCATTAGATGTTTTGCGGTAGGAATAATTAGCGATGTTGCCACAGCGTACACATATGGCGTGAAGCTTGGTAATGTATTCGGGCGTGGCAGGCAAACCGGGCATTTGTCCAAACGGCTTCCCCGAATAATACATGTCCAGTCCGGCAACAATTACTCTCATGCCCTGCAAAGCCAGGTGGTTACAAACAGCCGGGAGATCATCATCAAAAAACTGCGCTTCGTCAATGCCAATTACGTTCACTCCATCCGCAAGAGATAAGATGGCGCCGGCATTTTCAACAGGCGTTGATAAAATAGCATTCTCATCATGGGAAACGATTTGTGTTTCGTTCAGTAAACATTTGTGATTATTTTATGGCAGGGTGTTTGTAACTTCACCGAAATTTATGTATAATATATTCCTAAATTAAACAAACGCTCAAAAATACCATATTCGAATGGAACGTATCGGCGTTTTAATAAACAAATTACAGGAGCTCTATCAGCAAAATGCCCCCGCTGAGCAAATCATCCATATAGTGCAGATGTTACAAACGGAACTGTTCCTGCTCAAACAGCAGCAACATACACCCGAACGTAAAAAGATTGCAGTAATGATGCCGGGTGGCGTAACTGTTGCAGCAGCAGAACAGGCTTCCGAAAGCGTGAATCACAATGCCTTAAAAGAAAATAATGAACCGGATACCCGCACGAAAGAAGATATGCCGGCAATTGCACTGCCTGCAAAAAAAGGATCAAATCATAAGGAAACCATAGCCACCCCCCGGTTTAACGTACTGGAGGAAGTGCCTACCCTTGCTCATCAGCCACAGGTAAAAGAGTTGAATGAAGTAATAGGAAAGGCGGAACCCTCTATTAATGAAAGGTTATTTGAACGAAAAACGGAACTGGGTGAAAAGCTAAAAGATGAACCGCTGAAGGACATTAAAAAAGCAGTGGGAGTAAACGATCGCTTTATTTTCATCAGTGAACTTTTTCGCGGAGACGAAGATATGTATGAGCGGTCGCTTAAAACCATTAACCGTTTTACCATTTATCCGGAGGCCGAATTCTGGATATTGCGCGAGCTGAAGCTTAAATTAGGATGGAACGAGGAACACCCGGCGGTAAAGCAATTTGATCAGTTGGTTAAAAGAAGATTCTTGTAAATATGATCCAGTATATGGCCGGTGGCGCCGGCATTGGCATACACGTATCGTTTTGCAGCATCTCCTCTTTCTTTTAGCAAAGCCTCATCATTCCACAGCTTATTGAGCTCGTTTTCTAATTCCAGCGCGTTTTCTATACTAATGGCTCCGCCTGCTTCTTCCATTTCCACGGCTTCAAAATGCCGGTGGTATACCGGGCCAAAAAAAACCGGCTTGCCGTACACCGCGGCTTCCAGGATATTATGAAGCCCCGAATCGCCAAATCCCCCGCCTACATAGGTAATGCCGGCGTATTGATATAATCGGGAAAGCATGCCTATATTATCAATGATCAGGGTATTGATCACCGTTGTATCGCCGGTTGGTTCGTGAATGATACCATCATTAAAAAAGCGGGTTTGCAATGCCGAGAAAAGTATCGAATGGGGAAATTCCTTTTGCAGGTCTTTTATATTTTCCGCATCCACTTCGTGGGGTGCTATTATAAATCGTATATCCGGATTTACTTTAACGTAATGTATCAGTTCTTCCTCATCTTCTGTCCAGGTACTTCCGGCAACCAGTACTTTATGTCCGGCACAAAATGCCGCCACAGCAGGTATATGCTCAAAAGCCTCTGCTATTTCAACTACTCTGTCGAAACGGGTATCGCCAGCCACCGTTACATTTTGTTCAAAGCCTTCGGTCTTCAAATATTCAGCGGATAGCAGAGTTTGTACAAAAAGGTGGGTAAAGCAGCTAAACAGCTTTCTGCGGTATACCCTGTAGAATGGGTTACTTTTTTGTACGGTGCCCGACAATAGCAGGAGTGGAATTTCTTTTCTTTTTAACTCTTCCAGATAATGCAGCCAGAATTCGTATCTCACCCAAAGTACTAAAGTTGGATTAATGTATTGTACAAATTTCCGGGCATTGGAGGGCGTATCTAAGGGCAGGTACAATACGGCGTTTGCACCTTTATAGTTTTTTCTGATCTCATATCCCGAAGGAGAAAAGAAAGTAATGATCACTCTCGATTGCGGATACCGGGCTTTAATTTTTTCCAAAACCGGCCTTCCCTGCTCAAATTCACCTAAAGAGGCGCAATGCATCCATATTACAGGGCGGTTATCATGTGGTAAATTTTCCGGCATTTGCTGCAATTTTTCAAATAGCCCTTTTCGCCCGCTCACCCATTGCTTCGCTTTGGGATTCCATAGTGAAGCGAGTTTCATGGCAAAGCCATATAGCGTAATAAACAAATTGTAAAATGTTGTAACCACTTTTATAATGATTAAAATATGTTACAAAACTAATACCTATTGCTTATCCTCTGCATATTTTACTATTTTTGCACCCATTTACAAATAAGAGGAATATATGCGGCCTATTCAAATGGTAGATCTTAAGCAACAGTACGCGCACATTAAGCCGGATGTGGATGCGGCTATCCATAGCGTGCTCGACAGTTGTGCTTTTATTAACGGAAAGCCTGTTCAGGATTTTACAAACCACCTGTCGGCTTATTCAGGATCAAAGCATGTAATACCCTGCGCTAACGGTACCGATGCCCTCCAGATTGCTTTAAT
This sequence comes from uncultured Terrimonas sp., assembly GCA_964450515.1. Classification (GTDB taxonomy): domain Bacteria; phylum Bacteroidota; class Bacteroidia; order Chitinophagales; family Chitinophagaceae; genus Agriterribacter. The sequence continues at coordinate 24,678 of CAYVEI010000037.1, read as the reverse complement.
GGCGCTGGGGCTTCAGCCGGAAGACGAAGTGATTACCCCTTCCTTTACTTATATTGCCACCACCGAAGTAATTGCTTTGCTGCGTTTAAAGCCTGTTTTTGTTGAAGTGGATACACAAACCTTTTGCATCTCTCCGGAAGCTGTTGAAAAAGCCATTACTCCAAAAACCAGGGCAATAGTACCGGTTCATTTATACGGGCAATCCGCCAATATGGAAGCGATCATGCAGATAGCCGAAAAGCACAACCTGTATGTAATAGAAGATAATGCGCAGGCCATTGGCTGCGATTATACCTTTAGTAATGGTGTAAAAAAGAAAACGGGTACTATCGGTACTATTGGCTGTACTTCATTTTTCCCTTCCAAAAATCTGGGTTGTTATGGAGATGGAGGCGCTATATTTACCGATAATGACCAGTTGGCTGAACAGTTAAAAATGATCGCCAATCACGGGCAAAAGGCAAGGTATTATCATGAAATAGTGGGCTGTAATTCGAGGCTTGATACTTTACAGGCTGCCATATTGAATATTAAGCTTAAAAAGTTAAATGAATATATTGCTGCCAGGCAAAAAGCTGCGGCTTACTATGATAAGGCATTTGCGGAACATTCAAAAATTACCACTCCTTTTACAGCATCCTATACCAATCATGTATATCACCAGTATACATTGATTTTAAATGATGTAAACAGAGGCGGACTTAATAAATACCTGGCGGAACACCAGGTTCCTTCTATGATTTATTACCCTGTACCCGCCCACCGGCAAAAAATGTTTGAAGCATTTGGTGGGGGCGATTACCAGTTACCTCAAACAGACTGGTTAACGGAAAGGGTTATTTCCCTGCCAATTCATACCGAATTAGATGAAGACCAGCTTGCTTTCATTACAGAAAAAGTAATAGCATACATTAATCAATAAATTTACACTTAAATGAAAATTGCTGTAGTAGGAACGGGATATGTTGGATTAGTTACGGGTACCTGTTTCGCTGAAACCGGTAATGCAGTAACCTGTATAGATATTGATAAAACCAAAGTAGAAAAATTATCTGCCGGGGAAATTACTATATATGAACCCGGGCTTGAGAAGATATTTCTCCGGAATCTGAAAGAACAGCGCCTGCATTTTACCACGAGCCTGTCTGATGGCGTTGAAGGGGCTGAAGTTGTTTTTTTGGCACTGCCCACGCCTCCCGGCGAAGATGGTTCGGCTGATTTGAAATATATACTGGGTGTTGCAAAAGAACTGGGCAAAATTATTAAACCCGGTCAGTACAAGGTTATTGTAGATAAAAGCACCGTTCCTGTTGGAACCGCAGAGCAGGTAGAAAAGGCTATCCTGGAAAATTCCGGAGATATCATTACTACCGGCGAAAAAGATTCTATCGCAGGCGCTTTTGATGTAGTATCTAATCCCGAATTTTTAAGGGAAGGAGTGGCCGTTGATGATTTTATGAAGCCCGACAGGGTGGTCATAGGCACCTCATCCGAAAAGGCCAAAAAGAAAATGACCGATTTATATGCTCCTTTTGTACGCCAGGGTAACCCGGTTATCTTCATGGATAAACGCTCTGCCGAGCTCACTAAATATGCGGCCAATTCTTTTCTTGCCACTAAAATATCTTTTATGAATGAAATAGCCCAGTTGTGTGAAAAGCTGGGTGCGGATGTTGATATGGTTCGGCGTGGTATAGGAAGCGATGACAGGATCGGCAAACGGTTTTTATTTCCAGGCATCGGGTATGGCGGAAGCTGTTTTCCAAAGGATGTGCAGGCATTGGTAAAAAGCGCTGAAGATGTTAGTTACGACTTTAAAATACTCAATGCCGTAATGGAGGTGAACGGGAAACAAAAGTTGCATTTGGTATCTAAAATAAAAAAGTACTTTAATAATGATCTGAAAGGAAAAAGAATTGCATTATGGGGGTTGGCCTTTAAGCCCAATACCGATGATATCAGGGAAGCGCCGGCTCTGGAAATTATTGATGCTTTGCTGATGGAAGGCGTAACCGTGGCAGCATATGATCCCGAAGCCATGAGCAATGTGAAGCAATTGGTGGGCGACAAAATTATTTTTTCCGGTAATCAATACGATTGCTTAAAGGAAGCAGATGCGCTGGTAATTGCCACGGAATGGAATGAGTTCAGAACGCCGGATTTCCTGAAAATCGTATCTAATCTGAAACGGAAAGTAATTTTTGACGGCAGGAACCTGTTTGATGTGAATGCCATCAGGGAGCTGGGTTTTTATTATGAGAGCATAGGACGTCCGGTAGTTGCTTAATAACCAAATATAAAATGAGAAAAAGAATAGTAATAACAGGTGCGGCAGGATTTTTAGGCTCACATCTTTGCTACAGGTTCATTAATGACGGCTATCATGTTATTGGCATAGATAACCTCATTACCGGCGATCTGAAGAACATTGAGTCCCTGTTTGCATTGGAACAGTTTGAGTTTTATCATCATGATATCTCAAAGTTCATTCACGTTTCCGGACCTGTTGATTATATTCTTCATTTTGCATCCCCGGCAAGCCCTATTGATTATCTTAAAATTCCCATTCAAACCTTAAAAGTAGGCTCGCTGGGTACGCATAATTGTCTGGGGCTGGCTAAAGCGAAAAAGGCCAGAATATTAGTGGCTTCCACTTCTGAAGTATATGGTGATCCTTTAGTGCATCCGCAAACGGAAGATTACTGGGGAAACGTAAATCCTGTTGGCCCGCGCGGCGTATACGATGAGGCTAAACGCTTCCAGGAAGCCATAACAATGGCGTATCATACTTTTCACAATGTTGAAACCAGGATCGTTCGCATTTTTAATACGTACGGACCGCGCATGCGCCTCAACGACGGAAGAGCCTTACCGGCATTCATTGGACAGGCTTTGCGCGGCGAAGACCTTACCGTATTTGGCGATGGCTCCCAAAGCCGTTCTTTCTGCTATGTGGATGATCTTATTGAAGGCATTTACCGGCTGCTGCACAGCAATTATGTTTATCCTGTAAATATTGGAAATCCTGATGAGATCAGTTTAAAGGCATTTGCCGAAGAAATAATTAAACTTACGGCAACGCATCAGAAAATTGTATATAAACCGTTACCTACAGACGACCCTAAACAACGGCGCCCTGATATTACCCGCGCAAAAGAAATATTAGGCTGGGAACCTAAAGTGAACCGTGCGGAGGGATTGAAAATTACATACGAATATTTTAAGTCTTTACCCAAAGAAGAATTATATAAACTACCCAAAGAATTTAAAAAATAGTGCTTATGTTAATCTACCAGGATATTATTGATAAGAAAGCAAAACTGGCCGTAATAGGATTAGGATATGTAGGGTTACCTATTGCGCTTGAATTTGCAAGAAGCGTAAGTGTGATTGGTTTTGATATCAATGCCAAACGCATTGATATGATGAAGCAGGCCATTGATCCGAGTAACGAACTGGAAGCTTCCGCTTTTGAAGGATGTGATATTGAATTCACCAATTCGCTGGATGTATTGAGGGAAGCAAAGTTTTTTATTGTTGCCGTTCCTACACCGGTTGATGATCACAATGTGCCCGATCTTTTGCCGGTGAAAAAAGCTTCCGAAACAATTGGTAAAGTAATAAAAAAGGGAGATTACGTGGTATATGAGTCTACCGTATACCCGGGCTGTACGGAAGAAGACTGCCTTCCGATTATTGAAGAGCTGAGTGGTTTGAATTTGAATGTTGATTTTAAATTAGGCTATTCTCCCGAACGCATTAACCCGGGAGACAGGGAGCATACCCTTGCCCGGATCATTAAAGTAGTATCGGGTTCAGACGCGCAATCGCTGGAAGAAATTGCTAAAACATACGAAATAGTGGTTAAGGCGGGAGTGCATAAAGCCTCTTCCATAAAAGTTGCCGAAGCGGCAAAGATCATCGAAAATACACAACGGGATCTGAACATCGCTTTAATGAATGAGCTGTCTATTATTTTTGATATGGTAGGTATCAATACCTATGAAGTGCTGGAAGCAGCAGGTACCAAATGGAATTTCTTAAAGTTCCAGCCAGGACTGGTAGGCGGGCATTGCATTGGAGTGGATCCGTATTATCTTACCTACAAATCCAGTGAGCTCGGGTATGAATCGCGGGTAATATTGGCCGGACGGGTAATTAACGATGAAATGCCATTGTATGTGGCCAAAAAAATAGTGCAGCATATCATTAAGCATGCTAAAGAAGCCACAGGAGCAAGAGTACTGATTATGGGTGCAACATTTAAAGAAAATGTAAGTGATATACGGAACTCCAAGATCATTGATATGATAAAAGAGCTCAGGGCATTTTCATTAAATGTTGATATTGTTGATCCCTATGCCGATAACGCAGAACTGCAGCACGAATATGGTTTTCCGCTTTCACCTGCTGTAGGTAAAAATTATGATGCCGTTATACTGGGCGTTCCGCATAACGAATATAAAAATTTAACAGAAGACTACCTGCTTGGCATTACCAATCCTGATGCTATTTTTGCAGACCTGAAAGGTTTATACAGAAATAAGTTTAAGCATCTCAAATACTGGAGCTTGTAATGGCTGAATATATTAGAACCATTGCCATAACAGGGGGAGCAGGTTTTATAGGCTCCCATGTTATCAGGTTATTTGTAAAAAAATACCCTGCGTACAGGATAGTAAACATTGATGCGCTTACCTATGCCGGTAACCTCGAAAACCTGAAAGATATTGATCAGTTGCCAAACTATTTTTTTGAACACGCTGATATTTGTGATGAGCAAAAAATAGATGCGTTGTTCGGGAAATATAATTTCGATGGTATAATCCATTTGGCCGCTGAAAGTCATGTTGACCGTTCTATAATGGATCCGCTCGGTTTTGTAAGAACCAATGTATTGGGAACCGCGGTATTGCTAAATACCTGTCGTAAATACTGGAATAACAATTATAGCAATAAGCTGTTCTATCATGTTTCTACCGATGAAGTATATGGCTCATTGGGAGAAACCGGGTTCTTTACGGAAGAAACACCCTATGATCCCCGTTCGCCTTATTCCGCTTCCAAAGCGTCTTCCGATCATATGGTAATGGCCTATTATCATACCTATAACCTGCCGGTAGTTATATCTAACTGTTCTAATAATTACGGATCGCATCACTTCCCGGAAAAGCTGATCCCCTTAATGATTAATAATATTAAGCATAATAAGCCCCTTCCGGTTTATGGAAAAGGCGAAAATGTGAGAGACTGGCTATGGGTAGAAGACCATGCACGCGCTATAGATACCATTTTTCATAAAGGTAGAACCGGGGAAACGTATAATATTGGAGGATATAATGAATGGAAGAATATAGACCTTGTTAAGTTGCTGTGTGCTATAATGGACACAAAGTTGGGTCGCCCCCGGGGCCAATCTGAGCAATTAGTCACTTATGTAAAGGACCGCTCCGGCCACGACCTGCGTTATGCTATTGACGCTGCGAAACTGAATAGGGAATTAGGATGGAAACCCTCACTTCAGTTTGAAGAAGGGTTGGAGAAAACAGTAAGCTGGTACCTGCATAATGAAGAATGGATTAACCATGTTACTTCCGGACAATACCAGCAGTTTTATGCAGAGCAGTATGTAAAACGATAAAAGAACATTCGTATCTTCACGGGCATTTAACAGCGTATGGTATGCTGTTACAGTACAATTAAGCGCTAATGCCATTTATTAAAACAGAATTTCCCGGTCTTATTATTTTTCAGCCTGTGGTATTTGAAGATGCAAGAGGGTATTTTTTTGAAAGTTATAATCAAAACGTTTTTCAGGCAGATGGAGCGGATTATCAGTGGATACAGGACAACCAGTCTTACTCGCGTTATGGCGTGATCAGGGGCTTGCATTTTCAAAACCATCCCAAAGCGCAAACAAAGCTCGTACGTACGCTGGAAGGGAGAATATTAGACATTGCGGTAGATATACGAAAAGGATCGCCCACCTATGGCAAAGCATACGGCATAGAGCTTTCTGCTCAAAATAAGCTGCAACTGCTTATTCCTGCCGGCTTCGCCCATGGTTTTTCGGTGCTGAGTGAAAACGCTACTGTACTTTACAAGTGCGATAATCTTTACGACAAAGCATCGGAAGGAAGTATCGCTTACAATGACCCTTCTTTACATATTGACTGGAAAATTCCGCCTGACAAAATCATTTTGTCTGAAAAAGACCTTGCACATCCCCCGTTTAAAATTTGTAACAATCATTTTGTATTTGAAGGATAATAACTATCCATGCAAAAGCCTAAAATACTTGTAACCGGCGCCGGCGGGCAACTGGCTAAATCAATTGCCGGTGTGGCGCCTGTTTATTCCGGGTTCGAATTTGTTTTTCTAACAAAAGCAGATCTTCCGCTTGATGATTATGCTAAAGCAGCAGCCGTTTTTGAAACTGTTCAACCGCAATTCTGCATTAACTGCGCGGCATATACGGCTGTTGATAAAGCTGAATCAGATAAAGAAAGCGCTTTTCTTATCAATGCGGGAGCCGTTAAGGAGCTTGCTAAAATCTGTGCAGGCACAGGGTCGAAGCTTTTGCATATTTCAACCGATTATGTTTTTAAAGGATCGTCTGCTGTACCCTATAAAGAAAGCGATACGGTTGATCCTGTAAACATATATGGCGCCTCCAAAGCAAAAGGGGAGGTCTGGGCAATGGCGTATGATCCTGAAGCCATAATTATACGCACGGCCTGGCTGTACAGTGAGTATGGAAATAATTTTGTAAAAACCATGATTCGCCTGATGAAAGAAAAAGAGCACTTGAATATAGTGAATGACCAGGTAGGTTCTCCAACCTATGCGCCCGATCTCGTCCATGCCATTATGAAAATAATAAGCAGCATGCACTGGATGCCCGGTATCTATCATTACTGTAATGAGGGCAGGATCAGTTGGTACGATTTTGCGCTGGCCATAAAAGAATTAACAGGAGCTAACTGCCTGCTTCACCCCGTACCCGCTACTGCATATCCCACACCTGCTAAACGGCCTGCTTATTCATTGCTCGATACTTCAAAGATCAGGGGAAAGTACGGGGTAAATATACCCTTTTGGAAAGAGAGTCTTAAAAAGTGCATACATAATCTGCAGCAGGTGTAAGCAGGGAGGTATATCATATATCTGCCAGGAACTGCGAATGGATATACGCGGCTACGGCTGTCATGCTTTGTGTGTTTTCATGAACAGCCAGTTGCCGGTCGGCTCCCGTACCCTTTTCAATTATTTTTTGCACCAGGGCAAGCCGGTGTCTCGATCCCAGGTGATCTACCATATCATCCACGAAATCAAGCAGTTCATAAATCAGTACCCGGGTATTTACTTCTTCCTCTTTGCCAAAGTCAATCAGGTGCCCGTCTAGCCCGTAGCGGCTGGCGCGCCACTTGTTTTCGTTTACCAATGCCCGTGAGTACTGAATAAAATTCATGTTTTCCATCCGGAGCTTATACAGTTTAGCGCAGATAGCCTGGAACAAAGCGGCAAGGGCTATCGTTTCATCTGCGGTTAGCGGCACATCGCAAATACGGAACTCAACGGTGTTAAAGAAAGGATGAACGCGCAGATCCCACCATATTTTTTTGGCATTATCAATACAGTTGGTTTTGATGAGCAGGTTTACATAGTTGTCGTAGGCTTCAATGCTTTCAAAATAGTCGGGTATGCCCGTGCGTGGAAATTTGTCGAATACCTTTGTGCGGAACGATTTAAAGCCTGTATACCTTCCTTCCCAAAAGGGGGAGTTGGTGCTGAGCGCAAACACATGCGGTAAAAAGTACCTGGCCGAATTGGCAATATGTATGGCCATCCTCCGGCTTTCCATGCCCACATGCACATGCAGCCCAAAGATCAGGTTGCTTCGTGCAGCATCCTGCATCTCATTTACAATTTGATGATAACGGATATTATCCGTAATGAGCTGCCGTTCCCATAAGCTAAAAGGGTGCGTTCCCGAAGCACCCATTCCAAAGCCAAGTTCACCGGCAATACCGGCAATGGTTTTACGTAAAAGCGTTACATCGTTATACGCAGCATCTATATCTTCACATACATCTGTACCTACTTCTACTACCGCCTGGTGCATTTCCGCTTTTACTTTGTCTTTGATGATCTTTTGCCCTTCTGATACAATTTTTTGCTCATGACTTTTTAATTCAAAAGTTTCAGGATCAACCACCATGTACTCTTCCTCAACGCCCAGGGTAAATTGCTTATAATTGAGATTAGCCATATTGAGTTTCAGATTTTATATCAGCGGTTGTTTTTCTATACTTCGCTTCACATATTCTCCCCAGGTAAGGTTGTCTTTTCCTGCTTCATTGTTTTGCGCACGCTCTATAGCATAACTGGCAGATGTTTCCACAACCCATTCAAAATTTTCCTCGCCCACACTGGTTACTTCCGCATCGGGAGCAGGGTTACAAAAATCAATAGCATAAGGTATACCGTTGCGTACAGCTAGCTCTACCGTATTAAAATCATATCCAAGATATTGGTTAATACGCAAAACAATGGTTTCCATAAGCTGGTACCGCTCCGGCGAAGGTTTAAAATCGCTGCTGTACCGGAGGTGATGCGGGTTCCGGGGTTCGTATGGCATGATACGCACATGTTTGCCGCCAATGCAGTAACACCGGTAATATTCATCAAATACAATTTCTTCCTGCAATAGCATTACCAACTCCCCGGTTTCACCGTGTTTATCAAAAAAATCTTCCATATGCTCCAGCCGGTATACATTTTTCCAGCCGCCGCCCGCAAAAGGCTTCATATAAGCCGGAAATCCAACATAATTAAAAATACCTTCCCAGTCTAAAGGATAAGTAAGATTGGCAAACGATTCGCTTGAGGTGTCGGCCGGTAGATCTCTGGAGGGCAGGATAACCGTTTTAGGTACCGGCACATCTATTTTTGTAGCCAGCGCATTGTTAAAAAATTTTTCATCGGCACTCCACCAGAATGGGTTATTAATAACTGCGGTGCCGCTGATAGCCGCATTTTTAAGAAAAGCGCGGTAAAATGGAACATCCTGCGATATGCGGTCAATGATTACCGTATAACCGCTTGGCTCGCCCTGTACCACTTTACTGATTGAGACAGACTCGGCAATAATACCATCAGGTTTTTTGCTGTTGATCCTTTCCACAAAAGCATTGGGAAAAGACCTTTCTTTACCGTGCAGGATTCCGATTTTTTTCATACTGTTTTTTTTCTCCGTGCAGTATCGCCCGGGTATTTATAATAGGTTTTAAGTGCTTGTAAGATAGCTAAAAACTATTTTACCGGATCAAATTATCTTTAAATCTTTCCGTTATATTTGGTGTTAATGCCGCCTGTAAATCAAACAATAGTAGCTGTAAAGGATCATGCGCTTCCATCCCGGTTGCTCCGGCGCGATGTGCGTATTGATTGCTTTATACCATGCATGCCTGTTAAGCAGGATGAAATGAGTTTGTTGCTTATTAATGACGGGCAGGATATGGAAGCCATGGGGCTGGCAGATTTGCTTGCCCGATTGTACCGGCACAATGCTATACAACCCATACTTTGCGTGGGTATACATTGCGGGGAAGACAGAAGGAATGAATATGGCACAGCAGGAGTAAAAGACTATAAAGGAAGAGGCGCCAAAGCAGCATTGTATACCCGCTTTATATTGGAAGAATTACTTCCTTTTATCGGCGCCCAAAACGGGAACGCAGTATTTAAAGAAAGATCGTTCGCCGGTTTTTCGCTGGGTGGCTTATCGGCGCTGGATATTGTATGGAACCATCCGGATGTATTTGTAAAAGCAGGCGTTTTCAGCGGATCATTCTGGTGGAGAACAAGGGGGCTTGATGAAGGATATATAGAAGATACAGATCGTATCATGCATGCGCAGGTAAGACAAGGAGATTATCATCCCGGGCTTAAATTCTTTTTCGAAACCGGCACGCTTGACGAAACAGAAGACCGTAATAACAACGGCATTATTGATTCTATTGACGATACGATTGCACTGATAGCGGAACTGGAGCATAAAGGCTACAGCAGGCATGCGGATATTAAATATCTTGAGCTGAAAGACGGGAGGCATGATGTGGCCACCTGGGCCAGGGCCATGCCAGAGTTTTTAAAATGGGGCTGGGGGAGATAATTTGATTAACCTATCATTACGAACGCGGGCGAAACCAGTTTGCAAAATTGTAAATGCTTAACGGAGTGGCCGAATTCGTAACTTTGCCAAAATTTTGCAGATGTTCAATACTATTGAAAGTGCGATTGAAGATATAAAAAATGGCAAGCTGGTAATAGTGGTGGATGATGAGGATCGTGAAAATGAAGGCGACTTCATTACTGCTGCCGCGAACGCCACTCCCGAGACCATTAATTTTATGACCAAATACGGTAGAGGACTGGTTTGTGCACCATTAACCGAAGAACGGTGCATGGAACTGAACCTCGACTTAATGGTGCTTAGTAATACTTCACTGCATGAAACGCCTTTTACTGTTTCCGTAGACCTTTTGGGGCACGGGTGTACAACCGGTGTTTCAGCACACGATCGTTCTAAAACGATCAAAGCCCTGATTAACCCTCAAACAAAACCCTCCGAATTAGGCCGACCGGGGCATGTGTTTCCATTAAAAGCTAAAGCGGGCGGTGTTTTAAGACGGGCAGGTCATACTGAAGCAACCATTGACCTGGCGCGCCTGGCAGGCTTTGATGCTCCTTATGGCGGAGTATTGGTAGAAATTATGAATGATGACGGTTCTATGGCAAGGCTTCCGGAATTGCAGGAAATAGCAAAGAAGTTTGATCTTAAGCTGATTACAATTAAAGATCTGATAGAATACCGGTTAAAAGCCGACTCACTCATTGAAGAAATTGTTAGGGTAGATATGCCCACTAAATATGGTTATTTTAAGCTTATTATTTTCAGGGAGAGGAACAACCCTTCCAGTGGTGAACACATGGCTTTGGTAAAAGGCGAATGGCAAAAAGAGGAACCTGTGCTGGTGCGTGTGCATTCTTCCTGCTTTACCGGCGATATACTGGGCTCTATGCGCTGCGATTGTGGTGAACAACTGCACGAAGCTATGAAAATGGTAGAAAAAGAAGGAAAAGGGGTGGTATTATATATGAACCAGGAAGGCAGGGGAATAGGACTGGTAAACAAATTGAAGGCATACAAACTGCAGGAAGAGGGAATGGACACAGTAGAGGCTAACCTGCACTTAGGATTTAAAATGGATGAAAGAGATTATGGAGTGGGCGCTCAAATTCTGCGCTACCTTGGTATCAATAAAATGAGGCTGATAAGCAACAACCCGCGTAAAAGAGTAGGCCTGGTGGGCTATGGGCTCGATATTGTGGAAAATGTTCCTTTGCAAATCCGGCCTAATCCGCATAATGAGAAATACCTCAGGACCAAAAGAGATAAATTAGGGCATGAAATATTGGGCGAATAAATAATAAGCTGGTATTAAAGCAACCGTTTATCTATAGGAATGATCCGCTTATAGGCTATTTTTATTTTTCCGAAATCTTTGTGATTGGGGTTAATAAGCAGGTTGTTGTCTTCGGGCATAATAGCCGAGGGCAGTTGTAACGCAAGGTATTGGTTTCTTCTAATAAAATGATCCCCGATAGCCGCAAGGGAACCGGGTGGCGGGTTTACATACCAGGTCTCAGGCAGGTCTTTAATCGCTATGGTAAGTATATTGTTTTCCGGGATTTCGAGGCAAAGCATGCAATAATCTTCTAAAGGTATACCCGAAAGATGCACTACGCTTTCTAACAATGCTAATGAAGGTGTTGCAGCGGTATATAAAATATATGTTCCCTTGCTGTGCCACCGCCCCGGATAGCTGGCTGCACCGGTGCCTTTCAAATCGTCTATATATATGCATTTGCTGATGCGGTATACGCTTTTCATCAGGCAAAAATTCCATGTTCAATTCTTCCTAGTTCATTCATTAGCAAGTCTATACCTAAAGAAGTGTCTAAAAATTCTTTGGGTTTTTTATTACCTAAGGCCATTATACTGCTGTTCATCCAGTATTTAAAACCTTCCATATTGCCAAAAACATCTTCTCCCCGGCTGTATAATTTAGCCAGTTCTATAATTCTTTCCGATTGCTCAGGGTTGAGCTTTTGCTTTGCAGTATACCGCCTGAGCGTTCTGTCTGAAGTTCTGATAATGGTTGATATTTCAGCTACCGTAAGACCGGTGTTTTCCATAAGATGATCAAGAGCTTTCCGGGGAACACCTTCCCGGATAATACCGATAAAATCTGTATTGTTTCGGATAGGAGAATGCGTTGTTTGACCTGATATGCCCAACAGGTGCAGAACCCCCTGTACCAGGCTAAGAAAAGGGCTGGAAGGAGCTACCGCAGCATATGCTACTGCCGGATCCTCCAATATATTTAAGTGCGGTTCTTCTTCTATGCTATACTTTTTGGTCATTCGTTTCCCTGTTATTTGTCCCAAAGTTACGGTCATTTGTCCGGGATTTCAAATTTTTTCCCATTTTTATATCCGGTTAAAAATATCCTGTGGATTGGTAAGGCTGCCAAAGCCGGCAGTAAGCATAATAAATATCCAGAATAAAAGAAAAAGTATGGAGGGAATGAGCCCAATAATGGCACATAACCTGCCTGTGCGTAAATTGCTGTATGATGAGGCGGTGTACCACTCGGGGTTAGACTGGTACAATTGCGCGTCTTTACTGTACAGGATCAGTGCCACTATGGAACAAACTACCCCGGGAATGCCGTAGCAACAGCAGCCGATAATAGAAATAATACCAAGCGCCAGTACTGCGGATGCATTGGGCAGAGAACGTTGCGATTGAGGAGCAAATATGGAACTGTCCTGTGCGGCCATTTATGTAAATATTTGATGCGTGTAAATTTTGTAAATGTAATGTGCCGTAATGATACTTACAACTACCACCTGCATTACGATAATATTTTTTGCGCCGCCTGTAAATTTATATTTTAGGTGAAGCAGGGAATAGGCAATCAGGATCATCAGCGGCAATAAGGCCGGATACAATTGGAGAGAGGAGAAAAAATCGCCCTTAAGCAAAGCAATCAGGCTGCGCTGCATGCCACAGCCGGGGCATCCTATACCCCAGTATGCTATAGATGGGCAGGTGAGCATATGCGCTTCCAGCCATTGCACCCAAACCTGCAATGCGATCAGGTATGGTATCATTGCAGCGCTTCTAAAAATATTTTGGAATAAGGCTTCATATTGTTCTGTTTATTAGCCTTATATCATAATCTGCCATATATACTTGGTACCCCATTTGCCCCAGCGCTTAAGGCTATCCTGTATTGTCTTATCCATGCCGGAATAGTTGGTGGTTTTACCCTTTTTGGGTGGTGTAATAGCAGTTTCTTTTACTTCTTCAAGCTGTACATTGGTAGCATACCAGTTGGTATACAATCTGGGTATAACCACACCAAGGATCATTCCGGGCAAGCCCTGAAAAGATTCCGGCCCACCAGGTGAAACAATTTCATCGGTGTAAAAAGCCACCACAAATACCGAGTCCATAATAACCGTAAAAGCTCTTCTGCATTCAAAGCCTGCTATTTTACGGGTATCTTTTGTAAGATGCCACTGGTACTTGCGCAAACTATCCTGTATAAGAAACGACTCATCAAATACCTGTTTGGCCGCTACGGTAGTTTCACTGGCAAAATCGGTGTATACAACATTGGAAGATGCCGGACCTTCACCAAAAGGGGCCGGCTTTTCATTGCTTTCCCGGCCGGGTTCATATAGTGTTTTATCTCCTGTAAATACCAGGTTGAAATAAGTGTGTTTAAATTCGGGTGTTTGCTTTTTAAGCGTTGCAGCCCAACCATCATCACCCAGATCCATCTGCTTGTGGATATTAACGATTTTTTCAAACTCTATCTTTCCTTTCAGGATAAACTGTGCGTTTGATATTTGTGCTATGCCCAGCAATAGTAACAAAATGACGGTACTGTTTCCTTTCATGGCTATGGGTTTTGCGTTTGTGCATTGTTTTTAGAAAAATTCCAGGTAAAGCTTACCAGCCAGAACCGCCTTAATGTAACGTAAGTGTTCTCGGTAATAAAATTACTTTGTATATCCCGCCGGAACCCGATGTTCTGATCCAGGATATCATTGATAGAGAATTTCAGAGAGCAGGTTTCTTTAAACAAGCGCTTGCTCAGCGAGGCATTCCATATAATAGTGTTGCGGTTCTGGTCGAATACATTGGTTTTTTGCCTGAAATTAAAATCGGCATTGCTGGAAAGGTCAAATTTGTAAGGGAGTGCAAAATAAGTGTCAATATTATAGGTATATACCCAGTACTTTGTTTGAATGGCTTCATTAATGGAGCTTCGAGAAGTATTGTAAGATACGTTTGTCCGGAGATTGATACCCATTTTGTTTTCCTTTGAGAAGTAACCTCCAACACCTGCAGCATAAGTATTGTTGTGTGTGATGTTTTTTTCAAGGTTTACGAAGTTGACCCCTTTACCCCCATAGGTATTGATATTGGCGAAGAACCTGGTTTTAATGGAGGGCACTTCCATATTGTAGCTGATATAGGAGGAATAGTTATACGTGCCGCTGGTGTTTACAGACTGGTATATGCGTTTGCCAAATTTATCTATCGTATTGCTTGTGGTAATGGCATTGTCGGTAACATTAAAGCTTGCATTGGCAAAGATGCCCCTTTGCTTAAGTACTTTGTAATCGTTGAAGAAAATATTGAAACGGTGATTAAACGCGGGTTCAAGATCGGGGTTGCCAATAAAAATATTAAGAGGGTCATTGTTTTCCTGCACCGGTTGTATCTGCTGTATGGTAGGCTGCTGCGTACTTCCGTTGTAACTTAAGTTAAGCCTTGTTTGTGGTTTAAAGCTATAGGAGAAATTGGCTTTAGGGAAAAGATTCAGCCTGTTGTAATGAAAGGATGAATCTTTAAGATTGTCTTTTTGCGTATAGGACTGCGAAGCCAGGTCACTGCCGAAAGAAAGATTATATTTCTTTTTGGCTATGCGGTAAGCAATGCCACCGGCGTTAGTGGTAACAAGAAAATCATAATCGTTGGTTAAAAGCGGGTTAAGCTCATCGTATTTGCCGTTGTTATAATCATAGGTAGACCTGTCGGCGCTGCTGGTAGTATTGGAAATGCCATAGTTCAGTATCACGTAATTATTATTCCCTATAGGTTCGGTATAAGTTGCTTTCCCGTTAAAAGTAAACAGCTTACTGTGATTGTATTTGCGCTGGTTAATTGTGTCATTCTGGAAAATTTCCCCGGCGTCTCCATAGTAGTTATTAACCGCATCAAGGTAGCCCTGTGAATCATTATCCGTATATTTTTGTTCCATGGTAGCCGTAATGGTTCTCCCCGTCTTTTTAAATTTTTTCCTGTAAATAATGTTGGTATTCAGCGAAGATTCCTCATTTTTATTAGAAGTTTTTCTGTTGCTGATATTTACCGGCCCCGAATTTTCATTCAGCGCTTCGGAGTAAAAAACACTGCTGGTTTCCGTTCGGCCTTTATACCCGCTGAACACCAGCTTCAGCGAAGAAGATGAATCGAGCTGTATTTCATATTTGCCATTCAGGGTGTTGCGGTCGCGCTGCGAAAAACTGGTATTGCGCTGGTTAATATAATAAAGTGTATCGGGAAGGATATATTGGGTTCGGGTTTCTCCATCGCCGGCCACATCTAATTTCTTATACATGTAGCTGGCGTTGAAATTATGTTTGTCCTCATTCCATTTGTTCGAAAAGTGAAGCCCGCCGGTCCATGCTTTAGGCAGCCCGTTGCCGTTAAACTCAAAAGCATCATTTTGAGCAAACGAGTAAAAGAAGCCACTGTTTTCATCGTATTCAAAATTGTCTTCACTAACCCCGTATTTTCGACTATCCTGCCAGTTAAGCCCCGTTTGGCCGGTATTAGACATGGTACCGAAAGCGGCTATTTTTCTTTTGCCTTTAAAGAAGTTGATCATCGCTTCATTATTGAATTTATCCTTCAGCCCGCCACCTGCTGAGGCTTTTCCGAAATAGCCGTTTTTCTTATCCTCTTTCAGCTTAAGATTGATCGTTTTGGTTTTTTCGCCGTCATCAATGCCGGTAAATGCGGACTGGTCGCTTTTTTTATCATATACCTGCACTTTATCCACCGCGTCTGCCCTTATATTTCGGGTAGCCACGGTAGGGTCGTCGCTAAAAAATTCCTCCCCGTCTACCAGCACTTTCTGCACCTCCTGTCCCTGGGCAATAATTTTTCCGTCTTTGTCAACCTGTATACCCGGCATCGCTTTTAATAGCTCTTCTGCGCTGGCATTAGCCCTCACTTTAAAGCTGTCAGCAGTGTATTCAAGGGTATCGCCTTTCAAACGCATGGCATTGTTCTGCCTGATAATGATCTCCTTCAGTAAAACACTTTTATTGGTAAGGCTGATCGTTCCCAGGCTGGCAACAGCGCCGGACTGCAGTTGCACTTCATCTACGTAGTCTGCAAAAGAAGGGTAGGAGATCATAATGGAAAATTTCCCAGCAGAGAGCCCGGATAAACTGAAATTCCCGTCTTTATCAGTTCTTGTAAAAGTAATTATGGAAGAATCGGCCGGGTTAAGCAGTGTAACTACCGCATATTGCAGTTTCTTTTGGTTGGCAGTGTCAAAAACCGATCCTGTTATAGCGGCTTGCTGACTGTATGTTTTTGATATCATACACAGGATAGCAATTAAGCAGGTGATCAATTGGCGCATAAGCTTATTTATTGGCATTACGGGTGAAGTATAAAAAATCTATTATTTATGTTTAAATTCATAAGCCGTACTTTTAAGCTCACTTTAAATAGCTTTTCACACATAAACACAGCAAGATGCCAAAACCTGAAAAATCCACAAATAAAAAAATAAACCCTCAAAAAAAAGCCTCAAAAACAGGTTCAGCAAATGAAGGGCCCAAAAGAACGAAACAATCGTCAACCAAATCTAAAAATGTGATGAACCCCCATAATAGTGTGACAGGCGTTAAATACGAGAATATTCATTTTGTTGACAGTACCAAAACGGTATGGAACTATTCTTTATTTAACAGTGAAGATATCAGTAATTTTCAGCGGGGCACACACTATAGCCTGTATACGTTGTTTGGATCAAGACCTGCAAGGGTGCTGGATACCGATGGCTATTATTTTGCGGTATGGGCGCCCAACGCATCTTATATATCGGTTAAAGGTAATTTTAATAACTGGGATAATGAAACACATCCTTTATTTGTACGGCTCGACAATTCGGGGATTTGGGAAGGCTTCATTCCGCATTTGCAGAAAGGTGAAGTATATAAATATCATATTCATGGATATGAAGGAATCAGGCTCGACAAAGGAGATCCTTTTGCGTGGTACTGGGAAAAAAGACCGGCTACGGCGTCAGTTACCTGGGCGTTAGATTACAAATGGAATGATGCCGGCTGGATGAAAAGCAGGAAACGAAACAACGCCCTGGATGCGCCCTGGAGTGTGTATGAGGTGCACCTGGCAAGCTGGATGCGCCCCAACAGGAATGACGAAGAAAGTTATAACACCTATGCGCAAATAACGGAGCGCCTGGTGCCCTATGTAAAAGAAATGGGCTTTACGCATGTAGAGTTCATGCCTGTTATGGAGCATCCTTTCGATGGATCATGGGGCTACCAGGGGGCCGGGTATTTTGCGCCCACTTCCCGCTTTGGCGATCCGCAGGGGTTCATGGAACTGGTAGACGCGTTGCACCGCGAAGGAATAGGCGTATTACTGGATTGGGTACCCTCTCATTTTCCTTATGATGCACACGGCTTATTTATGTTTGATGGCACGCATACTTACGAATACGCCGATATGCGCAAAGGCTTTCATCCCGACTGGAACAGCTATATATTTAATTATAAAAGAGGAGAGGTAAAATCGTTCCTGATCAGCAGTGCCCGCTATTGGCTCGATAAATACCACGCCGATGGCATTCGCGTAGATGCAGTGAGCTCCATGCTTAAATTAAATTACTCCCGCACAACCGGGCAATGGGAACCCAATGAGCATGGCGGCGATGGTAACCTTGAAGCCATCGCTTTTATAAAAGATTTGAATGAAACTATCTTTCGTGATTTTCCCGATGTGCAAACCATTGCGGAGGAAGCAACAGATTGGCCGGGCGTTAGCAAGCCCACTTTTGAAGGTGGTTTGGGCTTTGGAATGAAATGGATGATGGGCTGGATGCATGATACGCTGGATTATTTTAAATTAGACCCCATTCACCGGCCGCATCACCAGGACAAGTTCTCTTTTAGTATGATATACTACTACGATGAGAATTTTATGCTCCCCCTGAGCCATGATGAAGTGGTGCATGGCAAAAGCCCTATGATATATAAAATGCCCGGAGACGACTGGCAGAAATTCGCCAACCTGCGGCTGTTGTACACTTATATGTTCACACACCCCGGTGGCAAGCTTTTGTTTATGGGCGATGAATTTGGACAAACCAGTGAGTGGAATTATAAGTCGGAGCTGGACTGGTTCTTATTGCAGCACGATAGTCACAGGCTATTAAAAGATTGCGTAAGAGACCTGAATGCCCTGCTTCGCAGTGAGCCCGCTTTGTATGAAAACCAGTTTAATATTTATGGGTTTGAATGGATAGACCTTAACCACAGGCCGGAAAGCGTAATTGTATACCGCAGAAAAGGAAAGCAGCCCAAAGATGATTTGCTTGTTGTTTTAAACCTGACGCCTGTAGTGCGCCGCAACTGGAAAATACAGGTAAAAGACAAAGCGGAATGGAAAGAAGTTTTTAATAGTGATGCTAAAAAATACTGGGGAACCGGCGATGTATTTAACCCGCATGTTCAAACAGTTGAGATTGATAAAAAGGGTAAAATTTTTGAAATTAATATTCATCTTCCTCCTTTAGGAGCACTGGTATTTAAATGATAAGATTAATCCCTTACTGTTGGTATGCTTTGCGTCAGACCGTAAGGGATAAGTCTCTCACTGATAGCATGGATGTTAACAGATTGAATGGACAGCGCCTATGCAACCGGCCAATAGCTGTGCTTTTCTGTGTAATCCATGAGCCACAAGGGGTGTACCACAGTATATTACAATTTCACATTTATTCCCACCATAAAATTTCTACCTGCCATGGGGAAATAATAATTTTCGTTTACTAAGGCCCCGCCAAAAATATAGCTGTACGTATAGCCGTTGGGCTCGTATTTTTTATTGAAAAGATTATTCACCTGCAATACCAGGTTAATTTCACTGAACAGCAATTTTTTCAGTGTATATATGGTTCTGAAGTCCTGCACATAAAAAGCGTTTAATCTCCGGGCTTCATTACTGGTATTATCCAAATATTGTTTACCGGCATATTTGCTCAAAAAGCTGATCTCCCAGTTTGATAAAGGCACAAGATTGATAACAGCGCCTCCGGTAACGGATGGCGAAAAGGAGATATCACTTTCGCTGTAGGTTTCAGATTTCTGGCTGCCATCATCATAATCATCATACCAGGCTACAAAATTTTTTACTTTGTTACGGCTGAAAGCAATATTGCCGGAAGCGTTGAACCATTGGGCAGGCTGCCATTTGGCCTGCATTTCAATACCCATCCTGTAGCTGTTAGGTATATTGGTGCGAACGTATGCACCCACGTCGTTTACCTTTCCTGTTAGCACTAACTGGTTATGGTATTTCATATAGTAAAAAGAAGCACCCCAACTGAATGTATAGTTTTTCTGTTCAATCCCCAGCTCAAGATCATGCAGGGTTTCATGTTGGGGCTGTTGTGCGGTGCCTGCTTCAAAATCATCGCGATTGGGTTCTTTATTGGCTAAGGCATAAGAAATATAGCCCAGCCAGTTTTGATTGGTATAGCTTATTCCCGCTTTGGGATTAATAAAATGATAGGTATTGTTCACGAACAATGAAGGGTTGTCCCTGAATCCATCTAACTGGTATCTTACATTCCGGTATTGTATGTCGCCGAATACTTCAAGATGGGACGTTAACCTTTGCTGAAGCTTGGTATAGATATTAAAATCGGTTTTAAAAGCATCCAGGTCATACCATTGATGGTCTTTGGGAATACCAACCTGTGCCCAGATAATCTTTCCATAATGATTGCCATCATAACGGTTCCATCCTCCTCCGGTTATCCATTGCGTTCCCTTGTTTTTATACTGAAGCGAAAAGATACCGCCATAGTAATAATTATCAAGCCATAATTGCCGCACAACATCTGTACGGCTTATTACCGAATCGCCAATATTAACGTTGGGTAATCCAAAATCGCTAAATTTCCGGGAGGCTTTGTATTGTTCATAATATCCTTTGCCCCGGCTCAAAAATGCCGCTACATTAAAGCTCAGGCGATCATTTACATCCTGGTTATAAAACAACTGGTAATGATCCTGCTGGTAATTATCCGTTTCATTTTCGTATGGTTCCCCCGGTTTTTCTGTTCCCGCCGAATTATAGGTACGGTTTGTTTTTAACAGACTTTCAGGCACACCATTCCAGGCCTGGTAAGTTTTTTCTTTGCCCGAAAAAACATTCAGCCTCACCGCAGCTTTACCGGAGAAGTAAGCAGTAGATAAATAAAATGATTTCAGGTCGCTTCCGGCACGATCTATATAGCCATTGCTTTTTAATGAGGAAAGCCTGGCATCTACGGTAAAATGCCCGTTAATTAAACCGGTACCTGCTTTTAAAGTATTTTTCCAGGTATTGAAAGACCCGTAACTGTTATTGCTTTCGGCATAAGCTTCTTCAATAAACTCATTGGTAGTCATGTTAATGCTGGCGCCAAAAGCACCCGCGCCATTACTGCTGGTACCAACTCCGCGCTGCACCTGTATGCTGTTAACCGATGAAACAAAATCCGGCAGATCAACAAAAAAGCTGCCCTGCGACTCCGCGTCATTATAGGGGATGCCATTGAGTGTTACGTTAATCCTGGTGGCGTCTGTGCCCCGTATGCGTATGCCCGTATAACCCACTCCATTGCCGGCATCGGAGCTTACAATAACGGAAGGAAGCTGGTTAAGCACAAAAGGAAGATCCTGCCCCATATTTACTTTTTCAATTTCCTTTTTCGACAGGTTGCTCTTCGTAAAAGGCGCTCTTTCACCTGCTCTTACGCCCTTTATTTCTATGGGCTGCAGCATCAGGTCAATCCGTTCTAACGCAATGCTTACAGGCGAAGCGGATGGAACTTCTATGGTTTCCTTAACTGGTTTAAAGCCAATGGAGCTTATTGTTACCGTATAGCTCCCCTTTTTTAAGCTCCTGAAATAAAAATCCCCGTTTTCATCAGAAATGGTGTTTAGATTTTCAGATAGCGCAACAGTTGCATTGGCAAGAGGTTGCCGGGAGTTTTTTTCAATAATTTTTCCATGGAGCGGATGTTGGGCAAAGGCTGCAATGCCAACTGCCAGCATAATCAATAATGAACATGTTTTTTTCATTTCTGTTTTTGTTATCAGCTTCAGACGTGCAGTTTGTTTTTATTGCACTCACTTGTCTTTAGCCGGGTTTACAAAAACAGGAAAGGAGAGATGTGAAGACTCGTCCTTCCCTGCGCAGGCATTACCCTGATCAGGTTCTACGGGTTTGATCTCAGTCCTGTTCCGCTGCACGCGAAACAAAACACCCCGGGAATCACTGAGGTTAAAATAAACTTTAACCACGGTTGTTTATAATGCAAAGATAAAGGACTTTTAAAATATTATCCAAATGCTGTAACTTTTGAGCGGTCTTATCGTATAACAGGAGCAAATGGAAGATAATTATTCTTTTTTGCAGCAACATATCCATAAATAGCTTCACATGAAAAAAATAGTACTTCTCGCGTTATGTGGTGTTCTTGCTTTTGCGGCCAGCGCACAGGACGAAAAAGTGTTCGTAAATGATAAAAATGCCCAGCCAAGGAAGGTAACGGGGCCTTTTTCCGCCATTTCTGTTTCGGGCTCTATTGATCTGTATCTGTCGCAAAGCGATGAGGAAGTAGTTGTGGTAAGCGCGGCTGAAACCAAATACCGCGACAGGATAGTTACCGAAGTTATCAATGGTGAGCTTAAAATTTATTACAACGATAAAGGACTGCAATGGAGCACCGGCAGTAAGAAGCTAAAAGCCTATGTGTCGTTTAAAACAATACAGAAGCTAACGGCCTCGGGCGCTTCCGATGTATATGTAAATGGCGTAGTTAAAGCCGACGCACTGAAAATAAACATTTCAGGCTCAAGTGATTTTAAAGGTGCGGTAGACGTTGATCAGCTTAGTCTTAACCAGAGCGGCAGCTCCGATTCCCGCATCAGCGGCAGAACAGCCAGCCTGAAAATTGAAGTGAGCGGGGCAAGCGATGTAAAGGGGTATGATCTGGTAGCGGATTATTGCGCCGCCATTGCCAGCGGCGCCAGCGATATACAAGTTACCGTTACCAAAGAGCTTACTGCAACTGCCAGCGGCGCCAGCGATATCTATTACAAGGGACAGGGCATTACCCGCAACATCAAAAGCAGCGGCGCCAGTTCGGTAGCGAGAAGAGATTGAGGGTTGATTTTTTATGCTTCCGTTTGTGGCTTAGTATGTGTATATTCGTAAGCTGGTTATTTTTCAGATACTTTATCTATCTAAATGAAACCGCTTATCATTTGCCTGGTATTATATACATGCATTGCAGGTATGCTTTCATGCGGCAACACATCAATACATGATAGCATATTCAGCAAGCACAGGGATAGCAAAATACCTATGCCCTTCGCTCCCGGATTAGCCATAAAAGGCAACACGTATAAGGGGTGCTTTTCGGACGATTATGCTACTTTTTATTTTTTCCGGCATCATGTTCCCAACCGGGAAGATTACCGGATCTATCAGTCTGCGTTTACAGATGGCCATTGGAATGAGCCGGAGCTGATCAGCTTTAGTGATTCAGGTTCAGATTTATACCCTATGATCTCAACCATTGAAAAAGATAAGTTGTTCTTTATTTCGTATCGCAGAACGCCGGCAGATACCAGCGCCAAGCCCAATGGCAACTTCTGGACCTCCTCGAAAAATGAGGGTCATTGGCAACCTCCCGTTCCTTTTGCCGAAGCCAACCTTATTTACAATTACAATTCGCAGCCCTGCATTACAGCTAACGGTACTATTTATTTTACTTCTCATACGCCAGACTGGAGGCAGACGCTTACTTACAAAATACACTATAAAAATGAGCACTATCAAAACCCGGAGCCTTTTCGTTTTGTAAACCAGTTGAGGCAGCAAGGTACCGGCAGAACGGTATTTGAAATAGCAGTGTCGCCCGATGAAAGCTATATGGTATTAACGATTGCTGAAAACCGGCAGAACGCCAGGTTATTTCTGTCGCGCAAAAACCAGCAGGCATGGACAGCGCCTGTATATATCGGGGATATCATTAAAGACGATATGACGGGAAATTTTCCGTATATCACGGCCGATGGAGCATTTCTAATTTTTACAAAACATTTCAACGATTTCTTTATTTTGCCGGCGAAAGCGTTTTTAGAAAAGAATTGAAATTAAGGAAACCCGAAAAGCAAAACAATGGAACATAAAGCCATATCTATCCGGCCATTTATCGGGGCTAAGAACTTCAACATTTCGCGGCGTTTTTACCGCGATCTCGGTTTCCGGGAAATTGTTCTGTTTCCCAATATGTCTCTTTTTACAACGGAGGGATTGGGATTTTATTTGCAGGACGCTTATGTTGCAGACTGGATAGATAATTCAATGATCTTTCTGGAAGTAAAAGATGTGGATCGTTTCTGGAATGAACTGGTGGCTTTAAACCTGGCAGCTAAGTATGAAGGGGTAAAGCTAACCCCCATACGGCAATACGACTGGGGCAGGGAATGTTTTTTGCACGACCCATCGGGAGTTCTCTGGCATTTTGGAGCATTTGTTAAGTAAATAGCATGATATGCCCAAGTATAAAGCAAAAACTACAGAAACCACAAACCCTGTTTCAGACTTTCTTGACACAGTACCTGACACGAAAAGGAGGAAAGATGCGTTTGCCATAATGGAAATTATGAAAAAACAGTCGGGCTTTGAACCCAAAATGTGGGGACCGGCTATTGTAGGTTTTGGCAGCTACCATTACAGGTATGAAAGCGGCCACGAAGGAGATGCTCCTTTGGTTGGCTTTTCACCGCGGAAAAACGAATTCACCCTATACCTGACTTCTGTTTTTGACGGCAGGGAAGATTTGCTTAAGCAATTTGGAAAACACAAAACCGGTAAAGCCTGCATTTATATCAAAAACTTAGCAGACATAAATATTGAGGTCTTGAAAAAAATGATTACCAGCTCCATTACATTTTTAACAGAAAGGTACTGTGGCCGGCGCCGCATTTAAATAGTGAACTAACGGATTTTGAAATACTGAATGAATACCTGCAGAGTATCCCGTGTCCTTCAAAACCTACTCCCTATGCACTTTTGAATTTGTCCTCTGAAACATTATATGATATTACTGCAGGCTTAAAGAAACAAAAAGGTTGTAAAAGCGTTATCCTTTGAAAGGTAACAAACTGAACTATGCGGGGATTCATATTGTGTACTATTAA
>CAYVEI010000036.1:18794-29668 GCA_964450515.1 uncultured Terrimonas sp. | reverse complement strand
GATTCAGCAAGAAAGCAGGTTAAATGTAGCAGATAACAGTGGCGCCAAAGAGGTGCTGTGTATCCGTGTACTGGGCAATAGCGGGCAGGATTACGCGAAGATCGGTGATAAGATTGTTGTAACAGTTAAAGATGCTATTCCTGCAGGCGGTATTAAAAAAGGAACGGTTACCAAAGCAGTTATTGTTCGTACCAAAAACAAATTGCGGCGTAAAGACGGATCTTATATCCGTTTCGATGATAACGCGGTGGTATTGCTGAACCAGGCCGATGAGCCCAGGGGTACTCGTATTTTTGGACCCGTGGCAAGAGAGCTGCGTGATAAGGGATATATGAAAATTATTTCCCTTGCGCCTGAAGTATTGTAAGAAGGTACTGGAGCTATTAGCCACCAGCTATTAGCAAATATGTTATATAAAATAATCGGCTGATAACGGATAGCTAACAGCCAAAAGTTAAATAAAATGAGCAAAAGATTTAAACCCAAGTTTAACGTAAAAAAAGGCGATTCGGTAGTGATCATTACCGGAGACGATAAAGATGTAAAAAAGCCGCGCAAAGTGCTGGAAGTATTTCCGGATGAGGCCCGTGTGCTGGTAGAAGGCGCAAACATTATTACCCGTCATACCAAGCCTTCCGCACAAAATACCAAAGGTGGTTTAGTGAAGAAGGAAGCCTCCATTCATATCAGTAACGTTAAGCTTTGGGATGCCAAAGGAAGTGAAGGAACTAAAGTGAAACGCACCAGGGAGGATGGAAAATTAATTCGTGTATCTAAAAAATCCGGCGCCGCCATTTAATGATGCTGTGATTTTGAGAGGGAACAGCATAATAAATTTTTAACAACATGAGCACAACAAAATATACTCCGAGATTAGCCGATAAATACAAAAAAGATGTGGTACCGGCTTTGATGAAACGTTTTGCGTACAAAAGCGTGATGCAGGTTCCGCAATTAGAAAAAATTTGTTTGAACCGTGGTGTGAACGGTGCGGTAAACGATAAAAAGCTGGTGGATATAGCGGTAGAAGAGCTGGGAACCATCACCGGTCAAAAAGCGGTGGCTACCACGTCAAAGAAGGATATCTCTAACTTTAAGCTGCGTAAGGGCGTACCCATTGGAGCAAGGGTAACACTGCGTGGTGTAAAAATGTATGAATTCCTTGACCGGCTTATTGCTGCGGCTTTACCCCGTGTGCGTGACTTTAGAGGGATTAGTGAAAAAGCTTTCGATGGTCGTGGTAATTATACCCTGGGTGTTACCGAGCAGATCATCTTTCCCGAAATTGATATTGATAAGGTAAATAAAATAACAGGCATGGATATCACTTTCGTAACATCGGCTGCTACAAATGAAGAAGCCTATGAATTGCTGAAAGAATTAGGAATGCCTTTTAAAAATGCTAAAAAAGATTAATTATGGCAAAAGAGTCAGTAAAAGCCAGACAAAGAAAAAGAGAACGGCTGGTTGAGCAATACGCCGAAAAGCGCGCTGTGCTAAAAGCTGCGGGTGATTGGAAAGGGCTTGACGCGTTGCCCCGGAATTCCTCAAAAGTGCGTTTAAAAAACCGCTGCCAGGTATCCGGCCGCCCGCGGGGATATATCCGCTATTTTGGATTGTCAAGAATAGCTTTTCGCGATATGGCTTTAAATGGTATTATACCGGGCGTTAAAAAAGCGAGCTGGTAGAATTTGAAACCCGCCTGCCGGCTGCAGGTTTAAGATTTCAAATTTGAGATTTCAAATTCATCTGCCTTAGCAGATAAAATAATTTTGAACAGATTAATTCATAAAAATGGTAACAGATCCTATTGCAGATTTCCTGACCAGGGTGCGTAATGCGCAGATGGCAGGCCACCGTATTGTGGAAATCCCTGCTTCTAACCTTAAAAAACGAATTACTGAAATACTGTATGATCAGGGTTACATTCTCAAATATAAATTTGAGGAAGATAATAAACAGGGGGTAATCAAGATCGCCTTAAAATACGATACCCAGACAAAACAGCCTGCCATCAGGTCGCTTGAAAGGGTGAGCCGCCCCGGGTTGCGCCAGTATGCCAAGCCAACAGAATTTAAAAGAGTAATGAACGGACTGGGCATTGCTATCGTAAGTACATCGAAAGGGGTGATGACCGACAAGCAGGCAAAGTCGCAGAATGTTGGCGGAGAAGTGCTTTGCTATATTTGTTAAAAAAATGCGCCCGCGTAAAGCCGGACGCCATAATATAAAAGATTGACTGATAATTTAAGTTCTCTATACGGAACTGAACACTTTCAATTATAATTGACGGAAACTAAAATTTCAAATTTCAAATTTCAAATTATTATGTCTCGTATAGGTAAACAGCCCGTTATTGTTCCTGCAGGTGTTACGGTTGTAGTTGGCGATAATAATGTAGTAACTGTAAAAGGTCCAAAGGGAGAGCTGAAACAGCCGGTTGACCGTGATATTAAAGTGGAGGTAAAAGACGGGGAAGTTAACTTTTCACGCCCAACCGACCAGATCCGCCACCGCGCATTACACGGCTTATACCGTGCAATTACGGCCAACCTTGTTAAGGGGGTAACCGAAGGATACAAAAAGAACCTGGAGCTGGTAGGGGTAGGTTTTAAGGCTTCCAACCAGGGCAACCTGCTGGATCTGTCTTTAGGCTTTTCACATAATATTGTTTTTGAAGTGCCTAAAGAATTAAAAGTTAGCACCGCACAGGAAAAAGGGCAGAACCCCACTATTTCGCTTGAAGGTATAGATAAGCAACTGGTAGGACAGGTAGCAGCAAAAATACGGAGCCTGCGTAAGCCTGAACCATATAAAGGAAAAGGTGTGAAATATGCAGGTGAGCAGCTTCGCCGTAAAGCTGGTAAAGCCGCTGGTAAATAATTTGAACATTGGATCCGGCAGTACCGGGCAAAAAATAAAAGTAAAATGGACGCTAAAGTTATCAGGAGACAAAAGATCAGGTACAATATTCGCAAAACGGTATCCGGCACAGCACAAAGACCAAGGTTATCTGTTTTCAGAAGCAATACGGATACGTATGCGCAGTTGATAGACGATGAGAACGGCGCTACGCTTGCATCTGCATCTACAAAGGATAAAGACATCAAAGCCCAGAAATCACCGAAAGTGATACTGAGCAGCCTGGTGGGAAAAACAATTGCCACAAAAGCTGCGGCGCTGGGAATTAGTACTGTTGTATTTGACCGTGGCGGTTATTTATACCATGGCCGTATTAAGGCAGTTGCCGACGGCGCACGGGAAGGCGGATTGCAATTCTGATTTTTTGATAACTGAAATTATAATTACCAATAACAAGTTTATAATGTCAAAAGTAAGTTTAAACAAGGTAAAAGCCGGCGACATCGAGTTCAAGGAAAAAGTGGTTGCTATTAACCGCGTGGTTAAAACCACCAAAGGCGGACGGGCATTCAGCTTTTCTGCACTGGTTGTGGTAGGCAATGAAAACGGCGTGGTGGGGCATGGTTTGGGAAAGGCAAAGGAAGTACAGCAGGCTATTGCCAAAGGTATTGACGATGCAAAGAAAAACCTGATCAGGGTACCGGTAATGAAAGGAACCATTCCGCACGATCAGTGGTCAAAAGAAGGCGCCGCCAAAGTACTGATCAAGCCTGCCGCTCATGGTACCGGTGTGATTGCCGGAGGTAGCATGCGCGCGGTACTGGAAAGTGCCGGTCTTACAGACGTGCTGGCTAAATCTTTAGGTTCCGCCAATCCGCATAACGTGGTAAAAGCTACTTTTAAGGCATTGTCGCTGTTGCGTGAGCCCATAGCCGTATCTAAAGACAGAAGAATTCCACTTAAAAAAGTTTTCAACGGATAATTAATCATGGCAAAGATCAAAATTACACAGGTTAAAAGCATTATTGACCGGTCTGAGCGTCAGAAAAAAACAATGGCTGCATTAGGACTGAAAAAATTAAATGCTACGGTAGAAGTAGAAGCTACCCCGCAAATACTGGGCATGGTGAGCAAGGTAAATCACCTGGTAAAAGTAGAGGAAGCGCAATAATATGGAAATATGAAAGTGTGGAAATGTGAGAATGAAAGAAGGTATCTTCACATTTTATTTTGCAATTTACTTTAAAGGATAAGATATTTCATTCATTAATATGCGAGCCCGAATGTTTTCCGGGCGTTGAGTAAAAAAGATAAACATGAAACGTCCATATGATTTTTCTACACTTAGGAAAAAATAAAGGACGTTTCATCCGACAAAAAGATAAAAAATTAAAAATATACGGATGAAACTGCATCAGTTACGGCCGGCAAAAGGCGCCACACATAAAGACAAACGTTTAGGCCGCGGAGAAGCTTCAGGGCATGGCGGAACTTCAACAAAAGGGAATAAAGGCCAGCAGGCAAGAACCGGTTATAAGAGCAAAATGGCGCACGAAGGCGGCCAGATGCCTATTCAGCGCCGGTTACCCAAAAGAGGTTTTAAAAACCCGCATCGTGTTGAATACGCAGTATTTAACCTTGGCCAGATCGAGCAATTATCGGCAAAATATGATTTGCAGGAGGTTTCGGTTGAAAACCTTTATATAAACGGGCTGATAAAGAAAAGCGAAAGAGTTAAGATTTTGGGTAATGGCGAATTAAAAAGCAAGCTCAGCTTTAAGGTAGATGCAGTTAGCGAAAAGGCTAAAGCTGCTATTGAAGCTGTAGGCGGATCTGTAGAAATAGTAAAGTAAATTTCCTTACCTTGCATAACGCATTTTAAATGGGTTATTTTCCATTTGGGGCTCAAACTAAAACGCACAATTCGTGAAGAAATTCATTCAGACACTGAAGAATATCTGGACTATTGAAGAACTGAGAGACAAGATATTGGTAACCTTACTGCTGTTATTGATATATCGCTTTGGCACACACATTGTTTTACCAGGTATTGATCCCAATAAACTTTCGGAGTTTTCACATAAAGCCAGCCAGGGCTTACTGGGACTGTTTGATACTTTTGCAGGCGGCGCATTTTCAAATGCTTCTATTCTTGCCTTAGGTATCATGCCTTATATATCAGCGTCTATTTTCATGCAATTAATGACCATCCTGGTTCCTAAAATGCAGAAGATCCAGAAAGAGGGCGATACCGGAAGGAAAAAGATCAATCAATGGACCCGTTACCTTACCGCTGCGGTAACTTTATTGCAGGCGGGTACATTTGTAGCCTACCTTACCAATCAAAACCGCGATGCCCTTATTGAAGCTTACCAGCCTTATTTTTGGGTATCAACCGTAGTGCTGCTTACATCGGGTACATTATTTGTAATGTGGCTGGGAGAAAAGATACAGGACAAGGGTTTGGGTAACGGTACTTCTATTATCATTATGGTGGGTATTTTGGCCAGGTTACCTGAAGCATTGTTCCAGGAGTTTGCCGCAAAGCAGGTAAGAGGCGGTGGTGGTTTAATTTTCTTCCTTATTGAAATTGCTGTGCTCATAACTGTTATTCTCGGACTGGTTATCCTGGTACAGGGAGTAAGAAAAATACCTATCAATTACGCCAAGCAAATAGTAGGAAACCGGCAGTTTACCGGTGCCCGGCAGTTCCTTCCCTTAAAGGTAAACGCAGCCGGTGTTATGCCTATCATTTTTGCACAGGCAATCATGTTCCTGCCTACGCTCATTTCCTTTTCTTCATTTGAAGACGGACAGGGTATTGCCAGAATTTTTTCTGATCCCAGCAATACCTGGTATATGGTGGTGTATGGTGTAATGGTAATTGCTTTTACTTTCCTTTACACGGCATTGATATTTAACCCTAAACAGGTTTCAGATAGCTTAAAACAAAGCAACGGGTTTATTCCGGGTGTAAAGCCCGGTCAGCCTACCGCCGATTATATAGGGCAGATCATGGATAGAATTACCTTGCCTGGTGCATTTTTCCTCGCTATTGCCGGTATATTGCCGGGGCTCATTCAAAGAACCGGGGTTACGCCGTTATTTGCATCGTTCTTTGGGGGAACATCGCTTTTAATTATGGTGGCTGTAATATTGGATACGCTCCAGCAAATTGAAACCCATTTACTGATGCGCCAGTATGATGGATTGATGAAAAGCGGACGCTTGCAGGGAAGACAGACTACATCACCCGTTTCGATATAAAAATGGTTTACTATAAGACGAACGATGAGATTGAATTAATCCGGAAAAGTTGTTTATTGGTTAGCGCCACCTTAGCCGAGGTGGCTAACTTTTTAAAGCCGGGTGTTACTACTTTGCAGGCAGATATATTAGCAGAAAAATTTATCCGCGATAACGGAGCCCTTCCTTCTTTTAAAAATTACAAAGGCTTTCCTTTTACCTGTTGTATTTCCGTAAATGATGCCGTAGTGCACGGCTTTCCCAATAATGAAGCATTACAGGAAGGTGATATCGTGTCTGTTGACGTTGGCGCGTTTATGAACGGGTATCATGGCGACAGCGCCTATACATTTGCTTTGGGTACCCTTGCTGATGATGCAAAGCAACTGCTCAGGGTTACGAAAGAATCTTTATATAAAGGGGTGGAAAAAGCCATCGTGGGCAACCGGGTAGGCGATATATCTTATGCCGTTCAGGAGCATACGGAAAGAAAGTACGGCTACGGGGTGGTACGTGAGCTCGTGGGGCATGGACTGGGCAGGCAACTGCACGAAGATCCGCAGGTGCCTAACTACGGCAAAAGAGGAACAGGTTTAAAAATGAAGGAAGGACTGGTGATTGCCATTGAGCCCATGATCAATATGGGAAAAAAAGAAGTGTATTACGAAGATGACGGCTGGACGGTAAAAACAAAAGATGGTAAACCCGCCGCACATTATGAACATACCGTTTGTGTGCAAAAAAACAAACCCGATATATTGTCTTCCTTTGCCGGAATAGAAGCAAATGAGCGGGCTAACCCGTATCTTGATGCCTCCTATTATTAAATTAATTTATTCCGGTAATGAACGCCTGAATATATTTTCTCTCTGAAGGCGTAAGGGTAACATGATTTTTAATTTTCAGCGCCTGCACCCAAAATTGTACAGTGCACCAGCCACAGAAAGGAATGGCTGCAAGCCATAACGCCAGGGGTATACCGGTAAAATAAGCCAATAGTACAGAAGTTATCAGAATATATACCGGGTAAAGCATGGTGAGCAATCCAAAAAAGAGTGTATCATAAAAGATCGTGTTTTTTGTTTTTCTTCTTGCAAAACCATTTACCGGAAAGTAAAACAGTGCGTTTAATATAAACCCCGCCAGTGCCGGTATGCAAAGCATTGCTGCTGCAAAATAGCTTTTGTAATAGCCGGTA
Source organism: uncultured Terrimonas sp. (assembly GCA_964450515.1). Classification (GTDB taxonomy): domain Bacteria; phylum Bacteroidota; class Bacteroidia; order Chitinophagales; family Chitinophagaceae; genus Agriterribacter. The sequence continues at coordinate 22,362 of CAYVEI010000036.1, read as the reverse complement.
GAATGTGCGGCCAAAAAATTTCTTTTCAATTTGTAAGGTATGATGGTTTCAAAACTTGCCGCCGATAAAGCACCTGCCTGGTAATGAATATGTTTAATAAAGCCATTGCAGTTACCCTTATACGCTATATTGGTAATGAGCACCTGCCAGAGGTTTCCGGCTTCCCTGTTATTCGTTTCAAGGCAAGGAACAAGTGAACGGAGCTTTTGAAACAACTGTGCGTTAAATGCCTGTTTCCATGCTCCTGTATGCGCATTGTACGGAAGTTCTCCGGGATAAAAGATATCGCCCGTTTGTATAATAATGGTTTTAGCCGGATGTTCATAATCGCTATAAGTTAATCCAACCGGTACCACCTGAAGCGTTTGTGCCAATTGCGGGTCAAGCAGGGCGTGCTGTACGATCCTGGCTGTGCCGTTTTTCAGTGGTTTTAGCTTCCAGTCGTGCAGGGTAATACCTTCCGAGAAAATAATAATGATCCCGTTCTTTTTTAAGATAGCTCTGCAAACTGCTATGCTGCTGAAGTTTTTTCTTAATTTTTCCTTTTCCTCAGATGCCCGGTAAACCGGTATGCCGTTTAAGTATTTTAATAAAAAACGGAATATGGCGTTGTTGAACATATCGCTCCTGATCGTAAAATGTACTGGTTGCCTGCACTGGCAGGCAATAACAACGGCATCGAGCATGGAGTTGGGGTGGTTAGACGCAATGATTGCCGGTCCTTTGAGGGTATGCAAGGGAAACCCACAGGCAATTTTTCTTCTGAAAAAGAATAATAAGCTGCACCGGGCTAGCAATTTTATGCAATAGTAAAACAAAGTGGCCTTAGCTTTAGTTTTTAAAAAGAACGGGGTTAAATTAGGTAAAAATAAATGAAGCAAAAACATTTGGTTGTAATTGGCGGCGGGGCAGCCGGCTTTTTTACCGCGGTAAATGCGGCCAGGATGAACCCGGCGTTAAAAGTAACCCTGCTCGAAAAGAGCGGCAAGCTATTATCAAAGGTAAGCGTGAGCGGGGGAGGACGTTGCAATGTTACACATCATTGTTTTGAAATAGCGGAGATGATCAGAAACTATCCCCGGGGAGCCCGGTTTGTAAAGAAAGCATTTCATCATTTTTTTACAACCGATACCATTCAATGGTTTGAAGAAAGAGGAGTAGCGCTCAAAGCGGAAAAAGACGGGCGGATGTTTCCCGTAACCAACCGTTCGGAAACCATTATTGAATGTTTGCTGAAAGAAGCCGGCCGCTATGGAGTTGATATACGTATGAATGCGGCGGTAAAGAAGATCAGCATGGCCGGTGATGAGCAGCAGATGCCTGGTGCAGGACAGAAAAGCTTCCGTATTTATTTTTCAGATACCGGATTCATAGAGGCTGATTTTGTATGTTTAGCCTGTGGAGGATATCCCAAAGCATCGCAGTACAACTGGCTGCAGCCCACCAGGCATCATATTGAACCACCCGTTCCTTCCTTATTTACCTTTAATATGCCGGGCAACAGCATCACCGGCTTAATGGGGGTAAGCGTGGAAAAGGCGATGGTTAAAATAGCGGGAACAAAGCTAATAGCGGAAGGTCCGTTACTGATCACTCATTGGGGCATGAGCGGGCCCTGCATATTGAGGTTAAGCGCATGGGGGGCAAAGACCCTTGCGGAAAAGCAGTATCATTTTACATTGCTGGTAAACTGGGTACCCGGGTACCCGGAGCAGCAACTGCGGGGGGAATGGCCGGTGTGGCGGCGGCAATTTGGCGCCAGCAAAATATACCTGCGTAATCCTTTTGCATTGCCCGCCCGTTTATGGCACTACCTGCTTCAGCAATGTAATATTGCCGAAACCCAGCGCTGGAGCGAATTGCTCACAAAACAGCAAAATACATTAATACAGCTCCTCACTGCCGCACCGTTTGAGGTAAAGGGAAAAACCACTTTCAAAGAAGAGTTTGTTACCTGTGGGGGAGTAGATGTATCGGCGATAGAGGTAAACACCATGCAAAGTAAAAAGCATCCGGGCTTATTCTTTGCCGGCGAAATGATAAATGTAGATGGCATTACCGGCGGATTTAATTTTCAGCACGCGTGGACAAGCGGTTGGATAGCCGCCAAAGCAATTGCACAGATGGCGGGCATCTGAACTACCGGTTATCGTAACATGAAAATATTCCGGGGATAAGCAATGCGTATAACAGTATGGGCTACCTGTTTTTTCGCTTTCCGGAAGGAGGCGTTATATCTAACTTACCCTCACGTACCGGTTTTTCAACAGGGGCCTGGCCATCCTGCAGTTTAAAAGTAAATACTTTATCTATGTGCACCCATTTCCCGTTTTCCCATTTAAAGCCTTCGTAATCTCCGTCGGGTATGTAAGTATATTTTTTTCCCGGCTGGTTGTTTTCTGAAATGAGGTGATCAAATATAATAATGCCTAATTCCTCATCATACTTGATACTGGCATTTCCATCTTTTTTATATTCTATTGAAAATCTTGCCTGAACCGGTTTATGCAGGCTGTCTTTTTCGAAGCTAAAGAACGGGCCTCCGAAAACGGGTTTGCCATTATTGAAAGTGAGTACTTCAATACGTTTTTTGGTGCTTCTGAAGCTGTTTTCATCGTAACCGAAAAGGGTATAGAATTTTTTGTTCAGGTAAGAGGTTTGAACAATTTTGTAATAAATGGCGCCAACCCATTCTTCGTTGTTCGTAATGGCATTTTGAATGTCTTCTACCAATTGGGTTTTGTCGAGGAGCGGATATAATGACAGAGAACCGTCTGCGGTATTCATTTGTATGGCGCCATGCCTGCGAAATGTTGTTTCATCCTGAACCAGTTGCCAGGTAAAAATACGGAAGCTGCTGTCTGGCGCGTATAGCCTGGATATGGTTTGCAGGGAATCGAAAGGGTAAGAAAAAGAATGCTTTTCTTTTAAAGCCCTTACCAGCATGCGGGTAAAAATACTGTCGGCGCGAAACCGTTCTGCCGCTTCACGCGCATTTACAATATCAAAAGCATAAGACTTCATGGAATCTTCACGCCCAGCCATTTCTGTAAGAAAGCTGCGGTTACTGGTTTGGGCAAAAGCGCTAAGCTGTATGCTTACTGTGCACAATAAAAAAAAGTATGGAAATATGCTTTTCATGCGTGATACTGTAAGATAACGAAATTACAAACAATGCTTTTTATGAACGGTAAATGAGGCGGCTTAGTGCTTAAAGTTTTGGTAAAACGCACAGGTTGCAGGTTGCAGGGTGCATTTCCCCTGAAACATGTAACCTGCAACTTGCTTCCATCTCTACACCAACGGTTCCTGCTGGCTGAGGCAGTGAAAGCTTCCTAATCCCCATATAAGATCAGTAGAATCAATGCCGACTACTTTTCGGGTGGGGAAGCAATCCTGGATAAGCTGCAGGGCTATATCATCCTGCCTGCACCGGTAGGTTGGAACAATTACCGCGGCATTGGCGATATAAAAATTGGCATACGATGCCGGCAGGCGCTGATCTTCATAAACCACTGCATCGGGCATAGGCAGCTCAATGATATTAAGCTGTTTGCCATTGAGCAGG
>CAYVEI010000036.1:0-18694 GCA_964450515.1 uncultured Terrimonas sp. | reverse complement strand
CACTGCATCGGGCATAGGCAGCTCAATGATATTAAGCTGTTTGCCATTGAGCAGGCGCATTTGTTTCAGCTCCTTCAGATTGGTTTGCAGGAGGGCGTAGTTTTCGTCTGCTTTGTTTTCTTCCACAACAGTAAGCACCGTGTCTTCATTTACAAAGCGTACGGTATCGTCAATATGTCCATCGGTATCATCGCCCACAATGCCCTCGCTCACCCATAAAATTTGTTCAACTCCATAGTAGTGGCGTAAATAGGCTTCAATTTGCTGCTGGTTAAGCTGTGGATTACGGTTAGGGTTGAGCAGGCAGGCTGTGGAGGTAAGCAGTGTGCCCGCCCCGTTAAACTCAACCGAGCCACCTTCCATAACAATGCCGGGATGAAATACGGGAATATTGTAGTAATTGGCTATTAAGGCTGGAATAACATCATCTAAGTGGTAAGGCGGATATTTATTGCCCCATGCGTTGTAGCCCCAGTCAACAATGATCTTTTTATGATCTGCTTTTGGGTTGATAAGAAATGCCGGCCCATGATCCCTGCACCAGGCATCATTGGTGGGATGCATGAAAAAGGCTATTTGAGTCAAATCAACACCGGCATCTGAAAGGCATTTAATGGCAAATGACTTCACGGCTTCGTCATTTACATTAATATTTACTTTTTCTCCCCCGCTTACTGCTTTAATAAATTGAGCGTAATAAGGATAAATGTCATTTATTTTCCCGGGCCATGATGCCTCTTTATGCGGCCAGCTTAGCCAGGTGGCACTGTGTGGCGCAAACTCTGCCGGGAAATAGTAGCCCAGCTTTTTGGGTGTTTTAAACATTGGAAGTCCCGGCGCTTCCGGGCCGGCGTCATGGATATTAGAAAATCCGGATGATTCGGCGTTTAATGCATACAGTGGGGTATATATGAAATCCAATTTTATTTTTTTGATGCTGTTTACAATAAGGGAATAGTGTCATTTATCTTCCCGGAAATTAATCCTCATCTATATATCTTTTTGTTATAGGCTGATAGCTGTCTATCCGCCTGTCGCGCAAAAAAGGCCAATGCGTACGGTACTGGTCGGTTTTTGATATATCGAGTGTAATTACATGCACTTCTTCTTGATCATGAGCTGCCTGGTATAATATGGTACCAAAAGGATTGGCAACAAATGATCCGCCCCAGAATTGCATAGCACCGTTTTGCTCAAATCCTGTTCTGTTCACACTTACCACGTGCACGCCGTTGGCTACAGCATGACTTCGCTGAATGGTTTGCCAGGCATTGTACTGTTCGGTATTAGTGGCTTCATCCTGCGAAGTGGCCCAGCCGATAGCCGTAGGATAAAATAATATTTCTGCTCCCATAAGCGCCGTTATGCGCGCAGCTTCCGGATACCACTGATCCCAGCAGATTAATACGCCAATAGTGCCAAATTTTGTTTTGAATACTTTATAGCCGATATCGCCCGGCGTAAAATAAAATTTTTCGTAATAAGCCGGATCATCTGGGATATGCATTTTGCGATACTTACCCAAATAGCTTCCATCTGCATCAAGCACCGCTGTGGTATTATGGTATAAGCCTTCCGCTCTTTTTTCAAATAAGGATGCAATAACTACTACCCCGGTTTCTTTGGCTACTTTACCCAATGCTTCAGTTGAGGGCCCGGGAATGGGTTCGGCCAGCTTAAAGTTTTCATATTGCTCCTCATCGCAGAAGTAAAGCGAAGTAAATAGTTCCTGCAGGCATACGATCTGTGCTCCTTTTTTAGCCGCTTCCCGAATTTTTGTGATGGCTTTTTCCAGGTTCTCCTCCTTATTTGCCGTGCAGCTCATTTGAACCAGTCCGATGTTAACATTACGCATAGTGATGGCTTATAGAACCGCAAAATTAGCCCTAATATTTAGTATAGCGCTTATTTCCTGTAATAGCATTACGATCATGCAGTAACAAAATATACAACTGCCGCTTTTATAACTTTTGCCTTTGGTTTTTCCTTTAATATTTTAAGGAGCAATAGCGGAACACTAAAATTTAAGTGTTTACCCTTATTTGTATACTAAAATATCTTATTTTTATAAGTGTATACCCGTATTTGAATTGTAAAATACACCTAATTAAAACAAATTGTGCTCATCTTTTGGGCTTACCACTAACCAAACTTTAACGTTTATGACACTAAAAATTTACTCCTTATTTTTTTCGTTCGTTGTTTCCCTTTTATTGGCCGGCACCACAACGGCGCAAACCAATATTGCACTGGGAAAAAGTACTGTTTCATCTTCTGATGAAAACGGTGGGTTGCTGCCTGCAAATGCTATTGATGGAAACTATACAACCCGATGGGCGAGTACGTATGCAAACAATCAATGGATATCTATTGACCTGGGTCAGCAGTACGATTTTACAGAGGTAAAATTATTTTGGGAAACAGCATTAGGCCGCGATTTTAATATTGAAGTTTCGGATGATGCCATTAGCTGGACGGTAGCGGCGGCTATAACAAATAATACCAGCTTAAGCAATACCATTGATATTGGCAGTTTCTCCGGCCGGTTTGTAAGAATGTATGGATTAGTGCGGGGAACAGCCTGGGGTTTTTCGTTATATGAATTTGAGGTATACGGTACACCGGCCGTTAGTGTACCGGTGATCAACCTGGCCTATCTTAAAACAGGCAGCTCTTCCTCAGATGAAAATACCGACAATATTTCCGTTTGGGCTTTCGATGGGTTAGGTACAAATGTTATTAACGGAAAGGCGCGTGATGGAAATAATGTTGAATACGGACGCTGGTCGAGCACTTATAATAATAATGAGTGGATTGCTGTTGATCTGGGTGCGGTGTATGAAATAACCGAAGTGAAACTATACTGGGAAGTAGCAAACGGAAACAACTTTAATATTGAAGTGTCTCCCGATGGAACGAACTGGTCGGTGGCAGCTTCCATAACCGGTAATTCCTCAACCCAGTATATTAATAATATCGTTCTTAGTCCTTCAGTTTCGGGCCGGTATGTAAGAATGTATGGCATAACGCGAAACACCCAGTATGGTTTTTCTTTGTATGAATTTGAAGTATTTGGTCTCAATGCTATTCTTCCAATAGTGCTGAACGATTTTTCGGCAGTGAAAAAAGACAAAACCGTTCAGTTGCTTTGGAATGCCAGCATGGATGCCGAAAGCCGGTTTAATGTGCAGCGCAGCAATAATGGAGCTGATTTTACAACTATCGGAAAATTGTATTATCCCACCGGAACCAACGGTATTTCCAATAGCTATGGTTTTGTAGATGAGGCCCCGCTTGCCGGCACAAACTATTACCGGTTAGAATATACCGAAACCGGCGAGCAAACATTATACTCCGATGTTTTGAGTGTACGGTTTGCGGAAAGCCGGAGTTTTAATGTTTCTCCTAACCCTGTGACAGGAAATGTTATACGTGTTGAATTGGACAATGCAGGACAAAATAAACTTACGCTCCGCCTGCTTACCATTACCGGTAAAATAATGGAGCAGCAGGAAATAAGTGCCAACAGTAAAGTAGCAGAGCTGAAATTGAATAAGCACCTTAGTGCGGGTACTTATATATTGCAGGTGCTCCAGGGGAATCATCCTGTACGTTCAAGACAGATCATTATCAACAGGTAGACCGTTTCCTGTTTTTCCATATTTTCCGGCGACAGGTTGGTATAGCCTGTCGCCTTTTTTTATATTTAATCCAAATCACTTTCAGTCCTAACTAAGGTGATAATTTTCATGTACAGTGCGTTGCTGCTGATGCAGTAATAAGCGTTATGTAAAAAATTATCCGTAGCTCCATATTATCAAATGTACAGCCAATGTAAAAGCTTTTTTTCATCTATTTCGCCCGTTCTTTCGCTTATTTTGTACCGGAGTGTACTGTTTTCTTCCCTTAACTGTAATAGTCTGATAAAAAAGGAACGATCACATAACTGCTAAACTTTTTGTTACTTCGTTTATCTTATTATATGCACAGGTTCAATCGTAGTATAGCCAAGTCTTCCCTTCTTGTGGTGTTATGCTTTATAATGGAAGCGGCGCAGACCCAGCATCTTCTTCCGCCTTCTGATACCTACCGGCCCGACAGGCTGAAAAAAGTGGTGATCACCGAAGTGGCTGTTAGCGCTGCGGTAAGCATTGGGTTATATTATTTGTGGTATAAAAAATTTCCCCGCAGCAGGTTCCATTTGTTCAACGATAACAGGGAATGGCTGCAAATGGATAAGGCGGGTCATGCCGTTACCGCTTACAATATCGGTGCGCTGCAATACGATATGATGCGCTGGTGCGGGGTGAAAAAAAATGATGCGGTTATTATCGGCTCTGCCACTGCGCTTGGCGGCTTAACGATTATTGAAATTTTAGACGGATTTTCCACGCATTGGGGATTTTCTAAAGGCGATATGCTGGCCAACCTGGTGGGCACTGCTATATTTGCTTCGCAGCAACGCTGGTGGGATGAACAGCGGGTTACCATGAAATTCTCTGCTCACTTTTCGCCTTATGCGCAATATCACCGGGGTGAACTGGGTAAGTCGTGGACATCCCGTATACTCAAAGATTATAATGGTCAGAGCTACTGGCTGTCTTTTAATATAAAATCGTTCCTGCCGGCTTCCTCCGCTTTTCCCAACTGGCCTTCCGTTGCGCTGGGATATGGAGCGGATGGCATGATTGGCGGACATGCTAATCCGGATACTGTTAAAGGAATTGCTGTTCCGCATTTTGAACGTACACGCAGGTTTATGTTATCGCCGGATGTTGATCTTTTCAGGATACGTTCTGTTGCACCGGTTGATGCGGCCACTTACCTGCTGAAGCCTTTTAAATTTCCCGCTCCAACGCTGGAGATCAATTCAAAAGGAAAGTTTAAGTTTTACGGACTATATCACTGAAGTCCATTCTTTGATCAACGCTTCAATTTTATTTTCCGCATCGTAAAAAGAAGCGATCTTCCTGATTACCTCTTCCACGAGGGCATCGGGGCAGGAGGCGCCGCTGGTAATAAGCAGTTTTGCCGGGCTCTTATCCGGAAGAAAACCCGTTGTCAGCACTTCTTCCTTTGTGTGAAAATTATAATGCAGGATTTTTTCTTCAGACTGGATATTTGCTTCACTGCTGATAAAATAAGTGGGTAATTTTGCTTCACATAATTCTACCAGGTGGGAAGTATTGGAGCTATTGTAGCCGCCTATTACAAGGGCAATATCGGCATCGGTGTTCAGCATTCCCGAAACGGCGGTTTGGTTATCATTGGTAGCATAGCAGAGCGTATCCCTTGTGTCGGCAAAACGTTCGGCCAATGTGGCTTCGGTTAGCCCGTAGTGTTGTATCATTACCTGTTTAAGATAATCAGCGATAGCCTGTGTGTCGGCTGCCAGCATGGTGGTTTGGTTTACTACGCCAATGCGCTGCAGGTGATTTACCGGGTCAAATCCTCCTGAAAACCTTCCTTCAAATTCGCTGTTAAACTGTGCAGCCGTTTTTTGTCCGGTAATATATTTCCCCAGCGCTATAGCTTCTTCCATGTCTTTTACTACTACTGCGGGTGCATTAACGGCGCTGTGCGAAAAAGTAGCCCGTGTTTCTTCGTGCCCGGGCTTTCCGTGTATTATAATGCTGTAACCTCTCCTGGCAATTTGTTCGGAGCGGTTCCATACTTTTTCAACAAAAGGACATGTTGTATTGAATCGCTTAGTTTCAAGTCCAATATCATGGAGCTGCTTTTCAATATGGAGCGTAGTGCCGAAAGCAGGAGTAATAACAATATCATCGGGTGTAAGCGACTCAAAAGGTAACAATTGCTTTCCATACGTATCCTGCAGAAACCGTACTCCTCTTTCCTGCAGGTCTTCATTAACATGCGGGTTATGGATCATTTCACTCAGCAAAAAAATACGTTTGTCCGGATTTTCATCCACCGTGCGAAAGGCGATCTCAATAGCGTTTTCTACGCCATAGCAAAATCCGAAGTGCCTTGCCAGGTAAATATGTACATTGCCCAGGTTAAGCAGGGTAGGATGGAAGTCTTTCTTCATCTTATCCTGCTGCTTACGCTTTTGTTTTATAGCAGATATAAGCGGGCTGCGATATATAACGGGAACATTAAACTGCTTCATGTAAATGAAAAATACAATTGCACAAAGGTACGAAGTTTGGCTCAACCGGGTATTGGCGGCAAATCTGGAACGCACCCAAACGCAGTTGCCTGTGCTTTATATGCACCAATAAATGTATCCGGCTATAGTAAAACAGAAACCCTATGTGCACAATCGGGCACATAGGGTTTGTATAAAGATGGTGTGTTATTTTTTCGCTGATATCTTTACCAGGGCAATGAAAACGTTTTTACGTAGGTAAAACATTTCATGGCTTCAATTACGCCTTCTTTTATGCCCAGTCCCGAATCTTTTATGCCCCCGAAAGGAGAACTTTCTATACGGTAACCCGGTACCTCATTAATATTTACCGTGCCAACTTTTAATTCTTTTATAAAACGGAGCGCGTAATCCATATTATGGGTTACAATGCCGGATGACAGTCCGTAAGCCGTGGAATTGGATAATGCAATAGCATCATCTATATCCTTAAAAGTTAAGATGGGCGCCAGCGGGCCAAAAGATTCATGCACGATCATTTGGGCATCGCGCGGCACATTATCAATAACAGTAGGCTCTAATAACGCGCCGCTGCGTTTTCCGCCGAGCAATACTTTTGCACCCTGCTCTACGGCTTTGTTCACCACTGTTTCTAAGTAAATGGCGGCGGGTTCGTCAATCACCGTTCCCACCCGCGTTTCCGGGTTGGCAGGATCGCCGCAATTGTATGTTTTGGCTTTTTGCAGAAATTTTTCAAGGAACGCGTCCTTTATTTTTTCATGTATCAGTATGCGTTTAACCGCGGTACAGCGCTGCCCGCTGTTACGAAATGATCCTTCGGCGGCCAGGTGAACGGCTGTGTCTATATCCGCATCTTCCATAATGATCAGCGGATCATTTCCGCCTAATTCGAGTATTACTTTTTTATACCCCACGGAAGCGGCAATGCGTTTACCCACGGCTACGCTACCGGTAAAGGACACAATATCAATCCGCGGATCTTTTACAAGCGGTTCGGCTATTTCACTCGTTGGTCCCAGCAGGGTGCTGAGCATATAGTGCGGTAGCCCGGCTTCATACAGTAATTCGGTAAGCAGTATGGCCGTAAGGGGTGTCTTTTCGGAAGGTTTTAATATTACAGGTGTGCCAACTGCTAAAGCCGGTGCCAGCTTATGCACCACCTGGTTAAGCGGATGGTTGAATGGGGTAATGCATGCCGCCAGCGCCAGGGGCTCGCGGAGAGTAAATATTTTTCTTGCCTTTCCCTGCGGGGAAATATCGCAGGAAAATATCTGCCCGTCATCCTTTAAGCTTTCCATTGCCGCAAACAACAGTACGTCGTGTGCCCGGCCGGTTTCATAGTTTGCTTCGCGGATAGCCAGTCCTGATTCGGCACTGATGGTTTGGGCAAATTGATCTTTGCGCGCCATCAGCAATTGTCTTGCCTTATCGAGGATGCTGAAGCGGTCGTAACGCGTAAGCGCTTTTCCTCCTTTCAGTCCCGCCTGTATTGCCTGCTCAACATGGGAGGCGTTAGCTAATGTAACGGCGCCCACTACCCGGTTATCATAAGGGCTTTTTACTTCAAGAATGGAATCGCTTTGTACAGGAGTGCCTGCAACATAACAGGTCATTGTCATATTATGGAATTTAATCGTTAATTATCGTGTGCCATTGATGGTAAAATCAAATACATTAAAATTCCTGGGGTCGCCCCATGCTTTCATACGATAGGCAGCATTCAGGGGGTGAGAAAGGATCAGCGGAACCATTTCTTCGTAACGTCCTCCGTGTGAGCGCAGTGTTCCGTCGAGCGCGGAAAGGTCGTGATATTGCGGCCGGCGGCCCAGCACCACATCCCTGGCAGACAGCACTACCAGGTCTCCCGTGCGGTCTTCCGGTTGCTCCAGTAACCGGGTGGCAGTGGCTTTATCGTGCACTTCAGTTATACCCTGCTGTAAAGATAACCAGCTTTTTACCCCACTTATTTTTTCTTTGTTGCTGATGTGTACCACCACATAGGATCCCAGTGCGCCATGATGCTTCACATAGGGGTCGGTAATGGGGCAAATAACGCGGAACCCTTCACCAAACTCCGCTTCCAGCATATCTTCCAAAAACAATACATTGGGTTGCCCGTTCGCTTTTACTTTGGCGTTCATGCCATGATCGGCAGTTGCACCCACAATAGCGCCGGTGGCCAGCAGCTTGCCTATTTCCACATCCATTTGTTCGTAAAATGCCAGCGAAGCTTCGGCCTCCGGGGCGTAGGTATGCTGCATGTAATCGGTGAGCGACAGGTAAAGGAAGTCTGCCAGTCCTTGTTGTATCAGCGCAACGCCGGCACGTAATACAAACAGGCTCGCGTCTCCGCTATATATGGCCGGTGTTGGGTAGCCTACTATTTTTTCTGCATCATCCAGTCCATGGGTTTCTTTTTTTGCCAGGTTGGCTTTTTCCGCCGAAAAAGCTATGCCGTTTAATTTATAGGAGAGAATATCACGAAGCTTTTCTTTTGCCGTTACCACGGCCACTTTACGGCCGGCATTGGCTGCTGCGGCAAGAATGGTTTCCGCGCGCAGGTATTCGGAAGAATTCATCATTACTTCCTCATCTTTGGCCACATTATAAAAAAAGTTACCGCTTATGCCGTGCACTGCCGGCGAAACACCCGTTACAATAGAAGAATTATTTACATTGGTAAAAGAAGGCAGGGCGCCACGAACCATCCCGCGAAAACCCGTTTTGCTCATTTGCTGAAGATGAGGCAGACGGCCATGCGCTGCAGTAATATCAAGATATTCATCTGCGGAGCCGTCAATACAAATTACAACAATGGGTTGGGGAGCAGGGTTATAGGTGGTACCGTTAACCGTAAAAGGAGCAGTGGCGATAGGCATAGAAAATGTTTATAAATACTAAATAAAGATATAGCAAAATTAAACATTTTATTTATTACCTGCATAAAAAAATTACAGGGAGCAGCGGAGCCGGTAATAACTCAAAAATTAGTCTTTATTGTTGGTGAGAAAGAAATAAATAACCAGCATCAATGCGTCCGTATTGCCAATATTGCTGGGCTTGTGCGAAAGCCTGCCATCAAAGAAGAGAGAATCTCCTTCTTCCAGCACATACTTTTCCTCTTCAATCTGGTATTCTACCCTGCCTTTAATAATATATTTGTATTCGTATGCGTCTGTTTTGATCATTTGGGCGCGCCGCGCTCCTTTTTTAAGCTCAAGCAAAATGGTATCAACGGGGCCTGCGTCCATATTACGGGTTAATATCCTTTTGTATTTGAAGCCTTTGGCAGGCTCTTTTTCAAATGGCTGGTAGCTGGCGGCCGTTTTGATGATGATTTTTTGTTGCCCTTCTTTATTGTGACTGATATCCTCAAAAAAATCTTTCAGGTCAATATTCAGTGCCAGCACAATATTCATTAAAACCGGCAATGAAGGCACAGTGCGGTTATTTTCTATTTGCGAAATAAGTCCCTTGCTTACCTGGGCTTTGGTAGCGAGTTCCTGTACCGTTTTCTTTTGTGTTTTACGGGTTTCTTTAATTTTATTACTGATCTGGATAAGTACATCTTCCTGCATTGGCATTGTTTTTCTGCAACTGAATCAATAGGCAAAGATAATATTAAGCTTTTTCTGTGATAAAATTATTATATGTCTCACTAAACCATGGCCGGGAACGCGGTAAATAGCACAACAAAATCACAGGAACCAACCTGCCTTGCAGGCAAGCTTGTTAGCCGGGGCGGAAAAACCACGAAATCCGGGTACAAATACAATGATAAACTACAAATTTAAAAAAAGGAAGGTAGCGCTCAGCAACCAGATCACGAGTGCAAAAGAAGGAGCATTAATCCTGTCATTAATAGCTATATACCCGCACCCGGCGTCACTTTCCTAATAAGGAGAAGGGCTTACGGAAGTCCAGCCACCGTCTACCACCAGGCTTTGTCCTGTAATATGCCGTGATGCCGGAGACACCAGGAATAAAGCGGCATTAGCAATATCCTGTACCTGCGCGGGTCGCCCCATGGGCGTTATGCGGCTCCAGGTGGGCACATATTCAGGATCATCGCCTGTACGTTCCGTTACGGTGGCGCCTGGCGCTATGGCATTCACTGAAATTTTATGTTCAGAAAGTTCCACTACAAGGGTCTTTGCCAGCATTTCCAGCGCAGCTTTGGTCATGCCATAGGCTGCCAGTTTTTTATGCGCCTGGTGACCGGTAACCGACGACATAAATAATATGCTGCCTCCTGAACGCTGCTTTATGATTTGCCTGGCCGTAGCCTGCGCCAGCAAAAAACTGCCGCCCAGGTTTAGCTGCATTACTTTATATAACGAGTCGGGAGGATAATCCAGGAAATCGCCAAAGAGCGTGATGCCGGCATTAGCAACAGCAATAGTGAGCTTGCCAAACTGTGCTGCTGTTTCATTAACTATTGTGGTAATAAAATCAGGGGATGATACATCGCCCGGTAAAGCCATGCAGGCATATCCTTCTTTAACAATAGCCGCAGCCGCTTCATTCGCTAAGTTCTCATCTATATCATTCAAAACAACGGATGCGCCCTGCGCGCATAGCTGCCGTGCAATTTCAAAGCCAATGCCCTGACCTGCGCCTGTTACAATAGCTACCTGTTCGTTAAATATTTTTGAAGAAGCATACATACGATACCAATTTCAAATCTCAAATTTTAAATTTCAAACCTGTCTGCCGGCAGGCAGATCTAATGCGAATCCCTCGTTACTTCGCTGCCCGATGAGCCCCTTAGAAAATCAAAATCGGCGCCCAGGTGCGCCTGTTGCACATGTTGGAGATAGAGGTTTACATATCCGCGGTTGTACGGTGAAGGAGATGGTGCCTTTTGCGCTTTCCTTTTTTTCAACGCTTCGTCTGTTATATCGGCATGCAATATCCTTTGCTCTACATCCAGTGTAATCATATCGCCGTTTTGTATAACAGAAAGGTTGCCACCCACAGCCGCTTCGGGCGATACATGCAGCACCACGGTTCCAAAACCCGTTCCGCTCATCCTGCCATCGGAAATACGAACCATGTCTGTAACGCCTTTGGATAATAATTTTTTAGGCATGCCCATATTACCTACTTCCGGCATTCCCGGGTAGCCGGCGGGCCCTACATTTTTGAGCACCATCACGCAGGTTTCATCAATATCCAGTTCAGGATCATCAATCCTGTTCTTATAATCTTCAATATCTTCAAATACCACGGCCCTGCCGGTATGCTTCAGCAAATGAGCGCTTGCGGCCGAAGGCTTCAGCACGGCACCTTCTTCACAAACATTTCCTTTGAGCACTACTATACCGGATATGTCATTGAATGGTTCAGCTCCCGTAGCAATCACTTCCCTGTCGTAGCATTCCGCATCTGAAATATTTCCGCCTATTGTTTTCCCGTTTACCGTTATACAGTCTTTATGGAGCCATTGCTCCATTTCCTTCATCACTGCGGGCAGGCCTCCCGCATAGTACAGGTCTTCCATAAAATATTTTCCAGAAGGCTGCAGGTTAGCGAGGAGCGGTATGTTTTTGGAATGCACATCAAAATCTTCAATGGAAAGCTCCACCCCTATTCTTCCGGCTATAGCCAGTAAATGCAGCACAAAGTTGGTAGAACCACCGATAGCCGCGTTTACCTTAATGGAATTTTCAAACGCTTTCAGGGTGAGGATATCCGATAGCCTCAGGTTTTCCTTTACCATTTCCACAATGCGTATGCCCGATAGCTGTGCCAGCACCTTTCTTCGCGAATCGGCTGCCGGAATAGCGGCGTTACCGGGCAGCGACAAGCCCAGCGATTCTACCATGCAGGCCATGGTGGAGGCTGTACCCATTACGGCGCAATGCCCCCTGCTCCTGCACATGCAGGCTTCCGCAACGGTCAGCTCTTCCAGCGACATGGAGCCGGACCGCACGGCTTCGCTGAAACGCCAGATATCGCTGGTACCAATATCTTTGCCCTTATACTTTCCCGTGAGCATAGGCCCACCGGATACAACAAGGGTTGGTAAATTTACGCTGCATGCCCCCATTACTAAGGAAGGGGTGGTTTTATCGCAACCGCAAAGCAGTACCACGCCATCCATAGGATTGGCACGGATGGATTCTTCCACGTCCATGCTGGCCAGGTTACGGTAAAGCATAGCCGTAGGTTTGATGAGGGTTTCACCCAGCGACATCACAGGAAATTCTACCGGGAAACCGCCGGCTTCAGATATGCCCCGTTTTACAGATTCGGCCAGTTCCCTGAAATGGGCATTGCAGGGCGTAAGCTCAGACCAGGTATTACAAATACCAATAACAGGCTTACCTTCAAATTCATAGGAAGGAATACCCTGGTTCTTCATCCAGGCACGGTATATAAAGCCGTCTTTACCGGTTTTTCCGAACCAGCCACGGCTGCGAAGCGCATTACTCATAGCAAAACAATCCTTTTTTTAAAGGTATTGTTTTTGGTTCAATATTGGGTAGATATAAAGTTTATAGCTTGGGAGGTGCCGGCTATCGGGTAAAACTAATGATAGGATGAATGCTTGTTCTCTTACTTCGTGAAACGATAGACGTGAAACGATAGACGTGAGACGATAGATGTGAAACGATAAATCATTCACCATTCACCCCTCCCCATTCACTCACCAACCGGATCCGTTATATCACTCTTTGTTGCTTAATCGTAACAATTTTTCATGCAATGCGATAACCTGTGGTATTAATAGCTGTTGCTCATCATTATATAATATAAAATCGCAGAGCTTCATTTTCAGCTCTTCATTTACCTGGTGGCTCATGCGTTTCAGTACAGCTTCGCGGTTTATATTATCGCGCTGCATGGTTCTGTGTATACGAAGGTGCACGGGAGCGTAAACACCTATTACTACGTCGAGCCCTTCCTGTGAGCCGCTTTCAAAGATCAATGCGGCTTCCTTCATTACATAGGAGGCGTTTTGCTGTTGCATCCACCGTTCGGCTGCCTGTATGGTAGCCGGGTGTACCAGGGAATTTAATAAGGCTAATTTTTCAGCGTTTTCAAAAACAACAGATGAAATATACGCCCGGTTAAGTGTGCCGTTTACATAAGCTTTTTCACCAAAATGCGCAATGATCAGTGCTTTAAGATCTGCATCTTCATTCATGATGGTTTTGGCGGCGCTGTCTGCATCGTATACGGGTATACCCAATAACTGAAAAACACGGGCAACGGTGCTTTTGCCCGACCCGATACCGCCTGTTAATCCTGCTTTCAGCACAAATATGAATTGAGTTGAGTATACAATAAAAATCCGGGACCCTTTTTGCATTGGATCCCGGATATAAAACTAAGATTTTGCGGCAGCTTATTTTTTGTCGGCCGTAACTCCGCTGTTCAGTTGCTTGCTCCATTCCATGCTCACCGCGCTTTTTTCAATACGCAGGTAGCTTCCCGGACTTACTTCCAACTGAATGGTATTATCTTCTACCTTATCAATTTTGCCATGTATACCGGCAATGGTTACGATTTTATCGCCTCTTTGCAGGCTGCTTTGAAAGTTTTTGGCTTCTTTTGCTTTTTTAGTTTGCGGGCGGATCATAAAAAAATAAAACACGGCAATGATACCAACAAGCATTATCATCTGCATCATTTGTGCGTTGCCTCCGCCACTTTGTAATAAAACGAAATAATTGTTCATGTGTATGATTTAAAATAGTAAAGACTAACTTTTTTTATTTACAATAACGTTAAAGGTTAATGCATAGCTCTCCGGATCGGTATTAGATATTACGGTTATGGTTTTGTGAGTGGGGCCGGGTTTGTTTTGGCTGTCGAATACTGCTTTAATGGCGCCTTCCTTACCCGGTGCAATAGGCGCTAAAGGTTTTTCGGCTACCGTGCAGCCGCAGGATGGGCGTACATCTTTTATGATCAGCGGCTTTTCGCCGGTATTTTTAAAACGGTAAACGATCTCAATTTTTTCGCCTTCGGTAATGGTTCCTTTATTGAACGCGGAATCTATCCATTGAATAGTGGTAACCGGCGCCGGCTCATTTGCAGGGGTGGCTATCTGGTTTTCCTCCGGTTTGTTTTCGGCCGGCTGGCAGGCTGCCAGTCCGATACCCAAAACGGCCAGGAGCAGAAAAGAATTTTTTATCATCATTGCAAATACTTTGAAGCTGCAAATGTAGGCATTTGAAGGAATATCATGGCCGCATCACCGGCACTAATTTCAGGGTTTTTTATAAGAGGTTTTATGTAATTTATCCTGCGCCAGCAAATCTTTATGAATGCCATCTAATATACCGTTCACAAACTGTCCGCTTTGAGGCGTGCTGTATGCTTTGGCCAGATCAATGTATTCATTAATGGTAACCTTGGTAGGGATGGTTTCAAAATACAGGAATTCGCATACGCCCATCCGCATCAGGATCATATCCAGCAGGGCTATTCTTTCGGCATCCCAGTTTTTCAATTTGGGTTTAATGAGTTCCATGCAATAAGCTTCCTTATGGATTACGGCATCTAACAGGTCATTGGCGAACTTTCTTTTTTCCGCACCGAGCATATCCTGGAAATTACACTGGGCAGGTTTTTGCAGGAAGTTCAGTACCAGTTGGCTCATCATTTCCGCGTCGTCATCCCAATGAACAAACATATCCTCCATTTCCGATGTAAAGTCTTCGCTGGCAAGCATGAGGTCGGTAAAAATATATTCCATGATGTTTTTCTCCGATCTTTTATTACGTTCCTGAAGCGCGATATATTCTTTATAAACAGGCGCTTCGGCCAGTTGCAGGTATGTTTTGCGGATAAGGCTGCTATTGTCCCATTGCTCCGGTTTAATATCGCTGCAGGCTTCCCGGAAGGAGGGGTCTTCCATGATCTTCCACATCAGCTCATTGCCCGCTATTTTAATATTTACATTGAGATCCTGTTCGGTGGGCAGGTGCTTTGCCAGCCGGTTATGGGAATCCTGTTCGGCATAACGCGCCACCCGGGTTATAAAATGCAGGAGATAAACGAATAATTGCCGCGACTGCTCCAGGTGCTTCTCCAATAGCTTTTTCGCTTTATCTTTCTGATCTTCGGCTGTATCAATGGTATACAGCGTTTGCATTACTTTAACCCGGATATTTCTTCTGCTGATCATCTTAAAGAGCTTATTTTGCGGCGGCGAAGATAGGGAATTTATAAACCTGTTAGGTCTGCAGCCCGGATTAGCTGCCCGGCGAACCTAACAGGTTTTGCCCAACCGCTGCCCGGCAGACCTAACAGTTCGTGCAAATTTGGCATACCCATTTATAGCAAACCCTGCCAACTTTTTCATTTAACCCGCAATTAGCATCAAAACATGAAATTTTTTCCGGGCTTGACGCTTTGGCATGTTATTCGTTTACCTTTGGCAGCCTTAAAGATTTAATAAAACCAATCTTTAACCAACACAAAAAATTATTAACTATGTCTAAAAAGTTCAATGTAACTCCGCTTCATGACAGGGTGATCGTGAAACCCGCTGCTGCCGAAGAAAAAACTGCCGGCGGCATTATTATTCCTGATACTGCTAAGGAAAAGCCTCAGCGTGGAACTGTTGTTGCAGCAGGACCCGGCAAAAAAGATGAGCCGGTAAGCGTAAAATCGGGCGATACCGTTTTATATGGCAAGTATGCCGGTACTGAAATTACGATCGAAGGGGCTGATTATCTTATCATGAGAGAATCCGACATTTTAGCGATCGTGTAAAGCATGGAATCAGGTTGTCTCTGAACAGGAGACAATTTTCATTTTCAAATTTTCAATTCACAAATTTTCAAATTGTTATAATTATGGCAAAGCAATTATTCTTCGAAGTAGAAGCCCGCAATAAAATGAAAAGAGGGGTGGATATCCTTGCCAACGCGGTAAAGGTTACCCTTGGGCCTAAAGGACGTAACGTGGTATTGGAAAAGAAATTTGGCGCTCCCGCTGTAACTAAAGACGGTGTTACCGTTGCTAAAGAAATTGAACTGGAAGATCCTATTGAAAATATGGGCGCCCAGATGGTGAAAGAAGTAGCCAGCAAAACTGCCGATATTGCAGGTGATGGTACTACAACTGCCACCGTTCTGGCGCAGTCTATCATCAGCGAAGGTTTAAAAAATGTAGCCGCCGGCGCTAATCCTATGGATTTAAAGCGCGGTATTACCAAAGCAGTTGAAAAAGTAGTGGACCACCTGCGCGGACAATCGCAGGTTGTAGGTTCCGACAGTAAAAAAATTCAGCAGGTAGCTTCTATTTCTGCTAATAATGATGAAAATATTGGTAAGCTGATTGCCGAAGCTTTTGCTAAAGTAGGTAAAGATGGTGTAATTACCGTTGAAGAAGCCCGCGGTACAGAAACAACTGTAGAAGTGGTGGAAGGTATGCAGTTTGACCGTGGTTATGTTTCTCCCTATTTCGTTACCAACAGCGAAAAAATGCAGGCTGAGCTGGAAAAGCCTTATATCCTGATCTATGACAAAAAGATCAGCACCATGAAGGATATTCTCCAGGTGCTGGAAAAAGTAGCACAGCAGGGCGCTCCTTTGCTGATCATTTCCGAAGACCTGGAAGGCGAAGCGCTGGCAACCCTGGTGGTAAATAAATTACGCGGTACGCTTAAAGTAGCAGCCGTTAAAGCGCCCGGTTTTGGCGACAGGAGAAAAGAAATGCTTACAGATATCGGTATTCTTACCGCCGGTACTGTAATAAGCGAAGAAATGGGCCATAAATTAGAAGCCGCTGATCTTGCTTCATTAGGAAGGGCTGAAAGAGTGGTTATTGACAAAGACAATACTACCATTGTTGGTGGTAAAGGTAAAAAAGCAGATATCGCCGGACGGGTGAGCCAGATCAAAGCACAGATTGAAGTAACTACCTCAGACTACGATAAAGAAAAATTACAGGAGCGCCTGGCTAAATTAAGCGGTGGTGTGGCTGTACTACAGGTTGGCGCGGCTACCGAAATGGAAATGAAGGAAAAGAAAGACCGTGTGGATGATGCACTACATGCAACCCGTGCTGCGGTTGAAGAAGGTATCGTTCCCGGCGGTGGCGTAGCATATATCCGCGCTATTGAATCTTTAGAAAAATTCAGGGGGCTGAATGAAGATGAGCTGACCGGAATTGCTATTGTGAAAAGAGCAATTGAAGAACCGCTTCGCCAGATCGTTATCAACAGCGGTATTGAAGGCAGCATTGTAGTACAAAAAGTAAAAGAAGGTAAGGGCGATTACGGCTTTAACGCCAGAACAGAAATATATGAAAACCTGTTCAAAGCCGGTGTAATTGATCCTACCAAAGTTACCCGTATTGCATTGGAAAATGCGGCTTCTATTGCAGGTATGTTGCTCACTACCGAATGTGTAATTGCCGACAAACCTAAGAAAGAAGAAGCAGCAGGACATAGCCATGGCGCACCTGATATGGGTGGAATGGGCTATTAATACAAAGCTCCTTTTTCTTAAGGGAAATAATAACAGGTCCCGCTTCTGCAAAGAGGCGGGATTTTTTTTCCCTATATTTGAAGCTATAATCTTTTTGTATGAAGCTAATGATAAGATATGCTTTAATAATAGCCGTGAGTTTTGCTTTTGTAAATGTGTTAGTAGCACAGGAAGCCACGGGTAAAAAAAAGAAAAAGAAGGATAAAAAAGCTGAAACCGAGCTGCCATCGGTAAGCCAGCAACTGTTAGACAGCATATCCGGCAATATGGTATGGGTAACGGGTGGCAGGTTTATGATGGGGAACCGTTTGGGTGAAGCGGATGAAAGGCCGGAATATGAAGTAATTGTTGACGGGTACTCCATCAGCAAATACCCGGTAACCCAGCGCCAGTGGACGGCGATCATGGGCAGCAACCCCAGTGAATTTGTGGGCTGCGATCAATGCCCCATAGACAGGGTAAGCTGGAATGAAGCACAACAATTTATTGAAATATTAAACAGGCTCACCGGTAAGAAGTATGCTTTACCTACCGAAGCCGAATGGGAATATGCTGCCAGAGGAGGACTAAAAACCCAGGGCTACCGTTATAGCGGCAGCGATAATATTGATGCTGTAGCCTGGCATACCGGCAACAGCGGCAGGCATCCGCACCCGGTAGGTGAAAAGGCGCCGAATGAGCTCGGGTTATACGATATGACCGGGAATATGTGGGAGTGGTGCCAGGACTGGTATAATAAAAACTATTATGAGTTACGGGAGAGCAATAACCCAACCGGTCCCGCTTCCGGGGCCGCCCGCGTACGGCGCGGCGGATCGTGGTTTACACAGGCCATCAACTGCAAAACCTCTGCCCGCAACAGTGTAAAGCAGGATTATAAAGATGACAGCGGGGGCTTCAGGCTGGTGCAGTACCCGAATTAGGGTTAAGTTAACTCACCCGTGAAACGATAAACTATTAACGTCTCAATCATATTTGCATAACCAACCCCAGCATTATCCAAAACAAAAACGAATCTGTGTTCATATTGTTCCGGATCACTTTGAGCGCACGATCCAGGTGGTTTCGGGCAGTACGTATGGTAATACCTAAGGCGGATGCAATTTCA
>CAYVEI010000035.1:3140-30146 GCA_964450515.1 uncultured Terrimonas sp. | reverse complement strand
TGGCAGGCTTTTTTGATAACAACTGGCAAATGGATGTAAAGAACCAGGCTGGTGGAAAATAGCGAGGTGAGCGCTTCCCTGTTTCTGCGCTAAAAAGCTATATTTGGGTAGCAGAAAAGCAAACCGGCGTTTTTATGTACTCCGTTTTCTATTCGCCATCGTTCTCAATATTTCGTTATGATCACCACTACCGAAATACCCCCGGCTCCGGTACTTGCTCCCTTCGTCCGTTGCTATGCCTTTCGCGAGTTTGATACAAAAGGCGCCAACCTGTTAAAGCCCTGGCATGCTTCTCACGAAATATCACTCTTCTTTTTCTTTAAAGCATTTCCAGTTCAATTAACAGATCCTAAAACGGGAAAGATCTTAAAAAAAGGAAGCTATTGCGATGTTGTGGGGATAGGAACGCAATATAATGGAGATATGATCTTCAACGGATGTTATGCTTTTTTTGAGATCGCTTTTAAAGCCGGAGGGTTTAATAAGATATTCAATGTTTATGGAAGTGAATTCGTCAACCAGATCGTTTGCGGGGAAGATATTTTCAGCGATGAAATAAAAATACTTTATGAGCAATTATACAGTGCGGAAAATACCGGGAAAATGGCCGTGCTCACAAATGCTTTTCTTTTGAGTTATTTAAACAGGCAGAAGCAGGTTGACTCGAAGGATATCATTATGAAAATATCGAATTTAATTATCAAAAAGGAAGGCATGGTAGATATTGATAAATTAGCTCAGGAAGCCAATATGAGCATAAGGAATTTTGAACGCCATTTTATCAGGCAAACCGGAACACCTCCTAAATTGCTTTGCAGCATTACCCGCTTCAATCATGCCTTTTCCCTTAAGCTGAACAATCCCGGGGAAAGCTGGGCATCTATCGCTGCATTGTCCGGGTATTTTGATCAGATGCGCCTGATCAGGGAATTTAAAAGATTTTCGGGAAATCCGCCTTCCGCTTTTATTAAAGAAACGCCTTTAACAGAAGAACACTATCTCAACCGGGTGAAATAGCCGCTTGCAAAATGTCGTTTTTATACTATCTTTTGAGCTCCTGCCACTTTTATCTTTGTGTTTGTTCCAATCGTACATCATCCACTCCGATCGTAGCTAAAAAAATTTAACCACCCGGCAAGCTTGCAATGGAGAAATAAAAGCGATGATAATGGGTAATACCAATGGATTGGGATAAATCTTAGTCAGCGTTTAGACCCACAAGCCATCATGAATGTCAAATTAACGTGCATAGGGCTGGTTTTCTTCACTGCTTTTATTAGTATAGCGGCATTCTCACAGGATATAGGGAACCTGAAAAACCTGAAGCCTGTCGCCTTTCATGGAAGCATTTCTGCAGGATTAAATTATTATAACAACTTTTCGGGTAAAGATCACAGCGCCTCCATATCCTCTTTCGAACCTTCCCCGGCCTATTTTATACAGGCTAATCCCGTGCTTTCTTTGTATGGCTTTGCCATTCCGGTAAATGTGATGATAGCAAGCCGGCATAAAAGTTTCCATACGCCTTTCAGCCGGTTTGGACTGAGCCCTTATTATAAATGGGCGAAGCTGCAACTGGGCTGGCGCTCACTCAACTTTTCGCAATTCACTTTAAGCGGTCAGCAAATGCTGGGTGCAGGCTTTGAGCTTACGCCGGGGAAATTCAGGGCAGCATTCATGTATGGTAAATTCAATAATGCAGTAACGGACATCTCCCTGTATAATAATTTGAACAATAATATCCCTTTGTATAAACGCAAAGGGTTTGCCGGGAAAATTGGTTATGGATCGGATAAGGATTTTATTGAGCTTTCCTATTTACAGGCAAAGGATGATAGCAATTCTGTTGCGGTTCCCGATACGCTATGGATGAAGCCGGCTGCCGCCAATCAGGTAGCAGGCATCAAAGGACAGGTAACGTTGCTGAAATCTTTAAGCATCTATGCAGATGCTGCCGCAAGCTACTATACCCGTGATGCGGCCGGGAACGCATTGGAAACTGAAGAGCAATGGTCAAAGCTTGCTTCCTCTGCGCCCAACACAAGCTCAGGGGTGGCTTTTGGAGGTGAAGCAGGCGTAAGATATCGTTTTAGTATCGGTAACCTCCGGCTTAAATACCGCAGGGTGGACCCTGATTATAAATCTATGGGCGCTTTTTATATGCAAACGGATATAGAGCAGTACACTGCGGGCTTTAACCTGGCTTTGCTGAACAACAAGCTGCATCTGCAATCGGATTTTGGCTGGCAGAAGAACAACCTGGCAAAAACCGCCGTCAGCAACAGCAAAAGAACGATTGGTAATATCGGGATCAATATCGCCCCTTCTCAATCTTTTGGTATAGATATGCAATATTCAAATTATGGCATTTCACAGCAGATCATCCCGCAGCTCAATAACCCGGCTACTATCTTCCGTTATGATTCGGTGCGTATCAGCCAGGTGAACCAGTCTGTTTCTATTGCACCGCATTTGTTTATCAATAAAAAAAATATCCAACATTCCATCAGCCTGCAAACCAGTTTTCAGTCGCTGCGCAACAGCAACAAATTGCAAAGCGACCAGGACTTTACTTCCACCATGGGCAGCCTGATCTATTCACTTATTTTACCGGAAAAGAAGATCAGCCTTACAAATACGCTGAACTATTTTAATACGGCGCTAACAGATAATAAAACTGCTACGATTGGATATAATCTTGGTATCAGCAAAAGCCTGCTGCCCGACCCGGCACATGAAAAACCTTTTATTACATCTGTCACTCTTTCGGCCTTCGGCGGCTATTTTTCCAACAGGCTCAATAACAGCTCCACGGGGAATACGCTTTCGGTAAGCCCTTCAATAAACATGGTATTCCTGAAACGACATTCCTTACAGTTAAATGCCAACTATACGTCAGCAAAAATTAAGAATACCACGATCAATCCTTCGCGCAGGCAGATGATGCTTTCCACAAGGTATAATCTCTCATTTTAAATAAGCGGATGATGAAAAAAATATTTCCGGTACTGCTTTTCTCCTTTTTTCACGTCGTATTTACAACAAATGCAGGTGCACAGGGCAACTATCCCGTTACCATGCAGGTGCAACTGGCGCCGCCTTACTCTGCTTATATTTCCGATTACAAATACAAGCCTGTTATTTCATTTACCAATCATGCACAAACTCCATTGGACATATATATCAGGGGGCGACTTGAAAACGACCGGGGGCAATATATTCAAACAGCGCCCAATGTTTTTTCCAATATTCCCATCCATGTGCCCGGCATGCAAACGGTAGTAGTGCAGGGCAGCCAACTGGACGAAAATTATTTAAACCTGAATAACCTGCAAACCAACCTGGATGATGAATCCTATAGCAACCTTTTCCGCCTGGGCCTGATGCCGGAAGGCTTTTATACTTTTTGTATATATGCTTATGCACGCGATGCCAATGGCAACTATTTTCCTGTCAGTGATCCGCAGGGGCCGGGTTCCTGCTTCGCCTATGATGTGGGTTATGTTGTTCCTCCAAAGATATTATCACCGCTGCCCGATGACAGGGTGCTGTCGTCCCCTAACCAGAACATAAATATTAGCTGGACAAGGCCCATGGGTAACGTGCAGGGTGCAGCGCTGGTATATGATCTGTATATGGTAAAAGTATTGCCCGATGAAGATCCTAACGTGTCTTTGAATAACGCGGTGCAATATGGCGCAGGATTATTTATGAAGCGATCTGATATCCCCATTAATAATTTCCAGTTTACCAACCTCACAACTTTCCGGCTTGATGAAGGAAGCCAATACGCTATCATGGTGCAGGCAAGAGACCTTACCGGTAAAACAGCTTTTGAAAATAACGGACGAAGCGAAACGGAAGTGTTTCAATACGGCTTTGGTAATGCCACCGTCATTTCAGGGAAGATTTCTTTGGTCAAACAGGGAGCCTGTTCCTGCGCCGTTGATCTGGCTTCGCTTGATAAAACCAATAACAATACATCGCTAAAAGCAGGTGGCAGCTTTACGATGGCTTCGTTACCGGTAAAAATTGGCACGCTCAGCAACCAGGGAACTACCGTATCCGGCGAAGGTACTATCCTGATGAACAGCGTGCCGGTGCAAATAACGTTTACCGGTATCATTGTAAACAAAAGCGGGATTGCTGTTGCGGGGGCTGCTTCGGCAAAAACAGCCAACGGCTTCGGCTTCCTGAACAACGGCGGTATGCCTTCCGTATCCACGGCTGATTATAATTCTTTTATGGATCGCATCCGGAACTATAACCTGGATGCCATTAAGAACGGCGCGGGTATTATGCTGCCTTTCGGGTTAAAAGCTGTGGGCGCCCCCGATGAAGTGAATGCCGGCATTGTGAAACTGAATATCACCCCGGCGCAGGCCACTTACAGCGCCATAGCCGTGGTACAGCTTGCGGATGCTAACAACGTGCTGTCGCTGCTGGCAAAGGATGTTTGCTTCAGTAATGCTTCCTCTATGTGCGGCGATGCCTTATTTATGCTGGATGAAGATTTTGATGTTCCGGGCATTCATCTCCGTTTCAAAAGCTACCAGTCTGATGCCGATCCGGGCACCTATGTATTGTATTCCAAAAATGAATTGAAGAAATTCCATATCCGGGCGGAATATGATTTCCCGCCCTCACTGATCACCAAAGCGGACGGAACGCCCGAAAAAGCTGTATTGGATGCCGACGCGGGTAGCTGGAGCAACTGGACAGCATTCGTGGAGATGGAAGCTTTTAAGCTGCCTGCGGTGGATGATATGGTCTTTACGCTAAAAACAGATGCTTTTTATGATCACTCTACTTTGCAAAATCCGGATGGCATGCCCGCCGCATTGAATGATGCAGCGCTGGCGGAAAAAGACCCGGTGATAGGAAATGTATTATGGACAGGGTTTTTTATTCCATCGGTTTCCGTGGCGCTTCCGTCCATTGTAAAGAATACCCGCCGGCCGGATGATAAACTGGAAATAGCAGCCACCAACCTGATACTGGATAAAGACGGACTTACGGGTGTTGTCAGCGCAAAGCATATAGTAAGCATTGGAGACGGTTCCCTGGGAGGCTGGTATTGCTCGGTGGATGACATCAATATCAAGCTGATGAATTCATCTTATAAGGCAGGCGGTATGCTCGGCAAGGTGATTCTCCCTTTTTCTGATAAAGACAATGTGCAGAGCCAGATTGATTATTCCTGTATCTTATCTTCTGTAAACAATGGTGGCAGCCTGCAATACCAGTTTGTAGCAAAGCAAAAGAACGATATTGATTTTTCTGCCTGGCGGGCGCATATCAACCTGAATAACTGCAGCATACAGGCCACCAATAATACCGCAACACGTAATACAGTGGCTTCTGCCGACCTTTCCGGAAAGTTAAGCCTGGAAGGAAATATACAGGGTTTTAAAATAGACCTTGACCTGGTGGAAGTGGAACATTTAATAGTACAGACACAACAACCTTATGTGCGTGTTCAGCATGCCGTGATGGGTTTTTCTTCACCGCAACATTTCATGGCGGGGTTTCCGATCAGCGTTACCAATATTCACCCGGTGGTAACCGGCACAAAAGCCGGATTGCAGTTTGATTTCGGACTAACGGTAAGTGATATTAACAATAAGCTTTTACCCGATGCCAGTTCCACTTTTACCGTATCGGCAAATGTGCTGGGCGGAGAAAGACCCGTGTGGCAGCCAACAGATATCGAAGTGGCAAAAGTTTGTATTAAAGGTAATCTCGCCGGTGTGGTGCATATCAAAGAAGCATGTATTGATTTTTTCCATGATGACCCGGTATTTGGTGACGGTATAGGCGGCTCTGTAGATGCCTCATTTGCAGGACTTGATGCCGTGGAGGTGAATTGCAATGCGAAGTTTGGGAATAAATCTTTTAACTACTGGTATTTTGATGCTTCCGTAACCTTTCCGCCGGTTCCTGTGGCGCCGGGTATCAGCATCAACGGGTTCGGCGGCGGCGCCTGGTATAACCTGGCCCGTACCGCTGGCAACAATGATATTTCCGCCAGGGATTATTTTAAAAATATGAGCCGGTACCAGGTAGGCGCCTATAAGCCGCAAAGCGGGAGTTTAGGATTTAAAGCTAAAATCGGTATTTGTACGAATGACGGACTTATCTTTTCCGGCTATGGAGAAATAGGAATGGACTTCAATACCAATGGGGCCTTTAGTGTAAGCTCCATTGACGGAACGGTGTATGCCGAAATGCTGAAAACCGCGAAAGGCATCGCGGATGACGCCAAGGCCCCCGTGCAGGGGATCGTGAACTGGCACATCGGCATTGCCGATAAGGTATATGATATCAATGGCGCGATGGAATTAAAGGAACCTTTCATGGGCGCCCCGCTGGTACAGGGAAACGGATGGTTTGATTTATTAGCGGATGCAGCTAATAATAATTATTACATCAAACTGGGTGAGCCGCAGCAGGATAAACGTATTCAGCTATCGGTAGCTGACCTGTTTAATTTTAAAGCTTATTTCATGGCAGGAAATAACATCAATGCTTCCATTCCAGATCCCGATCCGGATATTGTGGATGTATCGAAGTTGAACGGTTACGAAAAATTAAATTATGATCCTTCTGCCGGCGGCATGGTGCTGGGCGCCAGCCTGAAATTTGATAAGGAGCTGGATTACCTGATATTTTATTTAAAAGCGTCTGCGGGTATTGGTTTTGATATCAGCCTGGCGCATTATGAAACAGGATGTGGTGATAACCCCGTTCCGCCGGGACTGAACGGCTGGTACGGGCTTGGACAGGTATATGCAGGCTTTAGCGGAGAAATGGGGCTGTATGTAGATTTGTTTTTCTTCACGGGGAGGGTGAAGGCGCTGGATGTATATGCCAGCCTGCTGCTGCGCGGCGGCATGCCTAATCCTTACTGGTTCGACGGTTATGCCCAATTTGGATACGACGTTTTTGATGGTGCGGTGAGCGGCAACGTAAACTTCCATATTTCGGTTGGCGATAAATGCGTGCCGGAAAAGCAGAATTTTACTATGCCCCTGATACAGGAACTGAAGCCGGCAGACCAGGCGGCAGATGTTCCGCTCAATGCAAGTCCGGAAGTGATTTTTAATTACCCGGCGGAAAAGCAGTTTGACCTGGTGGTGCAGAATGGTGACGGAAGAGAACAAACGCGCAGCTTTCGCCTGCAGATAGAAAACTGCACCGTAACGAATCTTGCCAACAACCGGATATATGCTAATTACTACGATGGTTCCAGCTATCCTGTATTTGCAGATAAGCCGCACAAAGATTTGCTGATGACACCGGATGACGCGCTGGAGCCACAAACCCGCTACCGGTTCAATGTTTCCGTGAAAGCGCAGGAACTCACCGGCGACGTTTGGGAAGATTCTTATTACAAAGGGGAGGTGGTAACAGGAAATGAGTCGGCGGCTTTTAAAACCGGCGACTGTAAATTAGATGAATATATCGCAAACCCCAACAACCGCCTGGGAGCTTTTCCTTTTCCGAACCAGCGTTATTTCCTGCAGGGCGAATCAAGCCAGGGCGCCATCATCCTCGACAGGAACTATTCCTGCGCCGATCACCCGGATCAAAAATATGACCTGCTGGTAAGGCTTACGCCGGTAAAAAACCACCAGGAGCTGGCCAGCATTGAAAAACCGGTTATTTTCAACAGCAGCCGCTATTTGAAATTTGATATTTCATCCCTGCCAAAAGAATGCATCGTACGGGTAGAAGTAATAAAGCGCGAGAAAATGACCGCAGAGGAAAATTTCAGGATGTTCAACAACAATCTCCCTTTGCTTACCAGTCTCAACAAAAGTTTGTCCGGGCATCCCGGCGGAAAACTGACCACAATCGCAAATAAAGAGACAGGTTATTTCAACGGGCAAATGATATCGGCAGACGAATTAACGGAAGACCAGGAATATAAAAAGAATGTCCGTTTCACCAGCTTCAATACAGATCATACATTAAATCTTACGAACAAAACGGTAGATATCGTCCTTTACAGCTATCATTTCCGCACCAGCCGGTATAATACCCTGAAAGAAAAAATGGATGGGATGTATTACGATGCTACTATCGGTTACTCTACCTTAGGATCGCCTGCGATCCAGCTAAAAGCAGGGGAAAAGTTCGACAGCTATGATGCCAATGGCTTTGTAAGCAGCAAGTACGCTGGCGGCACGCTGGTTTATTATTCTGTACCGGTGGTTACTTTTAAGGAGAATAATAATTATAACAACTGGCTGCGCAATCAGGCTATCCCTTGCGTATACCAGTCATTTACAAATGCAGGCCTCAGCTTATTAACGGAGCGCATCGGTTCGGGTTTGAGCTACCAGGAAGTGCAACACACCGGTATTGCCTGCCAGGACGGGGCGCCTTACTGCGCACCGCTTCGCCCAATTGATATAGCCGGTTGCGACCCACCGCTGACGAAGCAGGAAATTGAAGCAGATGAGGTCAGCGGGTTCTTTGGCAATACAACTATATTGAAAGATAGCCAGTATTTACAGGCTGCACGGACAAACGCGAATTACTTTATTCATTAAAACATAACACGCATGAAGGACATAAAAAAGATATTGCCGCTGATAATTTTTACCGGATTTTTCGCTGCCGGTGGTTACTGCCAGATAAGCAGGGTCTCCACCCAGACTGTCTCTTCCCAGGCGCTGAATGCAACGCCCAAAAGTGAAATAGTAAAACAGCAGATGGTTAGTGCCTCCAACGGTATAAATACAGGCAACTTCTCGCAGGGATCTATCACGGGGCGGGGAATAATAAACCAGGCTCCGGAGGTAGTGGGGGCCATTCTGGCAGCTAAGCAGTCCGTGGCGCTTATTTATAATGTGCCGGACAGGGTGTGGGCAGACAGATGGTTGCTGTCACTCGCTATACAGCGAAGAATATCAAACCTGGTGGATGCGCAGGATAACTACCGGGCAGTGCTTCCCGATGGACAGGCAAAAGATCAGCTAATCCAGATGCTTCAGCATGACATCAATAACCTGTATAACATCTGGAATAGCCTGGGCACCACCTGCAGGCAGGTGAGCTTTAAAGGCTATCCGGCTCATGTTAATGCAGATGCAAAATACAAGGATCCGCTTTCGGGAGTTGGACTGATGAGAGCCGAGAATGGGATAGCCAATTTTGCCAATATCCCCTATTGGGAAATCGAAGGACAGGCAAAAGCCACTGAATTGATTTATGAGAAATGACCGCTTAAAAAATACAGATGACACGTTTTTTTATAATCCTGTTATTTTTCATGCCGTTTCATGTATCCGCACAAATAAAACCTGTGAACAGGGATCCAACGGTGAAGGACTCATTACTTGTGTCTATACATATTATTGCGCAGAACTATGGAGATTCTATCGTAGTGCGCTGGGCGCCGGGCAGCGCGGTGGTATGGCTGCTTGCCCAAAAAGAAGGATTTGCATTCAGAAGAAGGGTTTTTAAGAAAAGTGATAAGAATGTTTTTACACTTGTAGACTCTTCTTCTGTGATTATTCGCCCGTGGGAGCTGAACGCATGGGCAGCGTATTTCAAATCATCAGGCGACAGCCTTTCGGCAATTGCCGCGCAGGTACTATATGGCAAAACACTGGCTTTTGACAATGGTGAGCAGGGTAACCCGCTCAGTACGATTTTTGAAAAGTACAATGAACAACAGAACCGCTACGGCTTTGCTTTGCTGCTGGCTGATTTTGATCCCACGGTGGCGGAAGGACTGGGATTTCGTTTCGTTGACAGGCAGGTTCAAAAGGATTTATTCTACCTGTATTCGGTACATCCTGTGGAAATGCATCCCGATATGCATGCCGATACCGGGAAAGTACTGATCAGTGGTGCTGAAATATACAACCGTAAAAAATTCCCTGCGCTTACTGCTGTTCCGGGCGACCGGGTTATTCATCTCTTCTGGGAGGCCGATGATCCGGCAAACCCTTATTCGGGCTATTTCATAGAACGGTCGGAAGACGGGAAGCATTTCACCCGGATCAACAGGCTGCCTTTTATTTCCTTCAACAGGGTAAAGGGTGTTCGTAAACCAGTGCAATACAATGATTCCGTGGCGGTAGATTACAAAAAATATTATTACCGTGTGAGCGGTATCAATGCCTTCGGCAACAGGTCTTTTCCTTCGCCTGTCCTGTCGGTCATGTCTGTTGACCTTACAGCTCCCGCGCCGCCATTGATCACGAAAATAAAAAGTACGGGAGGGGATGGTAAAATATATTTTCACTGGGAAAAAAATAATAAAGAACCGGATTTTAACGGCTATGTGGTGGGAAGGAGCACGAACCTGAAAGGCCCCTTTGAACCCTTAAGTACCGGTTTATTACCCTTTGATACGCATGAGTTTACCGATGAGCATCCCAACACGGCTGCGCCTAACTTTTACATTGTTGCAGCAGTGGATACTGCCGGCAATGCCGGGCGGTCTATGCCGGCATATATGAATACGGAAGATCATACGCCTCCCGCGCAGCCAACCGGACTAACAGGCAGTATAGATTCAAGCGGAAGCGTTCTTATCCATTGGAACTGGGGCAAAGAAAACGACCTGGCAGGATATAAGATATTTTTCAGCAATGCGCCTAAAGATGTGTTTACCCCATTGGGAGCATCCCTGCAAACCGATACACTCTTTACGGATTCCATCACATTAAAAACACTCACTAAAAAAATATTTTACAAAATAATTGCGTACGACCGTAACATGAATGCCAGCCCGGGATCCGAAATACTGGAGCTGCATAAGCCGGATATCATCCCTCCGGTAGCTGCCATCATACATGGTTTTAATGTAAGCGACACAGGCGTTGTGCTGCAATGGTACCGTAGCGCCAGCGATGATGTGGCAGCTCAAAAACTTTACAGGAGAGAAGATACAAGCGCTGCCTGGAGCCTGTTGTCGGCATTGCCTGCTACGGATACCACATATTCCGACAACAGTGCAGAACAGCAACACCACTATTCCTACACCATAGAAACGCTCGACAGCAGCGGCTTAAGCTCGGGGAAATCTTTTCCGTTGAACGTATACGTGTATGCTAAAGGATATACGGGCATCATCAAAGATTTTAAGGCAGATAAAAATGACAGCAGCGTGGTATTAAGCTGGTCGTTGCCGGGCGACGGAGTAAATTATTATATTTTATTTAAGGGTAAAAACAATGAAGGCTTAAAAATGGCAGGCAATATTCCCGGCAATGAGCTGCACTATGAAGAGCTTACAGGAAAAGGAAGTTTTCAGTATGCGATTAAGGCGGTTTATAAAAACGGAAAAGAATCAGCGGTGAGCGATGTAAGGAACATTGAAGTTCCATAGATGATAACAGTGCTCCATGACCAATAGTAATCACTGCATTAAAAATAACGGGTATGAAACGTTTAACCATTTCACAGGTGTTTTTGTACTTCCTTCTTGTGGCTTTCATCATCTTTTCGCAATGCAGGAAAGTCAACACTACTGAGATGAACCGGCTGGCCGTTAATGAAATTACTCCTACCGGGGGCGCAGGCGGTGATTTGGTAACCATTGCCGGAGAAGGTTTCAGCATTATCCTCACCGAAGATACCGTAACATTTAATGGCTTACCGGCGCAGATAAATAGGGTAACGGATACCAGCATGGAGGTAGTGGTGCCGCAGGGCGGGAGCACCGGTAAAATTACGGTTAAGGTGAGGAACAATACTGCCGAAGGCCCCGTATTCACCTACCTTGCTTCTGATGCTCCCCGGATCATCAGCATTGATCCGGCAGCGGGCTGGGACTATACCACCACCGCTGTTACCATCAGGGGAAAAAATTTTGGCGATGACCGGAGTAAAGTTTCGGTAACATTTGATGGCAAGAGCGCATCCATACAATCATTTTCAGCAACAGTGCTGATCGTAGCCCCTCCGGAACATATACCGGGAGAAGTACCGGTAATGATACAGGTAAATGGACTATCATCCAACGTAGTAAATTATACTTATCAGCAGATGCCGGTAATTAATGGTGTAACCAATCAGCAGTGGAATGAACATGGCAATGATTTTTATTATTGGGTGGGTGTAAATGGACTTTCCGACATTGACAAGGCCAATAAAATATCCGTTAACGGCCATGATGTGACTATTTACAGTATAATAAGGGAAGGCGATGAAGCATATAGCCAGTTGCCCAAAGGAGAGAAAATAACCATAAAGGCAGATGAAGCAGACCAGTACCTGGCTTCAGATACAGCCCGGTTTGTGGTTACTGTAAATGGGGTGCCCGGTATTGCATATGATTTTGAAAATGACCCTCAAATACTAAACATTCAGCCCGAAGGGGGATATCCATTTTCGTGTACACTTTGCAAAACAACCGTAATTACAGGGAAGTATTTTGGTAATAAAAACCAGGGTTCAAAAATTGTGTTGCTGGAGTATGAAAATCAAAGTGAAGAAGATCATATGCAGGCACAAATTGAATCCTGGGCGAACAGCGAGATTAAAATAAATTTTTGCGGCGATTATAACGGAGCGCATTATTCGCCGATGTATTTGAAGATAAAACAAAACGGGAAGCAGGCAGGAGCCTATGTTATCTTTCAGGCGGAATTGGACCAACTGGGCACCTATGATGTTAGCACGCTTGCGGGCGTTGGGAGCGCAGGTTTTATGGATGGCATGGGAACGCACGCAAAATTTAATAATCCTTCAGGGATGGCGGTGGATTCGCACGGCAATATATTTGTGGCAGATGAATTAAACAACCGGATCCGAAAAATCAGCCCCGACGGAAATGTAAGTACGGTAGCGGGGGGTGTTACCAATAAAAGCGGCAGTGATATGGGTAATATAGATACCATACAATTGAAAAGGCCGAGAGGTATTGCCATTGATTCGCACGACAATATTTTTATTACTCAATATCATGTTTGCCATATTCTTAAAATAAATATGGCGGCAGGAACATCAGTTGTTCTCGCCGGGAGCGATATTCCGGGCTATTCGGATGGAGAAAACACCAGCGCACAGTTTTATTATCCTTTCGGGCTGGCAACAGACAGCGATGATTACATTTATGTTGCCGACGAATACAATCAACGCATACGGAAAATATCCCCAACAGGGATCGTAAAAACGATTGCCGGAGATGGCAGTACCAACGATCTGTACTTTCCAAAGGGAGTAACAGTCAATTCATTGGGAGAGGTTTTCGTGATTGACAGCAGTCAAACTTCCGGGATCCTTAACGACGGCCGCATATATAACCTTTCATTGTTTATTGATCACCCGCAGGGAATAACGATTGACCGGAAGGATAATATATACATTACCGCCGACACGAGAGTTTACTGTCATTACACTCTTAGAGACGACAATCCGGGAAGAAATGGAGTACTTACCGGAAATATATCCGGCTACCGGGATGGGGACGATGCTTCCGCTCAATTTTCCAAACCGGTCGCTATCACCGCTGATGCAGCAGGGAATGTTTATGTGGCGGATGGAAATGCACACATCAGGAAAATTACGCTGAAATGAGGAAGATCCCGTCCTTGTGAAATTGATTGCAGACATTGCCTGGTACAGGGCAAAGGAAAATGTGGAACGTGAAAAGTGAGAAAATAAAGGTGAAAGCAAGTGAACCGGCAATTGGCAATGGTGAATCCATTCACTACTCACTATTCACTATTCACACTTCTCTCGTTTCACGCAGCACTATCCTTTAACCGCTTCCCCTGCATTCAAATAAGCAATCACGGCCCTGATCTCGTTATATGAATAAGCATCTCCCAGCTTTTCTTTAACAGGCGATGTGGCAAAACCGGCGCCTGTTTCTTCAATGGCTTTGGAAATGATCTCTATTTTTTCTTCAGGAACAATATCCGTTATTTTAATTTCACCCGTAGGAATAAACCTTGCTAAGTGTCCTTCAATAGTACCGGTGGTCATTTCCCTGAGCCTGGCAATTTCGGCTATAGTTTTTCCTTCCCTGAACAATTCGAGGCTCATACGCTGTGTATCACCCTTTTTAGCTTTCCCGGTAATAATGGTTTCCGTTGCGGGTATTGTTTCATCAACAGTAGCCTGGCTTTTTTGCGCTTCCGCTAATTGCAGTAAATCAGATATTTGCGTTCCCTTCATTAAGCCTTCCGATAGCTGAACAGCCTGTGCGATCTGCTGTTTTTTCCTGGTAATGTCTAATTCAAGGTTGCGCAATTCCTTCATGTATTTTTTTACTTTCTTTTTTACCTTCATCTCACTGGCATGCTGTTTCACGGAGCCTAGCATTTTTTCCAATGGTTGGTTGAAGTAGGCTGATGCGGCGGTAATGCGTTCATGCAGTTTCACGTATCCGTTGACTTCCGCTTCGGCAATCAGAGCCGTTAGCTGTTTATTGAATTTTTCGCTTACTTCTGTTTGAGATTGTACCAATGTTAATAAATTTTGCGCCCATTGTATAGCGGCGTTCTTGTCGGGGATCTGGCGATGCACGTAATTTTCATAATGTGCAGTGATGCTTTCCGAGAGTTTTATAAAATTAAAGGCATGGGCTAATGAAAAGGTAACAAAGCGTTTTTGTTCCTGCTGCAATTGTTCTGCTGCTTCATCGTCGTCCATTTCGGTTTGGGCAAATGCTATTACCCTCGGATCGGTATTGATGCATTGCGGATGTATTCTTGAATAAAGTACCAGTCCGTCGAGGGAAGTAAGCCTGCTCAGCGCTACATATACCTGCCCGGGTGCAAAGGAAGCGCCCGCATCAATGATCGCTTTTGTAAATGTAAGTCCCTGGCTTTTATGAATGGTAATGGCCCATGCCAAACGGATGGGATATTGTACGAAAGCGCCTAATTCTTCTTCTTCAATATTGTCTTTTTCTTTGTTATAGTTATAGCGGATATTTTTCCAGGTTTCTTTCTCAAGCAATAATTCAGTATCATCATCCGGGAACTTTACATAAATCTTGTCTTTGCTGATGCGGCTGATCATACCAATCTTTCCATTGTAAAACCGCCTGACCTCACCCTTGTCGTTCTTGGTGAACATGATCTGGGCCCCCGGTTTCAGCTTCAGTATTTTTTCTGCAGGAAGCGCCCTTTCATTGAAGTCGCCGGTCAGTTCTCCTTCAAAAGCCGAAGGTTTTCCGGGAAGCTTTTCCAGTTCCTGCCTGTTGATCTGGTCGGCGCGTGCATTGTGCGTGGTAAGTACGATGAAATTTTCTTCCTTTGGCGGCTCAAAGCCCGGCTTATAGTATTGGTGCAGGCGTTCGAGATCGGCAGCCGTAGTATTGTTGTTGCGCACATTGTTTAATATCTGTATAAAGCCCGCTTCGTTCTGACGGTATATTTTTTTCAGCTCCAGGTACACAGGCGGGCTTTGCTGTACAACCAGCGCATCAAAAAAGAAAGGGCTTTTGTAAACAGACTGCAGTATTTCCCATTCGGCGTTATTGATCACCGGTGGCAGTTGAAACAGGTCGCCGATGTACAACACCTGAACGCCGCCAAAAGGCACTAAAAGCTGGCGGCGAAAGTGCCGGAGTATAGTGTCTATGGCGTCTAAGGTATCGGCCCGCATCATGCTTACTTCATCTATTACCAGCAGATCCAGTTCCTGCAGCAATTCCCGTTTACTGCTGTTCAATCTTAAATTCCTGAACAGGGTATGTTCATTGGTAACCTGCGTTTCATTTACAGGTGATTGATGTGTGGGCAGATAGGGCCCAAAAGGCAGTTGAAAGAAAGAATGAAGGGTGGTGCCACCTGCATTTATAGCGGCTACACCGGTTGGCGCTACCACAGCCATTTTCTTAAAACAGTTCTCGCGTATATAGCGCAGGAAAGTGGTTTTGCCCGTGCCTGCTTTACCGGTTAAAAAAATATGCCTGTTGGTTTGATTTACAAACTGCAGCGCACGTTGGAAATGTATATTGGAATTGTCGAAGGAAGTCATGTTTTCCAAAGGTAAAAGCTATTAGGTAATAAATAGTTGGTGTTAGCAAACGAAGCATTAAAATACATATATCCTGTTGTATATGCAAGTATTTTTTTGTTTGTAGTATAATCGCTACAGGCTTTTTGATACAATTTGTACGCAATAAACATATAATGTACTATTTGTTATAGCCGTGCGATGCCAGAACTTTGCGATGCAGATTTTTAAATGATTGAAATGCTTAAAAGATGCGGAACCGCACAGGTTTTTAATTTTATACTTTCCTGTTAGCTCAATAAAGGCCGGATAGCAATAAATTGAATCTTAAACCACAACCTGAGAAAACATCCCTAAACCCTTCACCAGAAGGTGGAAATAGTAAGCTAAATAAATAGTCCCTTAACCTTACCTCATCCCTGACCCCTGGAAATCATTTCCATCTTCTGGTGTTTTTACCGTTTAGCAACCTTCATACTATCATACTATACAGCACTATTTGTCGTTTCATTATTTTGTATAATGTCTTTTATGCCTAAATCCAGTAATATGAAAAATCCGGTCTGCTGTATTTTACTTTCCATTGGTTTATATTCCTGCGCGTCAACAGAGCTGGTACGTTTAAGCGTTTTGGAACCCGCCCCGGTAACCCTTCCTGCCCATATAAAAAATGTTGGGGTAATTAACAGGAGCGAAGTAGCCCAGCAAAACAAAGTAATTGATGTGGTGGATAAAGTGTTTTCCTTGGAAGGAAAGGATCTGGATAAGGAAGGCGCGCAGGCAAGCATAGCCGGACTGGAAAATGAACTGCTGAAAAATAACCGGTTTGCAGGCGTAAAAACAATTGATGATGCCAGCCTTACAAGCCCCGTTCCCGGCATTTTCCCGGCGCCGCTTACCTGGGATATAGTAGAAAAAATATGCAGAAAAAATAATACGGATGCGCTTTTTGCGCTGGAATTGTTTGATACCGATTCAAAAATCACCTATGCCGCTAACCCGGTTACCGTTAACACGCCCTTAGGCAAAGTGCCCGGTGTTGAGCATAGCGCCACCATGCTTACTACAGTAAAAGCGGGATGGCGTATATATGATCCGGTTGAAAGAAATATATTGGATGAATTTCCGGTGATGGGCAAAATGGCGTTCTCCGGCAAAGGCATTAACCCGGTAAAAGCGGCAGGCGCCTTAATTGGCCGTAAGGAAGCGCTAAAGCAGGTAAGCAATAAAGCCGGACAGGATTATGCATTCAGGATCATTCCTTACTGGCTGAGGGTATCGAGGGATTATTATGTAAGAGGAACAGACAATTTCAGGGTGGCCCGGCGAAAAGCGCAAACAGGCAACTGGGATGATGCCGCCGCAATATGGGAAAAGGAA
Organism: uncultured Terrimonas sp.; assembly: GCA_964450515.1. Lineage (GTDB taxonomy): Bacteria > Bacteroidota > Bacteroidia > Chitinophagales > Chitinophagaceae > Agriterribacter. Next base: position 12,830 of record CAYVEI010000035.1, on the reverse strand, counting down.
ACCAGCAGCGATAAAACTAAGGTGGCCGGAAGGGCCTGCTATAACATGGCTATCATTAATGAGATCAACGGTAACCTCAACGGGGCTATACAATGGGCGCAAAAAGCCTATGAGAACTATAATAATAAGCTTGCGCTCCGGTATGTAAAAACGCTCGAAAACAGGAAGATCAATAATGCTATCCTGGAAGGACAGGAAGCCCTGAGCGCCAGGTAAGTTTACCTGTATAGCTTCATTTCATTGCCTTCATTCTTATACATTGGTATCAGAACTGTACATTACAATTTGGCCTTTAGTGCTTACCTTCGCCACTTTCAAAACCGGAATAAGCCGTTGCAACCTGCCAATACCGGCTTTTCCGCCCCTGACCCTGCCGCACAGTAAAAGGTAAATATTAAATGATCAAAAGTAAAATTTTAAGCAAGGGTATACCTGTTTCCATTTCATTAACGCCAACCATAGAAGCAGAGATTGACCAGCCGCTCGTAGCCCAGGACAAAAAAAGATTACTAACCATTTCTGCATTGGCTGTTCTGGTTGCCCTCTGCATCAGCATTATTGCCAAACTGCTTGTTCATCTTATTGATTTAATTACCAACGTGGCTTTTTATGGAAGTTTTTCCACAGCGCATTCCACGCCGGTTAATCATACGGTTGGTTTATTTGTAATTGCAGTTCCGGTAATAGGCGGGGTAATAGTGGGGTTAATGGCCCTGTATGGGTCAAAAGCAATAAGAGGGCATGGTATTCCTGAAGCCATGGAGCAAATACTAACCAATCAAAGTAAAATAAAGCCCACCATTACTTACTTAAAGCCATTGTCATCGGCAGTATCCATTGGTACCGGCGGTCCCTTTGGTGCAGAAGGTCCAATAATAGCCACCGGCGGCGCCCTGGGGTCTACACTCGGGCAACTGATGAAGATCACCCACAATGAAAGAAAAATATTACTGGCGGCGGGGGCCACAGCAGGTATGTCGGCTATTTTTGGAAGCCCTATTGCTGCTATTTTCCTGGCCGTAGAATTGTTGTTGTTTGAATTTTCACCACGCTCTATCATTCCCGTAGCACTGGCATGCATAACAGGTGCAGCAGGGCATCACCTGTTATTCGGGCCAGAACCCGTATTTGCTATTAAACATATTATAGCAACACCTTCCAATACGGCGCTGGCAGCCTATAGCGGCATGGGGATTGTTATTGGTGTATTATCGGTGTTGGTTACCAAGATCGTTTATTATATAGAGGACGGCTTTGAGAAACTACCTGTTCACTGGATGTGGTGGCCCGCCATTGGCGGACTGGCAGTTGGTATAATAGGGTATTTTTCTCCGGCAACACTGGGTGTAGGATACGAAAACATAACGAATATCCTGTCGGGAGAGCTTACCATTCAATTTGTGCTGTCGTTGTGCCTCCTTAAATTTTTATCGTGGGCAATCGCTTTGGGCAGTGGTACATCGGGGGGCACACTGGCGCCGTTGCTTACCATAGGGGGGGCTACCGGTGTTTTGCTGGGAAGCGTTATTATTTATTTTTTCCCGCAAAGTGGCGTTACGCTTTCGCTGGCAGCCCTGGTGGGCATGTCGGCTATGTTTGCCGGCGCATCACGCGCCCTGCTCACTTCCATTATTTTTGCATTGGAAACCACGGCACAATCCAACGCGCTGCTACCGTTGCTGGCAGCCTGCGCCGCTTCGTATTTTGTTTCCTTCTTTATTATGGAGAATACCATCATGACGGAAAAAATTGCACGCAGGGGCGTTAAAACACCGCATTCGTATGAACCTGATATCCTGGAAAAAATTTCCGTGGAGCAGGTTATTAAAGAAAACGGCGTAGTGGTGAGTGAGGATAACACGGTTAAGGAAGTAAAGGAATGGCTCAGCAAAGAGCCGGACTATAACAGCAACTATTTCATTATTTCCAGCAATGAAGGAGAGTATAAAGGGATACTGAGCTCTTCTACCATATTCAGTAACCTTCAAAGCGACGACAGCAGGGTAGGGGCGCTTATTAAACGCAAAAATATTTCTGTTGGTATTGGCAGCAGCCTGCGTACGGCAGTAGAGATCATGGCCAAAGAAAATACAGATGTATTGCCGGTAGTATCAAAAGAAAACAACAACAGCATTATCGGCATCCTCTCTTACAGGGAGATCATTGCTTCGTACAAAAAAAATATGGACGAACATGTAAAAAAACACCCCGACATTTCATTAAAAAGAAGAGGACTGAAAATATTATTGCGGGGACAAAAGCTAATGACTTCGATCAAGATAAAAGACAAATAACTGCCATATGTCTTATCAAATAACAAGTAACTCCCGCGCCTTTTGGTTTCCGGGGCCATGGGTTGGCGGAATTACCATGATCCTTGCGCCCTTGTTCCTCCTTACCGGGGTGCTGCTCCGGATACGCTATAACTTTTTCTTTCCCGACCAGCTACAGGCATATAAGGAAAGCCCAACGCTGATGTTTTCGGCGTATAGTTTTTTCCTGGCTGGCAATATTCTCCTTTGGCCTGCGGTTATAACGCTGGCTCAGTTGATTGGGAATAAAAAGCCCGGATGGGCAATGTGGGGAGGCATTTTTGTAATGTTTGGGCTGTTTGCCAGGACCTTTCATGCCGGCGCCGATCACCTTGCTTTTCAATTGGTGAATGTGCAGGGAATTGAAACGGCAACAAAGGCTGTAGCGGATACTTACGGGGCGCCACATATCATCTCCGCGCTTTCCCTGCTTATTCTTACAGGATGGACAATTCTTGCCATAGGCGCTTATCTTTCCCGCACGCTTAATATATGGTGTGCTGTTGCACTGGCTTTGATGTCGGCATTGATGATGGGGGTACTGAAAGGAAGTTCAATTGTTTCGGTTATAGCCACCACAGGGCTTTGCATAGCCTTTGTGCCGGCGGGTATTAAATTGCTGAAACAATTGCCTGCTCCGGGTTATAAGGCTATTGCAGGATGGACGGTTTTTATTATCGTATTTGTTGTATTGCTTTTTATTATCGGGCGTGCGGGGTAGTGAATAGTGAATAGTGAGTAGTGAGTAGTGAGTAGTGAATTGTGAGTAGTGAAAGAACGATTTCACGATTATCGTTTATCGTTTCACGATGTGAAACGTGAGTGACACAGCTTTCATGTACCAGCTTTCAGATCAGGTTCGGACTACTAATGAAACTGAATGCACCTTCGGATTTTATTTGTTATTTGTTTCCTGGCGCTTTTTGGCCAGCTCATGGCCGATCACTGACGGCTTCCTGGCTACTGCTGTTCGTATTTAAAAAGAAATCCGTAATTTCATTATTCCAACTCACCAAACAAAAGGAGGTATTCATGAAATCTGCAGAATATTCATGGAAGCCTTCGGTTAGTATCGCCTAACCGGGCTTATTCCATAAAAATATCTGAGGCGAAAGCCGGAAGCCACTTGCTAAACCAGGTGGCTTTTTTATGCATATCATTGGTCACGTTTAAAAATCACTCCAGTGCAATTGCCGTAAAAGATATAGCAGGCACATATCAATAATTATAAAATATTTTTTACGAACCGCAATTTTAAATCAACAATGACATCTGTATATCATCAATGTTCAGTAATATTATGAATTGAAAAGCCGGACACAATAGCTCCTGAGTAACAGTAATGATAGTGTTAAGTCAGGCAAATGATGTGTGTATGTTATCGTGAAAGTGAGAAGTAAAAGTGAAAGAAGTGTTTCACTTCTCACGTTTGACAATATCCGGAGGTCTGAGCTAAATCCATGGTATAGTATCAAAAATTGTAAGCATCATGAAACCGAAATGCATTCCTGTTGTAAAGGGAAGAAACCTGTTCCAGTTATTTTTATCCCTGCAAATGATCGTATGGATATTGCTTTATAGTGCCGGTTTACGTGCACAGGAATCATCTGTGAAGGCTGTTTCTCTTTTTGATGGCAAAACCCTGAAGGGCTGGAAAACCGTTGACCCTGCTCATCAGCAGCTTTGGTATGTTAAAGACAGTGTGATGATGTGTGGCGATGGCATCAATAAAATACCCTCAAATACCTACCTGCATACGGAAAAGGAATATGGTGATTTTGAATTCCGTTGCCTGTTTCGTTTATCGGGTGATGAAAAGACGGGCATGATCAACAGCGGCATTCAATACCGCTCAATAATAATTAACGGAGAGATCGTGGGTTACCAGGCCGATATCGGCAATGGTTACTGGGGCGATATTTATGATGAGCATCGCCGCGGCAAACTCGTTGGCGGAGACCTCAGCATTTTACAGCGCCTGTTAAAGCCCGATGGCTGGAACAGCTATATCATAAGGGTTAAAGGCAACTATCATGAGCTGTACATTAACGGCGTTAAAACCTGCGAATACACCGAGAAGGATCCTAAAATTCCGGCTAAAGGTGTGATCGCCGTTCAAATACACAGCGGAGGCGCCGGCATTGTTGAGTTTCGCGATCTTACGATTACTGAATTGTAAGTATGATTTGAGGAAGTGAACAGGCAATAGTGAATAGGCAATGGTGAATTAAACACAGCCTGGTGAGACGGTAGAAGATAGATGATAAACGTGAAATCATTCACCATTCAATATTCACCACTCACCACATGTACGTTTGACACAGCAATAGTTGCTATAACAGAAGAGCACCACATAACCCTAACTTTTATTTTTTACAATTTTCAACACATGAAATTTCCCGGTCTCTTCCTTGTATTTACAAGCCTGTTTTTTATTTCCGCACCAACAGAAAGCAACCGAAACATTCCGCCAGACAGGGTCAATACACCCGAGGAAGAACTGGCAGGCTTCAGCGTGCCGGAAGGTTTTGTAATAGAGCTGATAGCCAGTGAAAGAGATGGTATCGTTAACCCGGTTGACCTCACATTTGATGACGCCGGAAGGTTGTGGACACAAACGGCGAGGATGTACCCGCTCGACCCCGTTGCAGACATTAAGTGGGATGAATTATTGAAGCTGATGAATGACCCTGAGGCGCAGCGCAATCATCCCAGCTTTAAACGCATACTTGACCTGTACCAGGGCAAAACAAAAGGCACAGACCAAATTCTTGTGCTTTCGGGGTTGTATGGTAACGGGCCGGTTAAAACGGAAGTTTGGGCCGACGGACTTACGATACCCATGAGCATACTGCCTTATAAAGACGGCGTTTATGTGGCACAGGGATCCGAACTTTTTTTCCTGCGCGACAGTGACAACGATGGAAAAGCCGATGAGCGCATACCGCTGCTAACGGGGTTTGGTTTTACCGATACCCATACCATGGCGCATGTGCTGATGAGGGCGCCGGGCAACTGGATCAATTTCAGCCATGGAGCGCTCAATAAAGGAGAAGTATCTTCCTTAATGAGTGATGTAAAACTGAGAATGGATTACAGTAAGATCGCCCGCTTTTCGATGGATGCCAAAAAGCTGGAGCTGGTAAATGCCGGTTTGAATAATATCTGGGGCTACCAGCTCCGGAACAACGGGCAGTGGTATGGTTGCGAAGCCAACGACCTGGGCTATTCTGTTGTTCCCATGGAACCGGGCACAGGATTTCCCGGTATCGGGAACGAACGCTTGCGTAGCTATCAGCCATGGATGCCCGAGCTGCACAAATTTCGGGTAGGCGGCACCGGTATATCCGGGCTGGCTTTCCCCGATGACCTATCGGGATCGTTCCCGGCCGAATGGAAGAACGTGGCTTTTTTGGCCAACCCCATCACCAGTACGGTTAACGCCGTTCAAATTACCCGCAATGCGGATGGAACGGTTAGTGCAAAGCATTTGCCCGACCTGCTTACTTCCAAAGACAAATGGTTCCGGCCGGTAAATATGGAATTTGGCCCCGATGGTTGCTTGTACATTGCCGACTGGTACAATAAGATCATCTCTCACAATGAAATTCCAACCACTCATCCCGACAGGGATAAAACACATGGCCGCATCTGGCGCATCCGTCATAAAAGTCAGCAGCCCCGTGATGTTCCCAATTATTACAATATTAAAACAGAGGAACTGGTAAAAGGATTACAGTCGCCTTCGCTTTGGGAAAAACGTGCCGCATGGCACCAGATCACCGATCGCCCGGCGGCAGAAACGCAAAAATTAGCGCAGCCGCTTGTGCAACTGGCTGCAGATGAGGGGCAGGATGAAATTACCCGCATCCATGCTCTCTGGTCATTAGAAGGGATCAAACATTATGACGCTGCCTTATTGCAGGCATTGTTGCAAAGCCCGTCGGATGATCTGCGCCGTGAGGCCGTGCGTTCTTTAAGCAGCTTTTCACCCGGCACAGCAGCGGTAGCCGGTTATTTAAAAAACGCAGTTGAAGATAAAAACCCCATGGTGCGTGCACAGGTGCTGCGTACGCTTGATGAACTGGGAGCGGCAGATGAGGCTACTATTGATATACTGGTTCGCGCTTCAAAACCGGCGCTTGAGGGCAATGCCATGGGCGGCGCTTATGAAAGAAGCTTTGAACGTTTTCTTGCCCGTAAAGCATTAGAGCAATATCCCGGCGAATTACAAGCCTATCTTAATAGTCCTGCTGCGGAAAACATGAGCGGCGATCATTTGCTTTGGGCTATCCAGGCATTGCCTGCCGGGCAAAAAGAAACCGCTTTTCTGAAGCTATGGCCCCGCCTCGGTATCAGCAAACTGGATGAGCCGGGCTTTGTATTTGTTGCGGGCATGCTGAGCAATAAAACCATTTTTGAAACGGTAAAGCCCCTTATTCATGATGAAAATAATGCGGCTTTATACACGGGTTTTGCTTTACAGAACCAGTCGCAGTTACAATCACCCGAACTGGCTGTTATGCTCCGGGAGCCGGTAGCTAAATTATTGCGCAGCAGTTCAGAAACGGACGTTAACCTGGCATTAGATGCCGTTGGCCGTTTTAATGTAGAACAGGTACGCGATGCCGTTATTGCACGGATCAATGATCAGTCGTCCGAAAAAACAGTACAATCGGCATTGAAGGCATTGGAAAACAATCCAACGCTCAACAAAGATATTTTTGCCCGTGCTGTAAAGAATCAAAAGCTCGGTTTTGGTGTGAGGGCAGCGGCACTTGGCAGTTTGGCAAAAGCAGACAAGGCATCAGCACTCAGTGCAGCGCAGCAATGGGTTCCCGGGCTTAATGCAGTGCGGAAGAGTGAACTTGTAACAGGTTTATCGGCATCGGAGCAGGGCTCAGCATTGTTGGTGGATATGTATGAAAAAAAACGGCTGGCGCTTGCCTCGTTTGATTTGCCTGCGGCTGAGCGCATTCGCAACAGTAACAAGGAAGATCCACGGGCCGTTGCCATTTGGGAGTCCGTTAAAACCAGGTATGAAGCGGAAAGAAAAGCTTTCAGGTCAAAGCTCACTAAGTATATGGCTATTGCCGAAAAGAAAGGAGGCGATGCAAAAGCAGGGAAAATGCTTTTTCAAACCTGCCTGATGTGTCACAAAGTGGGTAGCGAAGGAAAAAATATTGCACCGGCATTGGATGGTTCGGCAAACCGTGAAAATGAAGCGCTCCTTACCGCCATCCTTGATCCCGATGCAGCAGTGGAATCCAATTACGCCGTTTACCGCGTTACCAAAAAAAATGGCAGCACCGTGGAAGGTTATCTCGTTAATAAAAGCGACAGGGGTACTACCATCGCTTTTATGGGCGGCAGCCAGGTTTTTGTTGAGGCCGGTGCTATCCAAAGCCAGGGTTTTTTGGGAGGACGTTCCTTTATGGTTAAGGGATTGATTGATCACTATTCCGATAAGCAGGTAGCGGATCTGCTTGCTTATATACGTACGCTTAAATAAAAAATAATTATGGTAAGACATTTCGGCGTGTTTAAATTTAAACCGGGAATCAACGGAGAACAGATAGATCAATGCTTCCGTACGATGAAAGATATGGTAGGGAAAATAGAAGGACTATTGGATATGGAATATGGGCCATACAACAGTACCGAGGGATTGAACGAAGACTTTACACACGGTTTTGTTATGACATTTGATACACTGGAATCGCGCGATGCTTATCTGCCGCATCCTGTTCATGAAACGGTGAAGGAATTTGTTGTGCCTAAATTAGAGCGGGTGATCGTATTTGATATTAACGTACCACAGGTTTAATTGTATTGTAATTTCAATTTGTAATAGCGCATGTCCAACAACAATAAATGTATTCTGATACTGGGTTGTTTTGATACCAAGGGTGAGGATTTTTCTTTTCTCCGGAGCTGCATTACAGGGTTGGGAGAAAAAGTGATAACGATGAACACCGGGGTGATGGGAACTACAAAAGATTTTCCTGTTGATATTGAATCAGACCAGGTAGCGCAGGAAGGAGGTTATTCAGTAGCGGCATTGAGGGAAGCGGACGACCGCGGGCGAGCGGTAAACATCATGGGTAAAGGGGCTGCGAAGCTCGCGGCCAAATTAGTGGCGCAAAACAAAATTAAAGCAGCCATCGGCATGGGCGGCGGCGGAGGAACCTATATAGCGCTTTCTGCCATGCAGGAGATCCCGTTAGGCATACCCAAACTTTGCTTAAGTACACTGGCTGCAAAAGACCTGTCGAGGCAAATGGGAAGTAAAGATATTGTGCTCATGCCTTCCATTGTTGATGTGGCCGGATTGAACAGCATCAGCAAACTTTTAATGAGGCGGGCAGCAGCGGCCATTTGCGCCATGTCGGTTATAACAGAAGAAAAAGAGGATACTGTTGCCGGTACCATTGCCATCAGTATGTTTGGCAATACATCGGCCTGTGTAAACCAGTGCAGCGAGCTGTTGCGGAAGCAGGGCTATGAAGTGCTGGCTTTTCATGCCAATGGTGTTGGAGGCAAAGCAATGGAATCGCTTATCCGCGAAGGTTGTTTTGATGCCGTTTTGGACGTTACCACCACCGAACTGGCGGATGATCTGTGCGGGGGTATTTGCAGTGCGGGACCCGACAGGCTGGATGCCGCCGCCGACATGGGCATTCCCCAGGTGGTGGTACCCGGCTGCCTGGATATGGTGAATTTTGCACAACCCGATACGGTACCTGTGCAATACCGATCACGGGAAATGTACAACTGGGCGCCGGATGTAACTTTAATGCGGACGAATAAAGAAGAGAATAAAATACTGGGTGAAAGGCTGGCACAGAAAATAAATCGTTCATCTGCGCCGGTAACCGTTTTATTGCCGGCAAAAGGCATTTCGCAGGTAGATGCACGGGGAGGGGTATTTTACCGTCCGGACATTAACCGGGTTTTGTTTGATGCAATAAAAAAAAATACCAAAGCAGCAATAGAGATTATTGAAGCGGATGTGCATATCAATGACCCGGAATTTTCGGCTATGCTGGTAAGTGCATTGTTAAGTGTGATGAAAAAGCGGCAGGAATAGTTCGATATTGTTTAGCTATCTCCTATATGGTGAAGAAAACATTAAACACAGTAAGAACATAGGCACAATAGAAAAAATAAAAAATTCCTATGTGTCATCTATGTATCTATGATTCTATGTGTCGAAAAAAATATCACACATAAGCATAATAGCAACACAAGCGTATAACAGAAAAAAAGTGAAAACATACATAACTCAAACAAATAATTATGGCAAATCCATGGACTGGAAAAGGAAATCCTTATACGAAACAGGAAGTGAGGGAAAGACTACAAAAAACGGTTGATG
>CAYVEI010000035.1:0-3040 GCA_964450515.1 uncultured Terrimonas sp. | reverse complement strand
GCAGACCTGATCATTATCTATAACTCAGGCAGGTTTCGTATGGCCGGGCATGGTTCTACTGCCGGCTTAATGGCCTATGGCGACGCCAATGCGGAAGCGATGAATATCGGCGAGTTTGAAGTATTGCCGGTGGTGGAAGAAATTCCCGTGATCTGCGGTGTGCATGGTTCCGATCCCCGCCGCAGGATGTGGCATCATTTATTAAAAGTGAAGGAAATGGGTTTTTCGGGCGTTAATAATTTTCCTACGCATTGCATTGTTGACGGCCATTTCAGGCAGGTTTTGGAAGAAACGGGGATGGGCTTTGAGAAGGAAGTGGAAATGGTGCGTCTTGCCACTAAAATGGATTTGTTTTCTATTGTATATGTTGCTAAAGCGGAAGAAGCCATGCAGATGGCGGAAGCAGGCGCAGATGCTATTATTTCGCATGTAGGCACTACCGTGGGCGGATCGGTAGGCGTTACAGGCGCTTCCTGTACGATGGACGATGCTATACAACGCACACGTGAAATTATGGAAGCAGGAAAAAAAGTAAATCCCGCTATTTTCTTCCTGGCGCATGGCGGACCTGTTAACACGCCTGAGGATGTGCGTGTAGTATTGGATAAAACCGCTGTGCACGGCTTTGTTGGGGCTTCCTCGCTGGAACGCATGGGCGTTGAAAGATCCCTGACCGATCTGACGCGGAAATTCAAGTCGCTTACTTTACAAAACAGGTAATGCAAAGAAGCTGTTGTATATGGCTAATTAATATTTTGATGTGCTATAATACCCCTTTTTATTCCTGATAATATAAAAAACCAAGAGGCGTAGCCTCGGCCTTTCTTTTGTAACAACTGCCTTCAGTTCGTTGCATAAGGAAGATAGTAAAGAACAGAGAGCCTTAAAGCTCGGTTCATTTTATAAATGTTATTTTGCAGTATTTTCTTTGGCGGCATGCATCCTCCTGTAGCAGGAGGGCATTACCGGCCGCAACTGAACCGTTATGACAGCACCGGCGAATACAAAGAACCGTTTTGGGGAAACCGAATCCATAAAATTCTCTGTAAAAAGTATTTTTTGCATGATCAGAAGCCATTACTTCAGCTATATTTGCATTCTAACCCAATAAATACATACAATTATGAACAAAGGAGAGTTAATTGAAAAAATTTCCGCTGATGCAGCCATTACCAAGAAACAGGCCGGCGCCGTATTAGATTCATTTACCGAAGCAGTGGCAAAGACTTTAAAAAAAGGCAATAAAGTAACACTCGTAGGATTTGGCACTTTTTCCGTTTCCAAGCGCGCTGCCCGTAACGGACGTAACCCCCAAACTGGCGCTGTTATTAAAATCAAAGCCAAAAAAGTGGCTCGTTTTAAAGCAGGTAAAGAATTGTCGGGAAAAATATAATTACCAGCAATTGATATGGTAAAAGAGGCTGCCGCAATAACGCAGCCTCTTTGCTTTTGGGTACTCTGCAAACAAAGTAATTAAACAACGCACTCATCCCCGGTTCTGCCTTTGTGCGCTGTTGTGTTTACTGCTTTACTGCATAGGAGTGAGGATCCTTCAAAAATATTTCTTTACAACCGTGGCTGCAAAAACCCATTATTTTCCCCTGAAATAAAGTAGTATCACCGGTCATCTGCTCATCTATCTTCATGCCGCAAACCGGGTCTTTAGCGATTTGCAACGCCGGGAATACAGGTCTTTCCTTGCCGGGAAAGGCCTCTGCTATGGCTTCTTTTGTAACCTCAGTAATCGTGTTTGTGTTGAGCTGTGTATAGTAAACTTTATCATTGTCGGTCCATGCAATAACCACGTTCTCCTTTCCTGCCACCTGTATTACCGGGTAGGATGCGTGTACACGGGGCAACGTGATTTCCTTTTCTAAAAACGCACTTCCCTCTATTTTGTTCAATACAATTTTACTATACATAGTGTCTCCTTCCCGGTAGCTGGCATTATAGGCGGCAATCCTGGTCCCATTGGGCATAAGGCACAACTGCACAAACCTGCCATTAGGGGCAAGCTGCCGCTTTAAGATCATGTTATTGTTTTTATCTAATGCTGCATAAAAAACACCTTTCCGGCTGGAGCCGGTAAACCAGGTTACATAGGTTGCTTCATTTTGGCTCACCACCGAAGGTCCGTTATGCGGGCAGCCATCTATCACCCAGTGATCATTGCTGAAAGGCACAGCCTTGCTGAATGTGCGGCCATTATCGGCAGAGCTGCTAACAGAAATATCCCTTACCGAACCCGAAAGCAGGTCGCGGAAAACAACCCTGATATTACCCTGTCCGTCACTGCTAAGGGCGGTACGGCAGCACTGACATGCAAAAGGTTCTATCAGAATGGCATCTCCAAAGCCTTCTTTCCCGTTAGTTCTTGCAAACTTCACCGGCCGTCCGCTATTAGCGTCGTCCGGGTCAGTGTCCAGCCAGGCAATACCTATTTCTCCATCGTCGAGCCGTATCATATTACCGAAAGAGCGTGAACCGTTATGCGGCGCACCGGTCTGGATAGATCTGTGGTCAGTCCATGTCTTTCCCTTATCAAAGGACATAATATATTGAATATCGCTTAACCCGAACCTGCTTTTTGCTGAGGGAACAGATGTTTCATATATAGCCACGATCGTACCATCGCCTTTAACAGCAATTTTAGGCATTCCTTCTTCATGAATGCTGGTATTGGGTTCTACAGGTATCGCCATACCAGGCGTAAATTTCCCAGACTTTACATCCCAGTTGGAAAAATAGAAATGCTTGTTTCCCGTGCTGTCTGTCTCTGTCCAGCTAACAACAGGATTGTTCTTTTCATCTTTGGCAAGAAATACACAGGATGCCTTATTGTTCGTATCGGAGAGCAATACAGGGCTTGGTTCTGCGCTGCTGTATTTGCTATCGCTGCAGGATGACAGCATAGCGAATGCAGTTATATAAATAAGGAACAGCTTCTTCATTCAGACAAAATTGATAGTTAAAAAATATATTTGACATTAAGTCCCCCGTAGCCGTTCCTTGCCGGCGAAGGACTGAAATAAGCAGGCGA
>CAYVEI010000034.1:29806-31038 GCA_964450515.1 uncultured Terrimonas sp. | reverse complement strand
CCGGCTTAAGATTAGCTTTTACTGTTATCACTGAAATAATTACAAAATGAAAAAACTTTTTTTACTCCCTGCTGTATTTTTTTTGTTATTATCAAACGGTTGTATGTCTACTAAAAAAAACACGGCTTCTTCCCTATCTTTTGCTCCCAATATTGTTGTTGCCCACCGTGGCGCCTGGAAGAAAAATAACCTCCCTGAAAATTCTATTGCCTCATTAAAAGAAGCGGTGCGGATAGGTTGTACCGGCTCAGAATTTGATGTGCATCTTACGGCCGATGACAGCCTTGTGGTTAACCACGATTCGCATTATGCAGGGCTAACCATTGAAAAAAGCACCTATGCCGAATTATCCGCAACAAAACTGTCTAATGGCGAAATGTTGCCTACTGCGTACAATTACCTGCAGGCGGGTATGCAGCAAACCAAAACCAGGCTCGTACTGGAGATCAAGCCCTCTACGATAAGCAAGGAACGGGGACAGTACCTCGCGGAAAAAGTGGTGGCACTGGTAAAGCAATTAAAGGCCGAACCCTGGGTTATGTATATCAGCTTTGATTATGATATACTCAAAAAAGTACTGGAACTGCAACCCGGCGCCAAAACCGCCTATCTTAACGGAGAGAAGACGCCTGAGCAACTGGCAGCGGATAAGATCTGGGGGGCAGACTATCATTATGCTGTTTTTAAAAAGAATAACAGTTGGATCGAAGACGCCCAGAAACTGGGAGTGAACCTGAATGCCTGGACGGTAAACAATGCGGAAGACATGCAATGGTTTATCAATAATAAATTTGATTATATTACCACTAACGAGCCGGAGCTGTTATTTGACATCATTGATAAAAAAGGAAGATGAAAAAATACGTCAAACACATAGGAACAGCAGAAACATAGGAACACAATAAAGAGCACAAAACTATGTGAACCTATGTGCCTATGGTACTATGTGTTAAAAAAACACCTAAGCACAGTAGAAACAGAAGCATATCAAAATAAACGCCCCGGATAATGATCAGTCCGGGGGCGCTTTTACATTCATAAATACAATTTTACCTGCCGCCAATAACATAGCGTGCCGCTATGCCAAAATTAGAGGCATGAAAAGAGTCATAATAATCAGGACGGGTGAAGAATATAGTTGGACGATAATCTGCGGTTAAATTCAACGGAATAGAAGGAAACTTATAATCTATACCACCGGTTGGATAAAACCCGAATCCAAAACCTTTATA
>CAYVEI010000034.1:13727-29706 GCA_964450515.1 uncultured Terrimonas sp. | reverse complement strand
TCCACCCCCGGCATTTAATTCAAAAGCTCCGGCATCGCTAACAAAGGTTTTATAGGAAAACGCAAAAAGATCATAATAAGATTCCGGCGCTATACGTATACCTATGGCGCTTCTATAATCTCCCTGTGCTGTGGCGGCAACGCTGATACCCGTTGCGATCAAGGTCATGCATAACAATTTTTTCATCATAACAATTTTTAATTTGATGCGGCAAAGATAACACCGAAAGAAAGATATCATAACTTATTACGCTGTATGGCGCAGTTTTTAAACAGTCATTAACATAATTATTTTAACTTATACCACTTATCGTTCCAAAGCTGTATTAAAATTGCATGTAGCTAAAAAATATTATTCTTATTATATTTGACGCCTGTATGTTTACATTAAAAAGATCAGTGTTTGCACCTTCATTTTTTACGGTAATATTATTGTTCATATCGCAAATACTGCCTGCTCAAAGCAATTCTGTTGATTTTAACCGCAAGGCTTATTATGCGGCCTTTGCCGGCGAAGATATCAATGGCATTGAAAAACAATTAGATATTATAGGCCAAAGCGCACATGATCAAAAAGATGCTTTTGAAGGCGCCTTAATGATGAAAAAAGCAGGACTAATCAAAGGCGCATCCCACAAACTCAAAATATTTAAGGCGGGGAGGGAAAAATTAGATAACATGATCGCTGCACATGCCGGTAATGCCGAATTCCGGTTCCTCCGGCTGATGATACAGGAAAAGGCGCCCAAAATACTCAGTTATGATAAGCAAATAGAGGAAGATCGTCAATACCTGGTTGAGCATTTCAAAACTGTTCCGGAAAGCGTTCAAAAAGCTATCCTTGATTACAGCAAATCATCTAAAGTTTTATCACCCCAAGACTTCTAATCCCCTGGTAAGTATGAGTAAAAAAGTTTTAGCCGTTTATTTTACGCAATCCGGCCAAATGGAAAGTATTATTGATCACTTTACAGCACCCCTGGTATCTGCTGCGGATATTACCGTAGAGAAAGTGCGCATTTACCCTGCCAAACCGTTTCCTTTTCCATGGACATCCTCCCTGTTTTTTGATGCTATGCCGGAGAGTGTGGATGGCGTTCCCACAGCACTGGAACCCTTTACTTTTAAAGAAGCACAATATGATTTGATCATATTGGGCTACCAGCCCTGGTTTTTATCACCAAGCATTCCTGCCGGCTCATTACTACGGCATCCGTCATTTAAAGCCATACTGAACAATACGCCGGTAGTTACGATCAGCGGATGCAGGAATATGTGGATCAATGCCCAGGAAAAAGTAAAAAAGCTGCTTAAAGCCGCCGGTGCAAACCTGGTGGGAAATATTGCGCTGGTAGACCGGCATAATAATTATATCAGCCTTGTAACGATCCTTTACTGGATGCTTAGCGGCAAAAAAGACAGGAAATGGGGTATCTTCCCCAAACCCGGCGTATCGGATGAAGACATTGCCAATGCCGCTTTGTTTGGTCAAACCGTAAGCATCCATTTACAAAAAAACGAGTGGCGCGATTTGCAGGCTCACCTGCGCCAACAACAGGCGGTAAACATAAAATACAGTCTGATGTTCATTGAACGAAAAGCAGGTCGCATATTTTCGATATGGTCGAAAATCATTAACGGCAGCAAAAAAAGACGGGCCTTACTTGTTGCATTCAAATATTATCTTTTAATTGCTCTTTGTATTGCGGCGCCTGTTATTTTACTGGTTGACGCTTTGTTTTTTAAACCCTTTTTGGGTAAACGGATAAAACAACAAAAAGAATATTACGCAGGTGTGCTCCTGAAGTAATTGGCACACAATGATATAACTGTTAATTGTATTTGATAATATTCTATTTTTGAATTTCATACTTGAAGAAAAATGTCATTGAACGAAGTTTATATTACAAGAACAGCCAGTTTTTTTCCTAACAACCCTGTTTCAAATGATGAGATGGAGGAATACCTGGGCTATATTAATAATAAGCCATCCAAGTCTAAGCGGATCGTGTTACGCAATAATGGCATTACCAACAGGTACTATGCACTGGAAAAAGGAGGAAAGGTAACCCATACCAACGCAGAGATGACCGCCCTGGCAGTAAAATCTTTATTTAATGGCACTCCGGATGATATACAATCTGTTCAACTATTATCATGCGGCACCTCCTCTCCCGATCAACTGATGCCCTCTCACGGGGTAATGGTACATGGCTGGCTTCCCGAAAGCGGCGCTATAGAAGTGGTTTCGCCTTCGGGTGTTTGTTGTGCGGGTATGCATGCGCTTAAATATGCATACATGGCTATCAAAACAGGAGAGTTCACAACCGCTGTAGCTACCGGGTCGGAAAGAATGTCGGCCGCGCTGCGTGCAGAGAAATTTGAAGATGAGGTGCAGAAGCTGATCGAACTGGAAGAAAACCCCTATATCAGCTTTGAGAAGGAGTTTTTAAGATGGATGTTGTCGGACGGCGCATCGGCATTTTTATTATCAGACAAAAAAAATGAAACGGGCTTAACACTTCGCATCGAATGGCTGGAAGGCGTTTCTTACGCCCAGGAAATGGAAACATGTATGTATATGGCCGGCGAAAAATTGGAAGACGGCACCCTGAAAAGTTTCTTAGAATATACGCCGGATGAAATAAATGAGCATTCTGTAATGAGTATTAAGCAGGATGTAAAGCTGCTCAGTGAACACATCGTTCCCCTGGGGGGCATTAAGCTGAAACAATTATTTGAAAAGAAGGGGCTAACGCCAGGTGATATAGATTATTTTCTGCCTCATATGTCGAGCAATTTTTTTAAGAGCAAGATATATGAGCGGTTAGAATATAATGGCATGGGCATCCCGTATGAAAAATGGTTCGTGAACTTAAGCACCGTAGGCAATGTAGGCGCGGCATCGGTTTATATGATGATTGATGAATTGTTCCATAGCGGTAAGCTTAAAAAAGACGATAAAATTCTTTTACTGGTTCCCGAAAGCTCCCGCTTTTCATATATGTATGGCTTATTGACCGTATGCTGAGGAATGTGGAAATGTGGCAATCTGTAAGGTCTGCAGGGTTGCTTCGCCGTTGAGCAGACCTAACAGGTTTATTAACTAATGAAAAAAGAAGACATACCCCAGGATCCCAGCGCTTTGCGAAATGTAACAAAAGAAGTTTCGTATGCAGTAGACGAGAATGGGAAGTATGTAACGGAGCTGAGTACCGGCTGGGATATTAAAATAAAAGCATTAGATGTTGCCTGGAACGATATTGAAAAAAAAGTAGCAGGCGCCAGGCAAAAAGTGCTGAATAAAGAAGCCAGTCCGCTGTTATATTTTATGGAATTAAAGCTGATGGATATAGAAATTCTGTCGGCCTATACCGGTTTTTGGAAATGGCAGGTAAAACGTCATTTAAAACCCCGTGTTTTTGAAAAATTATCAGCTAAAAAATTACAGCAATACGCAACCGCTTTTGATGTAACGGTTGAAGCATTAAAAAATGTGAACTGGAATGAAACCGGAGTATAAGCACCTGCAGGCAGCGCATTGCGAAAATGGCGTAACAACAAGCCTGCTGCAGCATTACGGGGTGCATCAAATAACGGAGCCTTTAGCTTTTGGCATCGGTTCGGGACTGTTCTTTATTTATATCCCTTTCATGAAAGTAAATGACGGCCCTGCCATTTCCTTTCGTACCATGCCGGGTATGATCTTTAAGCGTACCTGTAAATCGCTGGCAATTCCTATACTGCGTAAAAAATTCTCTTCCAAAGAAAACGCGAAACAGGCATTGGACGGCAGGCTGGCACAAGGCCACCCTGCTGCCTGCCAGGTGGGTGTTTTTTATCTTCCTTATTTTCCAAAAGAATACCGCTTCCATTTTAACGCGCATAATTTAATTGTGGTGGGAAAGGAAGGAGACAACTACCTCATCAGCGATCCCATTATGGAAACCATTACCACCATGACCAGCTATGAGCTGGAACGGGTTAGGTTTGCCAGGGGGCCGCTTGCTCCCCGCGGGCAATTGTATTTTCCGCAAAAAACAGGAGCGGTAACGCAGGAGCAAATGAAGCGTGCAATTATTACCGGCATCAAAAGAAATGTACGTCACATGCTTTATGTGCCCGGCAATATTGCCGGCATCAGCGGTATACGCTATACCGCCAAAAAAATAAAAAAATGGCGCGATACGCTGGGGCTGGAAAGATCACGCAGCTACCTGGCGCAATTGGTGCGGATGCAGGAAGAAATTGGTACAGGCGGCGGTGGATTCCGTTTTATTTATGCAGCATTTTTACAGCAGGCGCATGCTTATTTTCCCGTTGATGAACTGATGGATATATCGCAACAGTTTACCAAAGCCGGCGACCTGTGGAGGGATGCGGCCATACAGGCATCGGGCATTTATAAAGGGAGGCTCACGGAACAGCACGACTATAATGTGATGGGCGATCACCTCCTGGCAATAGCAGCGCTTGAAAAGGAGGCATTCAATAATTTGGCAGCCACACTAAAAAAATTACGTTAATGGAGTATACAGGGTGCAGGTTACAGGTTACAGGGTACAGGTTGCAGGACAAGTTTATACCATGCACTATACCGCTATCGCCGAACAAAAGTCCTTACACCTCACACCTCACACCTCATACCTGATACCTCATACCTCATACCTCAACCATGCCCTACGCCATCCATATAGAAAACCTGAGCTTTGCGTACAAAGGCAATGCCCATAAGGCCATAAGGCAATTCAGCCTGCAGGTGGAAAAGGGCGACCGTTTTGGCATTTTTGGTCCCAACGGTGCGGGTAAAACCACTTTAATGAACCTCATGACCGGACTGCTGCCCTATACAACAGGGGCTGTTCAACTAATGGGACATGAAGTAAAAGACAACAAAAAACACATTAATACCTTATTTGGCTTTGTGCCGCAGGATTTTTCTTTTTATCATGAGCTGAGCCCTGCAGAGAATATGGAATTTTTTGGGGCCTGGGCAGGGTTAAACAAACAGCAGATCCGGCAACGAATAAATGACCTGCTGAACATTATGCAATTGCAGGATGTGCGGAACAAGCCGGTAAACAAATTTTCAGGCGGTATGAAACGCAGGGTAAACCTTGCCATTGCTGTAATGCATGAGCCTCATATTTTATTTTTGGATGAACCTACGGTGGGGGTGGATGTACAAACAAGGCATGCTATTATCCGTTACCTGAAAGAGCTGAATGAAAACGGTACCACGTTAATATATACATCGCACCAGTTGAAAGAAGCGGAAGACCTGTGTAATAAAGTAGCCATGATGGATGAAGGAAGAATGATCGCCAATAATACGCTAAACGAATTATTAAAAGAGCACCGGCAGGAAGGACTGGAAGGATTGTTCCTGAACCTTACAGGAAGGGAATACAGGGATTAGGGTATTTGGAGTTTGTTGTTTATAGTTTACCGTTGGGATTTCGGATTTTTCGCTTCGGATTTTTCGCTTTATTTTTCAAATTTTAAATCTCAGATATCAACATTTTAAATGTTTAAGCTTTGGTCAACGATAATAAAGGATTGCAGGATTTTAACCCGCGATAAAATGGGACTCACCCTGATGTTCCTGATGCCCATAATACTGGCCATTGTAATTGCATCTGTACAAAACAGCACTTTTGAACTGGTTAATGAAAACAAAATACCCATTCTGCTTTTAAATAAAGATACCAGCGAACCCGCCAGGGAACTGGAAACAGCATTAGCCAAAGTGGGCATGTTCGATATAAAAAAAACAGATGGCATTCAAAATGAACAGGCGCTTAAAGACCGTATCAATACCAAAGACGCGTTAGTAGCCATTGTTATCCCCGGTAATTATTCGGAAGATGTTTTAAAAAAAGCGGAAAATATTGCATCAGAAGCTTTAAAAAATATAGTACTGCCACAAGATACGATGCAGCAAGCTCCGCATGAGGCAGCCCCT
The DNA here is from genome assembly GCA_964450515.1 of uncultured Terrimonas sp. Taxonomy (GTDB): domain Bacteria; phylum Bacteroidota; class Bacteroidia; order Chitinophagales; family Chitinophagaceae; genus Agriterribacter. The sequence continues at coordinate 23,742 of CAYVEI010000034.1, read as the reverse complement.
GTTCAACTGTATTATCATCCCGTATTGCAGCAATCTTTTCGTAAAAGCATTGACGGCATGCTGCGCAGTACCCTGCAGTTTATTCAAACCAAATATATCGTAAAAGAGGTATACCATGCTGTGAACGAAGAAGATATTCCCCTGTCTTTGGAAAACCAGATCGTTACCAATCAAACCCCAGTAGCGGAAATTCCTGTTTCAAAGAACAACAGCCGTCAAATACCCAATGCCACACAGCATAATATTCCGGCATGGACGATCTTTGCCATGTTCTTTATTGTTATATCGCTGGGCAGCAGCGTGGTAAGGGAAAAATTAAATGGCAGCATTATCCGGCTGCGCACCTTGCCTACTCATTTTGGGTTGGCTATTGTTTCAAAGCAAATTACTTATGTGGCGGTAACCATGCTGCAGGCAGCCGTTATTTTTTCTATTGGGATATGGCTGTTCCCGCAAATGGGGTTGCCTGCCTTAAACCTGCCATCTGATATCGCCGCTTTATTGCTGGTAACATTCATTTGCGGCTGGTGCGCCGCAAGCTTCGCTATATGCATTGGCGTTTTTTCCAACACGCAGGAGCAGGCAAACGGTTTTGGCGCGGTATCTGTTGTATTGCTTGCCGCTATTGGCGGACTATTGGTGCCCTCCTTTGTAATGCCCCCATCCTTCCAGCTTATCATGCGGTTATCGCCGCTGCACTGGTGCCTTGAAGCCTATTATGGACTGTTTTTAGAAGGAGGCAGGCTACGGGATATTGGGATGAATATTATACCTTTATTGGTTATTACATTATTATTGCAAATAATTGCGTTTTACGGGTTAAAGCGTAAAAATCTGATTTGAAAATTTCACAAATGGAAAAAGAACAGTTAAAGCAACAACTTAAACAACAAATAGTTCAATTTCTAAACCTTACAAGTATCAAACCGGAGGACATCAAAGATGATGAACCTTTATTTGGCGAAGGGCTCGGGCTTGATTCTATTGATTCTATTGAACTGATCGTATTACTTTCCCGCGAATACGGCATTACTATACAAGACCCTAAGGAAGGCCGGAAAGTGCTGGTAGATATTAATACCATGGCCGATTATATTGCAGAACACAAAACCAAATAAACTTTTTCTATTGAGCCGGGTTTTTGTTACAGGAATGGGGGTGATCAGCGCTATTGGTGATACTGTACAAAAAAACCGGGAAGCGCTGATCAGGAAGCAATGCGGCATTTCCGCGCTCACATTATTTAACACAAAGTATACCGGGCTGAGACCCTGCGGTGAAATAAAAACGGGAACACAGGAGTTGAAAGATACGCTGCATGCCCATGAAAAAGGAACTACCCGTAGTTCCGCATTGGCTTTACATGCATTTAAAGAAGCGGCTGAGGATGCCGGTCTTTCAGCTCAGCAGCTATCATCACCGCATACAGCGCTTATTGGCGGCTCTACGGTAGGCGGCATGTGCCTTACGGATGAACTATACCACGATGCGAACAGGAATGAAAACGGCTCTGAGTATCTTTCGTCTTACGATTGCGCTTCCGTTAATTTGTACCTGCAAAAGCGGTACCGGATGAGCGGCATTGTTAATACCATCAACACCGCATGTTCCTCCTCGTCCAATGCCATTATGTATGGCGCAAGATTATTAAAAAACGGATTGGCTAAGCGCGTGATCGCTGGCGGAACCGACAGCCTGGCTAAGTTTACGATCAATGGCTTTAATGCGTTGCATATTCTTTCGCCCGATTTATGCACACCGTTCGACAGGAACAGGAAGGGACTGAACCTGGGTGAAGCCGCCGCCTTTGTTGTGCTGGAGAAAGAGGAAGATATCAAGAGTAAAAATGTATATGCCGAATTAACGGGCTATGGCAACTGCAACGATGCGTTTCATCCATCCTCTTTGTCAGACGAAGGAGATGGTCCTTTTTTGTGTATGCAAAAAGCTTTGCAGGAAGCAGGGCTTAAGGCGCAGGCTATCAGCTTTATTAATGCGCATGGTACCGGCACCGAAAACAATGACGTTGTGGAAAGCCGGGCTATGCTGCGTCTGTTCGGAACGCCACCACCGTTTGCTTCCACCAAAGCCAGTACCGGCCATACCCTTGGGGCGGCAGGCGCTGTGGAGGCGGTATTCAGTGTTTTAAGTCTTTATTACCAGGAAATATATCCCGGACTACATTTCAGCAATCCAATAGATGCCACCGGCTTAAACCCCGAAACCGGTTACAGGCAAACGGCATTGCAGCACGTGATGTCTAATTCTTTTGGCTTTGGAGGCAATTGCACTTCGCTGATCTTCTCGAAAGTATAAAAGATGGATTGTGAGCTTATGGTTTACAGTTTGTTATTTATGGTTTGCCGTTGGCATTTGGCTTCGGGCTCAACAATTTGAAATTTGATATCTTAGATTTGAGATTGAATTCGTTTGGGTTCTGGATTTTTCGTTTCGGATTTCGGAATTCCGGCTTCGGATTTGATTTGCTATTTGAATTTTATTTGCTTCTTACGATTTGTTTTTTGGTTCTTTAATTCGAACTTTACCTCCCAATGTATATCCATCACCATACCTGCATATCGCCCCAGCAAACTTTTGAAAATACCGGTGTGGAAACATTGGATGAAAACAGTGATAATAAACTAAAGGCAAAGGAACCGGTATATGACGGCATTCCGCCCGGTATTTTACGCAGGATGGGGAAAGCGGTAAGAATGGGCATAGGCGCTGCAATACCCATCATCAAAGAACAATCAACAGACGGGATCATTATAGGCACGGCCAACGGGGGCATGGAAGACTGCATTAAATTCCTTAACCAGATCATAGCTTATGAAGAAGGGATGCTCACCCCGGGAAATTTTGTACAAAGCACCCCCAATGCCATTGCTGCGCAAATGGGATTGCTGGATAAAAACAGGGGATACAACATTACCCATGTGCACCGGGGGCTGGCCTTTGAAAATGCATTACTCGATGCCATGATGATGATCAGGGAAAACCCGGGTAATCATTATTTGCTGGGAGCCGTGGATGAAATTTCCGATTACAATTATAATATTGATCTTTTAGACGGCTGTTACAAAAAAGAAAAGATCTCTAATAAAGCGCTGTATACCGGATCATCCGAGGGTACCATCGCCGGGGAAGGCGCGGTTATGTTTTTAGTTAATAACGATGCTGAAAATGCCTTAGCAAAAATAAACGCTATACATATCCTTCATACAACGGATGGAACAGAAGTAAGGCATGCGCTGCAGCAATTCATGCAACAGTGCCTTGCTCCCGGGCAAAAAGCAGACCTGCTGCTTACCGGCGAAAATGGCGATAACCGTTTATTAAAATATTATACTGCCGCCGAATCGCTGTTTAACGACCATACCACCGTTGCCCGTTTTAAGCACATGTGCGGCGAATACCCTACCGCTTCATCGGTAGCGTTATGGCTGGCCTGTTATCCCCATCCATTACCCCCGCATATGATCAAAAAACAAGGAACGGCCGCTGCTGTGCGAAATATCATTATTTATAACAGTTACCGGGGATTGCAACACAGTTTTATACACATTGTTATTACTCACAAAAAATAAAAATCCTGTACTTTCGTTTATTATCGCAATCATATCACTAAACAAATAAATAGCCATTTGTATGAAATCACTCCCCAAAATCATCCTTCTTTTTGCAGTAACATTTGTTTCACTGCAGCTATACGCCCAGCGCATCCGCGTAGTGGAAGGTAAAGTACCTGACCTGAAAAATGAAAAAGCGGTGAATACCGAATTTACCTATGATAATATAAGCGTAGGTAAATTTGATAAAGAAGCCGACTACATTAAAGCAAAAACAGAAGAATACAATAAAAAGGAAGCTGGCAAAGGCGATGCCTGGGCAAAAAAATGGGTAGATGACCGGGAGTACAGATTTCAGCCTAAGTTTGACGAATTGCTTACCAAATACAGTGATCTAACCATAGACAATAATGCCAAATACACGATTATATTCCATACCACTTTTATAGAGCCGGGCTTTAATATTGGCATCACCCGTAAAAATGCTTTTATCAATGGCGAAGTGCTGATTGTGGAAACCGCCAATAAAAGTAATGTAATAGCTAAACTATCTGTTGATAAAGCTCCGGGCAATTCGTATTGGGGAAATGATTTTGATACCGGTGAAAGACTTTCAGAAACCTACGCTACTGCAGGAAAGGCTTTGGGAAAATTCATTAAGAAATAATAGTACGGATAAATTATGCTGAAGACAAAGAGGTTGCAAAACCATAGCAACCTCTTTTCTTTTATATCAAAAACATTCCAATTCCCATCTCACCTTAAAACTTAAACCCAACCGTTAGCAATATATTGCCAATGGTATTGCTAAGCTTAGCGGCGTTAAATACGCCTTCATCTAAACGATAGGGATAATAGGCATCTTTAATGATCTGGTGAATATAGGCCAGGTCAACAAACATTCCTTTATTGCGCCAGCCCAGCCCGCCGCTGATGTTCATACGGCTTGCATTGGTTATATCTCCCGGCTGATTACTAAAATAATTATTGCTGTATGGATTGCCATAATATCCAAAGCCGGCCCTAACCATCACAGTCTCAAATTTTAGCTCACCGCCCAACCGGAGGTTAATGGCAGATGTAAACACATTGCCTATCGTGTTGTTCAAATCGGTAAAATAATCTTTGTCTGCCTGGTTGGTATTGTCCTGCGTATTAAATGCATTATTCTTATAGCTTACATATTCCACATCGGCGGTAACAAAACCTTTCTGCGAGCTTACATCCGCCTGGGTTCCGAAAATATAGGCCAGTCCCGCACCTATACGCATAGGGGTTTTATACCTGTACGTATATTCACCCGCGTAGCCGCTATTCAGATCCAGTGAGCTCTGCGACTTAACGCCTGCATAACCTTCGGTATCGGTAGTAAGCGATGCATAATAAGTATCTTTAAAAGAATACCAGGAAGGACTATGAAAATTCAATCCTACCCGCAATGCCTCAACGGGTTTAAATATTATACCCAGGTTAATGCTTACACCCGTTCCATCCGTTCTTAAATAATCGTCTGCAACAAAATAGTTGAAGTCGTTATTAGCATCATTGGTAACATCGGTTTCCTTGAAGCTGCTGTTCCGTACGAACTTTAAGGTGTTGATATTAATGGAACCTCCAAGGTAAAATACATCATTATAATTTCCCCCAACACCTATGCTAAATTCTGATATACCTCCTTTGGTATTGATAATTTGCTGCTGCTTTAAACCTGTGGCAACACTGGCGTTACTGGCATAGCCTGTCAGGTTATCGTTATCATCATAAGTAGGATCAAGCAGGTAGGTATTTAAACCCAGGCTTGCGCCGTAAGGGTAATCTAATGCAGCATCGTCAGGATTTGTTGCATTGCCACTAATGAGCTGATCAAGATATTTTTCTGAATAGGAGCTTTGATTATTTTCACCGCTAACATAGGTATTACTATTAAAATTAGCGGTTTTGCTGATTGCCAGCCCAACGCTCATATTCTTCCATTTGCTGTTTGCTTTGTAGGAAGGAATGCCCCACACAATGCCTATAGGTCCATAATTGAAGCTGCTTTTACTGTCTGTTGCCGAAGCGCCCCTGTAAGTAGCTTTATTGTTGCTAAAGGTAAAGCCGGGTGTTAACACGATTTCGCTTGTTTTATATAATCCGATACCCGCGGGGTTGGTATAAAGCGCCGATATATCGGCGCCCAATGCGCTAACGGCCCCGCCTAATGATTGCGCACGCGCTGTTCCCCGGGGTGTAAGCCAGGAGTATCGTATGGCGTCTAAAGGTTCCTGCGCCGATAAAATGGTAACAGAAAGAATGAACCCTGAAGTTAATACTAGTTTCCTCATATTTTTGAATGGTTTAAAATCAAAGGATCTGCAACTTTAGTATACTAAAAAGAGCGGAATGCCGCTCTTTTGGTTTTGAAAATAATATTGTAAAAACTGTACTATACACTATACCGGCAATTATCTGCCTCCTCTGCCGGGTGAACGGGAAGGAGCGCTGCCACCTCCGCTGCTTCTGCTACCCGAATTTGAACTCGGAGCAACCCTTGGTGCAGAAGGTGTGCTATTGCTGCGTTCAAATGTTCTGGTAGGCCGGCTATCGCTGCTCCTGTCTGCAGAACGGCGCGGACTGGTGGTGTTACCCGAAGAAGAGTTTCGGGGATTGATATAATTATTATCGTTATTCCTGAATACCCTTACTGGTGCATTCCTGCCATTATTCAATTCCGGATTAGTGTTCCGGTTGCCATAACTGCCAAGGTTTGCTCTCCTGGGTGCGTACGTTCCCGCAGGCCTTACATTACCGGGCTTGGTAGAAATTAAACCGGGATAATAATGCCCGTATCCATAAGAAGGATAATAGGGATTATAAAAAGAATAGGGATCATAAAATCCATTGTACAAACCTCCCCATCCGAAGCCCATGCCCATACCCATTCCATAATAGGAGGAGGCGAAAGGCGAATAGAAGGAATAAGGATTATAACCAAACCCCATTCCGAATCTGCTGCCATAGGAATAGGGCGAATACATACCGCCGCCATAATAGCCATAATCTAACGACGACCAAAGCGAACGGTTTCTTACCTTCATACGCAGGTAATTATCTTCGCTGCTGTAAGCAGAACGGTCCTGTTCTGTTTGCACATTCACGTATTCTCCCTGTCCGTCATTATCATCGTAATATTCATCATCATTCGAGTAAGCCACACGTTGCTGTGGTGCAGGAGAATAATACACATCATCCGGTGTTTGCCCCGATTTATACATGGTAGAGCAGCTACTAAGCCCAACAGCTACCGCCGCCAAAAGTAAAATTCTCTTATTCATACATAGCGTGTTTTAAAAATTACAGTATGAAGTTACTACATTTGCGACAATTCGCACTGTTAATCTATTCCAAATAGTTGGGTATATATTAAAAGATATCCTATGTGAATTAATGGCTTTCAGAAAGCATAATACAGGAACATATTAAAAAAATCATGAGTAAAGAAATCACTTCCCGGTTGCAGGATTATGCACAATGGTATAATGATCTTGTTATCAAAGGCGGCCTGGCAGATTATTCTGCCGTAAGGGGCTGCATGGTAATTAAGCCCTACGGATTTACATTATGGGAAAACATGCGCGACCAGTTAGACAGGATGTTTAAAGATACCGGTCATGTGAACGCTTATTTTCCGTTGTTTGTTCCCAAAAGCCTGTTTGAAGCAGAAGAAAAAAACGCGGAAGGGTTTGCAAAAGAATGTGCCATCGTAACGCACTACCGCCTGAAGACCGACCCGGATAATAAAGGCAAACTGATCGTTGACCCGGAAGCGAAGTTAGAAGAAGAGCTGGTGGTGCGCCCCACAAGCGAGGCCATTATATGGAGTACCTATAAAACATGGATACAGTCTTACCGCGATCTTCCTCTATTAATAAACCAATGGGCAAACGTTGTACGATGGGAAATGCGAACCCGTCTTTTTCTGCGTACCACGGAGTTTTTATGGCAGGAAGGACATACGGCTCATGCCACCGCACAGGAAGCGATAGAAGAAACAACACGTATGCTGGATGTGTATGCCGACTTTGTAGAGAACTGGATGGCGCTGCCGGTGATAAAAGGGGTAAAAACAGCCAGCGAAAGATTTGCCGGCGCCATTGACACCTATTGCATTGAGGCGATGATGCAGGATGGCAAAGCCCTGCAGGCGGGTACTTCCCATTTTTTAGGTCAAAACTTCGCCAAAGCTTTTGATGTACAGTTCCTGAATAAAGAAAACAAGCAGGAGTATGTGTGGGCAACATCCTGGGGTGTTTCCACCCGCCTGATTGGCGCGCTGGTAATGGCGCACAGCGATGATGACGGACTAATTATACCTCCCAAAATTGCACCTTTCCAGGTAGTTATAGTGCCTATTCATAAGGGTGAGGAACAAAAAGCGATAATAGACGCAAAAGTGAAAACGCTTGTGCAGGAGCTGAAGCTGGCGGGGATAAGGGTTAAGTATGACGATAATGATAACAACCGCCCGGGCTGGAAATTTGCCGAGTATGAAAAAAAAGGGGTGCCGGTTCGCATTGCCATCGGCGCAAGGGATATTGAAAATAATACGGTGGAAATTGCCCGCAGGGATACCAAAGAAAAAGTAAGCGTGGGTATGGATGATTTACCGCTGCGCATTATTAACCTGCTGCAGCAAATACAACAGGATATGTTTGATAAGGCAAAAGCGTACCGCGATGAGCATATTACTCCTGCCAATACCTGGGACGAGTTTGTTCGGTTGCTTAATGAAAAAGGAGGGTTTATATCGGCTCACTGGGATGGCACGGATGAAACGGAAGAGAAAATCAAGGAGCAAACCAAAGCTACTATCCGCTGTATTCCTCTGAACGTGGAAGCGGAAGAAGGCAAATGCATATTAACCGGGAAGCCGAGCAGGAAAAGGGTTTTGTTTGCACAGGCGTATTAGGGGAGGGTATCAGGTTTCAGGTTGTGCCTTGTGCCTGAAGCTTGCAACCTGTACCCTGCTCCCATTTTCGCATTTCCCGCATTTTCACATTTTCACATTCCTCTCTCCCGGATCATAAACATATATTACGCTTATTGCCGCGCAAAGCATAAAAAATCCGGACATTACAATGGCGTATACAGGCTGGTTGTTATAGCAGTATTTAACGATAGGACCTCCTACTATGCCGTTTACCAACTGGGGCAGGGTAATAAAGAAATTAAATATACCCATGTAAATACCTATTTTGCCGGCAGGAATAGAGCCGGCCAAAATTACATACGGCATGGCCAATATGCTGGCCCATGCCATACCTACGCCTATCATAGAAAGAATAAGCCAGTTGGGGTCATGAATAAAATAAATGGAAATAAGCCCGGCGCCTCCGCAGATCAGTGAAAAAGCATGCGTTTGCTTACGACCGATCTTAGCCGCGATAAAAGGTAACGTTAATGCATACCCTGCAGATACGCCGTTATACACGCTAAACAATATGCCCACCCAATCTCCCGCTGTGCGGTAAGCGTTGGAACTCTTATCATTAACAGATAAGCCGTAGGTATGTGTAGCCACCGCGTCATTGGTAAATACCCACATACCAAACAATGCGAACCAGCTAAAGAACTGCACCAATCCCAACTGCTTCATGGTTTTGGGCATTTGCGCAAAATCTTTGAATATCTGTCTCAGTCCCTGCTGCTCATTTGCAGCTTTGCCGTGGTATTGCGCGTATTCTTTTGGCGGGTATTCTTTTGTTTTGAAGACGGTTACCAGTATGGCAATAATAAACACCATGGCGCCTATATAAAAAGCCCATTTCACATTAGCCGCTATAATGCCTTCTTCCGCACTATTGGAAACGCCAAACCAGTTGGTGAGTATAAAAGGGAAGGCAGAACCGATGATAGCGCCTGCGCCGATCAAAAAAGTTTGTACCGAAAAGCCCATTGTTCTTTGCGAATCAGGCAAATTGTCGGCCACCAGGGCCCTGAACGGTTCCATTGCCAGGTTAAAGCAGGCGTCCATGATCATAAGCATGCCTGCCCCAACAAATAGAGCGGGAGCAATAGCTGTAAACAGGGAGGCATTGGGCATCAGGCACAGGGCTATAGCGGAGAGTATAGCGCCGGAGAGAAAATAGGGCTTACGCCTGCCAAAACGGTTCCAGGTGCGGTCGCTATAATGACCTACAATGGGTTGTACGATCATGCCCACCAGTGGTGCAGCCAGCCAGAACCAGGAAAGATGTTCCACATCGGCGCCAAAGGTGCGGAGCATGCGGGAAGCATTTCCGTTTTGCAGGGCAAATCCGAACTGGATGCCAAAAAAACCAAAGCTCATGTTGAATATCTGCCAGAAATTAAGCTTTGGCTTATGCAAAAGCCCGGCAACAGAATCTTGCGAAGCAACAGCTTGCATAGCAGTCGTTTAGTTAAATGATGTTGCAAGTTACAGG
>CAYVEI010000034.1:0-13627 GCA_964450515.1 uncultured Terrimonas sp. | reverse complement strand
CGAAGCAACAGCTTGCATAGCAGTCGTTTAGTTAAATGATGTTGCAAGTTACAGGTCAGGCATACGTATTGCCCTGTAACCTCTGCCCCGAAACCTGAAACAAACCTATCAAATCACAAATCCATCTGGCAGTATAGCTCCTTTCTTCACCACCACAATACCATCTTTTACGGTATATAAGGGGTGGTCGGAATCGGGTATATGGGTTCCTCCGTTGATCCGCACATCATTTCCAATCCTGCAGTTTTTATCTATAATAGCGTTCCGGATATAACATCTTTCCCCTATACCCATTTTGGGCAGGCCGCGCTGCGCAGCATTTTTCATCTCCTCCAGCGTTTCATAATAATCACTGCCCATGATATACGTGCTTACGATGGTAGAGCCGTAACCAATACGGGTACGGATACCCGTAACGCTATTTTCAATACGCGAAGCATTGATGATACAACCTTCTGCTATCAGCGTTTTTTCAAGGGTAGTGCCGCTGATCTTAGCCGGAGGCAGCATGCGGGGGCGGGTATATACCGATTTCAAATTATCAAACAGGTTAAAAAGCGGTATGTCTTCTGTAAGTTCCAGGTTGGCTTCAAAAAAAGAATAGATATTTCCAATGTCGGTCCAATAGCCATCGTACTGGTAACTTACTACTTTATGCGTACTGATAGAATCCGGTATTATTTCCTTGCCGAAATCAGTGGCGTCCTTGTGCACGTCTAAGAGCATATCAAACAACAGCTTGCGGTTGAATATATATATACCCATAGACGCCAGGTATATTCTCCCGGATTGCTGCATCTCGTCGCCGGTATCGCTTGTCCATTCGGGCAATAATTCCTTCTTTGGCTTTTCTATAAAGGAAGTAATGTAATGCTCATCATCTGCTTTAAGGATCCCAAATTCCGGGGCTTCCCTTGCGCCCACCGGGATGGTAGCAATAGAAATATCTGCCTCCTTGTCAATATGGCTTTGCAGCATTTCACTGAAATCCATCTGGTATAACTGGTCGCCCGATAAAATAAGCACATGATCAAAATCCTGCTGCTGCAAATGGCGCAGCGACTGGCGTACCGCGTCTGCCGTTCCCTGGAACCAGCCGTGATTATCGGGAGTTTGTTCGGCTGCCAGGATATCTACAAAAGCTTTGCTGAAAATGCTGAAATGATAGGTGTTTTTGATATGCTTGTTAAGTGAAGCGGAATTGAATTGCGTAAGCACATACATCCTGCCAATATCGGAGTTCAGGCAATTAGATATCGGAATATCTACCAGGCGGTATTTACCGGCAATAGGTACTGCGGGTTTGCTGCGGGTAGCGGTAAGCGGTGAGAGGCGGGTTCCTGCACCACCACCCAATATAATGGCGATCACACTCTTTTTCATAGTCAAAACAATTAATTATTAAACAAATAAATTTTAAATCATTCTTTAGCCGGTTCTTCCGCTGCCTTTGGCGCTTCTTTTTTAGGGGGCAACAATGACGCGTACAGCGTAAGATACTGCTGAACACTATACTGCCAGCTAAAATCAAGATGCATCATTTTTTCTCTTACCGCGCTTATTTTCGCTTTGTCCTCAAATAAATCCACGGCCCGCCAAATGCTGTGCGTGATGTCTCCAACAGAAGCCCAGTTATATACAATACCATAGCCATCCTTCTCGCCGTAATCTGTTACCGTATCCTTTAAGCCCCCCGTTCGCCGCACCATGGGTATGGTTCCGTAACGCATGGCATACATCTGGTTCAGCCCGCAGGGCTCCACCCTTGAAGGCATCAGCAAATAATCTGCCCCTGCATACATGAGATGGCTTAATGATTCATTATACCCGATATATACATTATAATCCTTTTGCGCCAGCTTTTGCAATGAAGCCAGTTGCGTTTCCACTTCCGGGAAGCCGCTGCCCAATATGAGGAAATTCATTTTCCGGCCAATATAATAATAACTGTCGCTGATAGCTGCAGGCAGTATATCGGCGCCTTTCTCGCCTACCAGCCTTCCTATAAAAACAATCAGCGGCTTATTGATATCCAGGTTAAAGGTTTCACAAAGCTTTCTTTTGTTTTTTGCTTTGCCCGCGGTAACCGTATCAACCGAAAAATGCTCCTGAAGATAAGTATCCTTTTCCGGATCCCATACCTCCGTATCAATACCATTTAAAATGCCGGTGCATTTTCCTCTTTCATATTCAAACAGCGCTTCCAGCCCGTTGGCAGACTGGCGCAGCTCGTCTAAATAGCTCATGCTCACCGTAGTAACTTTCCATGCGCATTTTATGCCTGAAGCCAGGGGGTTGATATTATTTTGCCAGTCTAACATTCCCCATTTCCAGCTATCCCATGGCGGAAGAAAATAACTTTTATCCCATCCCATGATACCCTGGTACTGCGCGTTATGTATAGTGAGCACCGTTGGAACCCGGTGCAGGTGCTGGTACTTATAACAATGCTTAATAATAAAAGGAATTAAGCCGGTGTGATGATCATGTACATGTATGATATCAGGATGGTGCGCCCATACCGCGATCCAGTCTACCACAGCTACCTGGAAAGCGGTGAACCTTTCCGTGTCATCGTCATATCCGTATACCTTTTCCCTGTCTAACAACCCGTTGATATCTACCAGGTACAAATCAAACCCCAGCTTATTGGTTTGTTCTTTTATAATGGTATAATCAAACCAGTAATCGCCAATATTTGTTCTGCCTTTATGTACAACATCCCAAACATTATCTAATAAAAACTTTGTTTTATACATGGGCATTACCACTTTGGCAATATGCCCCAGTTCGTTCTGGTATTTAGGCAGGGCGCCAACAACATCTCCCAGGCCTCCTGCCTTTGCAACCGGATAACATTCAGCACTAACGTGTATTATTTCCATCCTGTTTAAATTCGGTGAGCGGGTTCTTTGATTGAATATAGGAAGGTTTTTGATTTTTACAAGCAGGAAAAGAAAAAAATATTATTTTATATACTACGATGCCCATGCCTGTTGCAGCATGAGCATGTAGTACATTCAGCAGCGATTTTTTAAAAGCCTTATGCTTTTTTCGTTCTGCCAATCTTATGTCCCGTTGTAGCGAAAAAATAAATAAACAAATAACAGGGAACCATTATCCAGAATGCCTGCTGCAGCCCTATGTTTTCACCTAAGGAAGCCCACACCCTTGGAAGAACGGCGCCGCCCGCAATACCCACTATTAATAAGGCCGAACCGGTTTTAGTGAATTTGCCTAACCCGTCAATAGCTAAGGGCCAAATAGCCGGCCAAATAAGCGCATTGGCCAGGCCCAGTAAGGCAATGAATAAAACGGAAGTATATCCTGAAGTAAAAATGGCGCCCAGCGTAAACAATAAACCAAGGCCTGCCGATAACTTCAGCGCCGCGTTTTGTGAAATGTATTTAGGTATGGTAACAATACCAATAATATATCCTACCAGCATACCGATCATCGTATAGGTGGTAAAATGTTTGGCCACGTCTAAACTGATACCGAGAGAGCTGCCATATATCTGGATGATGTCACCGGCCATTACTTCTACGCCCACATACAGGAAGATAGAAATAAAACCCAGCCACAGGTAGGGATAATCAAAAATGCTTTTACGCTGTACAAATGAAGCAGACGGGGCTACCCCGCTTTCTTCTCCTTCAGCTTTCACTTCCGGCAGGTGGGAAAAATAAATAAATATACCCAGCAATACCAGCACAACCGCAATGATAACATAAGGCATAATAACCCGTGAAGCCAGCATATCCAGTTCCGCAGCTTTTTGTGCAGCATCCATGGAAAGCAGCCTCGCTTCCAGCGCGGAAGAGTCTTTTAGTACAATGGCGCCGAGGATCAAAGGCGCCAGGGCGCCGGCTGTTTTATTGCAAATGCCCATCACACTAATGCGTTTTGCCGCGCTTTCAATAGGCCCAAGAATGGTAATATAGGGGTTGGATGCGGTTTGCAGCAAAGCCAGCCCGGTACCAATAACAAACAGGGCTATCAAAAAAACACTGAATGTTCGGGTGTTTGCCGCCGGAATGAACATTAAGGCGCCAAGCGCCATAACCAGGAGCCCCACCATCATACCGTTTTTAAAGCCGGTTTTTTTCAATACCCAGGAAGAGGGGAAAGCCATTACCGCATAAGATATATAAAAGGCAAAGGTTACCAGCACCGCCTCGGAAGTAGTAAGCTCACAGGCAATACCCAGATATGGTATAAGGGTGCTGTTGGCCCATGTAACAAATCCGAAAATAAAAAATAAGGCTCCAATTATTACTATCGGGGAGAGAAAATTTTTACGGGCAGCGGGTTGAAGAGTTGTAGCTGTAGACATGTTTGGTATAAAATTTCCCGAACTTAACAAACATATCGGGAATAGCAACTCCATTTAGGATTTTTTTTGCTGCAAACGATTGTTATGATTTAATTTCACCACCTGTTCTTATATTTACCACCTCAACGTATAAAAATGGTTCAAACCAAGCAACCTACCAACACCAGTGCACTAAGCATACTGGTGATCGTTTTCTTTTTTTGGGGATTTATTGCTGCCGGGAATGGTATTTTCATCCCTTTTTGCAAACATTATTTTCAACTCGACCAGTTCCAGAGCCAGTTAATTGATTTTGCTTTTTATGGCGCCTATTATATAGGAGCATTGGGTTTGTTTGTAGCATCGGCGGTAAAAAATAAAGATATCATGAATCACTGGGGCATGAAAACCGGTATCATTTACGGTTTGCTGATCAGTGTGGCAGGGGCTGCATTAATGCTGGTTTCTTTTAATTTCGGCGGCTTTACGGGTGTGCTCGTATCGCTTTTTATTATCGGGCTCGGCTTTTCACTCCAGCAAACTTCAGCTAACCCTTTTGCAATTGCTTTAGGCGACCCTGCTACCGGCGCCCATCGCCTGAACCTCGCCGGCGGCGTTAATTCTTTTGGCACTACTATTGGCCCAATAGCCGTAGCCATTGCCTTGTTCGGACATGCCTCCATCAGTGAAACCGATATTGAAAACGCGTCTATCAGCTCCATGAACTGGCTGTATATAGCCGTTGGCGCTTTATTTTTATTTTCCGCATTGCTGTTCGCTACCAGCAAAAAGCTTCCCAATGTAAAAGAGGAAGACAGCTTTGAACATGCGCCCAAGGCCATGTGGCTTTTAATTGCCATTACCTTAGTGATGGTGGTGATATTCGGAATTATTTTTGCCAGCTACCGCGGACTGGCTGTAAATGAAAAGCTGGCTCCCGAAGTAAGCGTTCGTAACATGTGGCTGCTGGTAGCAGGACTGATCTTTATGGTCATCAGCTTTTTTACAGCCAATGCCAGCGCACAAAAGAAGGCAGCGGGATGGGGCGCCATGAAATACCCGCAATTGGTGCTGGGTATGCTGGCTATATTTTTATATGTGGGCGTTGAAGTAACCATACAAAGCAATTTGGGTGAATTGTTACGACATCCGGAGTTTGGCGGATACCACGAAGAGCAGCTTGCTCCCTTTATATCGTTATACTGGGGCAGCTTAATGATCGGCAGATGGACGGGAGCCGTTACGGTATTTAATCCTACACGTTCTACCCGAACCTTATTGTGGATCATTGTTCCTTATATTGCCTTTGGCGTTATCATTGCGGCAAACCTTATTGCGGGCAACGACTTTACGCCCCTGTATGCTTACGCCGGTATTATCGTATTTCAAATTGGAGGATTTTTCCTGGGCAAGGAAAAGCCCACTGAAACGCTTATGATATTTGGCGGGTTAGGTATAATTGCTATGCTAACAGGCTTATTTACCAGCGGTATGACGGCAACCTACGCTTTTTTAAGCGGTGGTTTGTTTTGCTCCATTATGTGGCCGAGCATTTTTGCTTTGGCTACTGCCGGACTGGGTAAATATACCGCACAGGGTTCCGCCTTTTTAATTATGATGATATTGGGCGGAGCTATTATTCCGCCTTTGCAGGGAAAATTGGCCGATATTCCGGCTGTGGGTATCCACCAGTCTTACTGGATACCCGTTTTATGTTTTGTTTATCTTACGTTTTACGCTTTTCGTGTAAAATCCGTTTTAAAATCACAGGGTATTGATTACAGCTCCTTAGATGGGGGTGGCGGGCATTAGCCTCATGGAAATATCCGCATTAAGTATATAATTATTTATTACGCATGAAACAGGAATATGCAATTGGCATTGATATAGGAGGAACGAATACCGTTTTTGGCATTGTTGATCACAGGGGCGACACCTTATACCGTGGTGCCATTTCAAGCAGGAAACATACCCGCGTGGAAGATTATATCCGGGAACTGTATCAGGCGCTACAGCCTGCTATTGAGCAGGTAGGCGGTATAGAAAATATTAAAGGTATAGGTATCGGCGCCCCTAACGGAAATTTTTACAGCGGCACTATAGAATATGCCCCTAACCTGATATGGAAAGGCATTATACCGCTTGTAAGCATGATGACCAACGCTTTTGGTGTGCCTGCAGCTTTAACGAACGACGCTAATGCTGCCGCAGTGGGTGAAATGATGTATGGCGCTGCCAAAGGGATGAAAGACTTTATTATGATTACACTGGGTACCGGTGTGGGCAGCGGTATTGTAGCCAACGGGCACCTGATATACGGGCATGATGGCTTTGCGGGAGAATTAGGACATACCATGATCATACCCAACGGGCGGCTGCACCCCGGCACAGGCATGCACGGATCGTTAGAAAGCTACGCATCGGCAACAGGCGTAGCCAATACGGCAAGAGAGTTTCTTGAACAAAGACAGGAACAGGACAGCCTGCTTAGAAATTATCCTGCCGATGAAATTGATTCAAGAGTAGTATACGATTGTGCCATACAGGGAGATGCTATAGCGAAGGAAGTGTATGAATATACAGGCATGATCCTCGGTATGGCGCTTGCCAACTTCGTTATGTTTTCTTCACCCGAAGCCATTATACTGTTTGGCGGCATGACCAAGGCCGGCGACCTGATCCTTAAACCCACTAAGGAGCATATGGAAAAAAACCTGCTTCCTATCTTTCAAAATAAGGTAAAACTTATTTTCAGCGAGCTTAAAGAAGCTGATGCCGCTATCCTGGGCGCCAGCGCATTAGTATGGGATATAAAATAAGCGGGTAAAAGGAGCAGGGCAGTGGCTTACAGCAGATAACAGGAACATTAATATTTAAAAAAGTACCAGTCCGAAGGTCCGCGTTCAGGAAAAGGCACGGAGCCGGCTAATGCTATATTGATCTGCAGAACTGCTTTGCCGCCTGCCTGCACGCTTTCTTTGACCGGTTTTTATATCTGTCTCTTCAGCGGATTTGCAACAGCCTGTTCAAATTCCCTGTAAATATTTTTTACTATGCCGGCAGCAGGAAATATATCGCCAATGAGCGCACTTACCTGTCCTATCTCCAGCTCACCCTCCTCTATGTTGCCCTCAAACATGCCGGTCTTTGCTCTTCCCCTTCCCAGCAGTTCCTTCAATGCTTCCCGTGCCGCTCCCCCGTTCTCCGCTTCCTGAACCCGCTCAAAAAAATTATTTTTCAGCAGCCTTACCGGTACCAGCTTTTTCATTAACAACATGGTATCGCCCTCTGCTGCACGCACAATAGCATTTTTAAAATTAATATGAGAAGAGGCTTCTTCACTGGCTACAAAACGGCTGCCCACCTGCACGCCTTCCGCCCCCAATACCATTGCCGCCATCATTTGCCGCCCGGTTGCTACACCTCCCGCAGCTATAACCGGGATAGTTACCGCATTACAAACCGCAGGTACCAATACCATACTGGTGGTTTCTTCTCTGCCGTTATGCCCGCCGGCTTCAAAGCCCTCGGCAACCACCGCATCGCAACCCGCCGCTTCCGCTTTTTGTGCAAATTTGCTGCTGCTTACCACATGAACCACAATGATACCTTTGCTTTTTAATATACCTGTCCACGCCCCCGGGTTGCCTGCAGAAGTAAATACTACCGGTACTTTTTCTTCTATTACAATCTGTATATGCTTTTCAATATCCGGGTAAAGCAAAGGAATGTTTACGCCAAACGTATGGGCGGTAGCCGCTTTGCATTTTTGAATATGCTCCCTCAGCACATCAGGATACATGCTGCCGCTGCCTATTAACCCCAGCGCTCCGGCATTGCTTACCGCCGATGCCAGCCGCCAGCCGCTTGCCCACACCATACCTGCCTGTATAATGGGGTAGTTAATATTAAAAAGTTGGGTGATACGGTTGGAAAAGGAAGGCATGACAGACGGAGTTAATTTGAAAATTTTCATAAAGCCGGTACCAGTTCTTTACTGCCGGCTGTATACCTGTAAAATCCTTCCCCGCTTTTTACGCCCAGCTTGCCGGCGGCAACCATATTCACTAATAAGGGGCAGGGTGCGTATTTGGAGTTGCCAAATCCTTCCTGTAAAACCTTTAATATGCTCAGGCAAACATCCAATCCAATAAAATCTGCCAGTTGCAGCGGCCCCATAGGATGCGCCATGCCCAGCTTCATTACCGTGTCAATATCTTCAACTCCTGCTACACCTTCGTACAAACTGTATATGGCTTCATTGATCATGGGCATCAGTACGCGGTTGGCAATAAATCCGGGATAGTCGTTAACGATACATGGAATTTTTTGCAGCTCCCTGCTAACAGCCACTACTTCGTTAGTTACTTCCGGCGTTGTGGCATAGCCGTTGATCACTTCCACTAACTTCATTACCGGCACAGGATTCATGAAGTGCATGCCTATTACTTTTCCGGCACGTTTTGTTGTGGCAGCAAGGGCGGTAATGGATATGGAGGAAGTATTGCTGGCCAAAATGGTCCCCGGAGGCGCTAATTCATCTAATTGCTTAAATATTTCCAGCTTGGTTGCTTTGTTTTCTGTTGCGGCTTCTATTACCAGGTCGGCATTGGCTACGCCTGCTTCCATTGTTGTTGCGGTATGCAGGGTTAACAATATCCTGTCTTTTGTTGCCTGCGTTATCATTCCTTTGCTTACCTGGCGGTCTGCGTTTCGGGAAATGGTTTGAACCGCCTTTCCCAGCGCGGCTTCATTAATGTCTGTTAGGGTTACATTAAAATTATATTGAGCAAATACATGGGCGATGCCGTTGCCCATTGTGCCTGCGCCAATAACAGCAATGTTTTTTATCATGATCGTATGTTATGGGGCTGTGAGCTGTCAGCAATCAGTAGGGTATTCTCACGTTTCACTTCTCACTCTCACTTCTCACCTCTTGAAACGATAAACGAGCAACGACCATTCACTACTCACCACTTAATTTTTCTTCTTAAAATCGCCTCTTTTCCAAGCCTTCACAAACTCGCTCCAGGCAAAGGGGTTAAATATATTCATAGGAGGAGCCTGCCCGCTATAATAGTATCCCTGGGCATTTTTACTTAAAGCATAATTAGCCGCTTCTCCGCCATCGCGGGGTAACGACCTTGCCAGTATCCTTCTTTTAGCTTCACTGGTATTTTGCCGGGCAATTTCTATACCATCGTCCGGAACATCATTGTTAACAAAATCGCGTTCAAATTGTTCGCGGGTAGGACGGGCTTTTATAATAGCCGTAGGCAGGTAAATGGTATCCTGGGCCATTAATTTAACCATATTGAACTGGTTCCCTTCTAAGTTGGTAGGGATCCTGTCTGTTTCCGTTCTGTAAGATACGTGGGTAAACTGAACTTCATCTCCCTTTAATACTACTATTGAAAAAACGCCCTGCTCGTTGGTGATGGTACCTCTGTTCTGTCCTTTTACCATTACGGTTACTCCCGGTATGCCTTTTAAGCTGTCGTGCGTCATTACTATGCCATACAACTGAACCACAGAATCTTTCAATGATTCAAACTGTGCTTTTGCTGCGAAGGGAAACAGGAATAATGAGAAAAAAAAATATCGTAAAAAATATTTCATTAAGCTGTTTAAATGAATTGCAATAATACCTCAAAATCGTAACTCCAGCCTTCAAATCTGTAATTTAATCCGAACACGGGAAAAAACCAAAGTAAGCATTTATGGGCTTAACTTTGCGGCACAATATTTTTTTTAACAAAAAGTTCGGTTCATGAAAGAAAGTGATATTTTAAAAGCATTGGGGAATGTAATTGAGCCAGATCTGGGCAGGGATCTTGTAACGCTTAACATGATAAAAGACATTGTAACAGAAGGAGATAATGTTTCTTTTACCGTTGTACTCACCACACCGGCATGCCCTTTAAAAGATATGATCAAAAACGCGTGCATCAATGCGGTGCACCTGCTGGTAAATAAAAATGCAGCCGTAAATATAAAATTTACGGCTAATACCAACAGCAACAGAAAAGACAATAAGCATATTTTACCGGGTGTAAAGAATATTATAGCCGTAGTTAGCGGTAAGGGAGGAGTGGGTAAATCAACCGTTGCAGCCAATCTTGCTTTGGCATTATCGGAAGGCGGTGCTGCCGTAGGATTAATGGATGCTGATATTTACGGGCCGAGTGTGCCAATGATGTTTGGTATACGCGGGGAAAGACCACTCATGAAAAAAGAAGGAGAGAAAGGTATTATCATTCCCATAGAGAAGTTTGGTATAAAATTAATGAGCATCGGCTCGCTGGTAGATGAAAAGCAGGCCATCGTGTGGCGCGGCCCCATGGCAAGCAGCGCTATCCGCCAGTTTGTAACGGATGTGCAATGGGGAGAGCTGGATTACTTAGTGATTGATATGCCGCCCGGCACCGGCGATATTCACTTAACATTAGTTCAAACTGTTCCTGTAACAGGAGCCATAGTAGTTACCACCCCCCAGCCTGTGGCACTGGCAGACGCCAAAAAAGCGATCGCCATGTTTGCACAGGCCCAGATAAAAGTGCCCATTATAGGATTAGTTGAAAATATGAGCTGGTTTACCCCGGCTGAATTGCCCGAAAATAAATATTATATTTTTGGAAAAGGCGGTGGTAAAAGATTAGCCGAAGAATTTGATGTGCTCTTTTTAGGGCAAATACCATTGGTGCAGGGAATAAGGGAAGGTGGCGATACAGGCATACCGGTAATGGTGAGTGATGATGAAATTACACGGAATGCGTTTATGGATTTTGCCGGCAATGCCGTTAGAAGCATCGCCATGCGCAATGCCAATATGGAAGCTACTAAAATTGTGGAGATCGTAGTATGATGATGATGTAACCTGCGGCCGGCACCGGTGAGAGTAGTGTCAGACCATACTGAAAGGGTAGTTTAAAATGCACTGTGGGGAACTGAGGATTATTCCACCGCGCCGAAAGCGGCAAGGTATTTATCAATATATTCCTGCATATATTTTGCTTTGTACTGCATTACAAAGCGGGGATGTTCGAGTGCTATTATTTTTTTAAAGAAGCCATGCGTTTCATTTAGCCTGTTAAGGATCTTTTCATTTTTTCCGCTGCCCAGGCAAAAGCAGGTATCGGTTTCTATACCCAATGCAATATGTTGTTTGATGCTTTGGATGATAAAATGATGCGTGGCATCCGTTAATGCTTTATTGTCGTAGAAGTTGTAATTCACTTCCTTACCGAGGCTGTTCTTTATGGTAAAGCCCAAAGGGCATATGGAATTGATGTAAAATTTTCCATAAAAGCTTTCCGGGCCGCCATAAGCCTCAATCATATTATATATAAATACAGATGAAGGTTCGTGTGCAGGGGCTCCGGGATATGCGATCGCGCATTTTTCCACCAGTCTTTTAGGATCGGTAAACGGAACGCCTGTTAAGCCTGCTCCAAACCTGCCGGGGTTAATGCCCAGGATAATGTGACGTGGGTTATTATCGCTATAGTATTTTTTGTAAAAAGCAGATGAAACGGTTAAGCTATCTTTATTTTCTTTAAAAGGGTTCATTACGCGAATGCCGGCAGGCAGCCTGGCAGTAAAACGGAGTGATTTGTTAAATGCAATTACTTTATCGGCAAATGTTGGCATATAGTGAAGGAAGATAAGTATTTTTAAATTACTGTTAAGTCAATCAAACTATGGGGCGCATTTCAAATTTTCGCAGGTGGGTGGTGACACCCACCTGTAGAACCCGCTTCCGGCCGGTGTATCACCGACCGGAAAGTTGTACATTGAGCGAAAAATTGAAATACGCCCAAATTATATCTGTACGTTATCGTGAAATGTAAGCCGTGAAAGTTCATTTCACGTTTCACATAACACTATTATATGCATCGTAAAGATTTTATCCGTTCGGGGTTTTTATTATGTGCGCCTTATGTGCTGCCATTGCGCAACATGCTGCCGGCAGCCGGCGTGGAAGATTATATAATGACAGTAAACGGGCATATTCCTTCCGCAAATGCAGGCTTCACTTTATCGCATGAACATATATTAGTAGATTTTATAGGGGCAGATAAGATAACTACATCCCGTTATAATACCACAGAAGTATACAATAAGGCATTGCCTGTATTACAGGAAGCTGTAAAAAATGGCTGCACAACACTGGTAGAATGTACGCCCAATTATTTGGGGAGAAATGTTGTGTTATTACAAAAATTATCTAAAGTCA
This sequence comes from uncultured Terrimonas sp., assembly GCA_964450515.1. Taxonomy (GTDB): domain Bacteria; phylum Bacteroidota; class Bacteroidia; order Chitinophagales; family Chitinophagaceae; genus Agriterribacter. The sequence continues at coordinate 1,076 of CAYVEI010000034.1, read as the reverse complement.
GCGGACTGCACATTATATCCAATACCGGTTATTACGGAGCGGCGAAAGAAAATTTTTTGCCAAAGCACGCTTATACCAGTTCGGCCAAACAACTGGCTGCCCGGTGGATAAGCGAGTGGGAAACAGGTATAGAGGGCACGGCCGTTAAACCCGGATTTATCAAAACCGGCGTTGACACTTATCCGTTATCTGCTGTACAGCAAAAGCTAATTGAAGCAGCGGCAATAACGCATTTGGAAACAGGGCTTAGCTTTGGCGTACATACCGGCAACGGGGCGGCGGCGATCGAAGAATTGAAGATCATTAAAGCCGCGGGTGTAAGTCCTGAAGCCTGGGTGTGGATCCATGCGCAAAACGAAAGCAGCAGGGATATCCATATCAGGGTAGCAAAAGAAGGAGGCTGGGTTTCTTTTGACGGGCTGCATGATGATTCGGTGCAGCAGTATGTGCAATTTTTGAAGGATATGAAAGCCGAAAGGTTATTGCATAAAGCACTGATATCGCATGATGCCGGCTGGTATCATGTGGGCGAACCCGAGGGTGGCATTTTCAGACCGTATAGTACCGTTTTCACCACTTTGCTGCCTTTACTGCGGAAAGAAGGCTTTACAGCAAATGAAATACAACAGGTTTTTACTGTTAACCCGGCCAAAGCGTTAACGGTTAAGGTGAGGAGGGTATAGTTTTCGTGCTGCGCACAATTTCTTTTACGGTAAAGTTACCGCTACCTTTCCTCTTGTTCTCCCCGTTTCAATTTGCACATGGGCTTTAGCCATATCAGCAAAAGAAAAAGCATGCGAAATATGCGATTGTATGCTGCCTTGCTGCAGCAGGCCGGCTATGGCTTTCATATCACTTCCATCGGATCTCACTTTAAAGGTATAGCCCTGCATTCCCTTAGCAGCGGCCTTGGCTGTAACCGCTTCATTCAATCCGGAGGGAATGCTAACGATGGCAGCACCTTTTTTCATCACTGCTATAGAATGGTCAATGCTGTCGCCGCCCTGCGTATCCAATACAAAATCAATATCCGACACCTGTTCTTTTAATGGCGCCGCGTTATAGTCAATATGTTC
>CAYVEI010000033.1:20195-32483 GCA_964450515.1 uncultured Terrimonas sp. | reverse complement strand
ACGTTAATACTTTTTTTCATTTGTACAGCTTTTCACTTGCCTGCAGGAAGGTAAAATTTTTTTATGCAAAAACAAAATCAAAATTTCAAAAACATCACTCAGTTATAACCGCTACATTTGCCCTTTAAATATTTATAATGAGCTACGAACTAACCGGCAAATTAATTGCCAAATCAGATACGGTGCAGCGCACGGCAACCTTTAAAACCCGTGAATTTGTAATTGAAAAAACGGAAGATATTGGCGGAAGGATGATTACCAATTACGCCAAATTTCAATGTGTGCAGGACAAAACCGGCATGCCCGACCGTTTTAGCATCGGCGAAACAGTAAAAGTGCATTTCAACATAAAAGGCACCAAATGGGAAAAGAACGGCCAGGTAAATTATATAACCAATCTTGATGCCTGGCGAATGGAAACGATTAACCTGCAACAGCAGGAGCCGGTTGCCGCAGCAAATGATTATAGCGTGAGCGAAGTTCCATCTTCTGCTCCGGGAGATGACCTGCCTTTTTAAAGCAGTTCCCTGCAAAACAAGTTGAGTTTTAGGATAAAAACCTGACCTCTTATCTATGCAAAAAAAAATTGTGCTTCGTTTGCTCCCTTCACAGGCAGCCACGGCATTATCAATAAATGAGCATATTGCTGCCGCTGAAGGAGTTACCCCTTCGGTAATTTCCGGATTTCATATACTTAAAAGGTCTGTTGATGCCAGGGGCAGGCAGGCATGGATAATGCTTACTGTTAATGCGTTCATCAATGAGCCTTTTCAGCAAAGACCGGCACCCGTTTTTCATTTTAAAAGTGTAGAACATGCTCAAAAAAAAGTGGTGATCATAGGCGCCGGTCCTGCGGGGTTATTCGCTGCTTTGCAACTCATAGAAAAAGGCATACAACCTGTTATACTGGAAAGAGGTAAAGACGTAAGAGCAAGAAGAAGAGACCTGGCGGTGCTGAATAAAGAAGGTGTTATAAACCCGGAAAGCAATTATTGTTTTGGTGAGGGCGGCGCAGGCACTTACAGCGATGGAAAGCTCTATACCCGCAGCAATAAGCGCGGTAACATCAGCAGGATACTTAGCCTGTTTGTTCATTTTGGCGCCGAAGAAAATATTTTGTATGATGCACACCCGCATATAGGCACCAATAAGCTCCCGCATATTATAGCTGCCATGCGCCATACCATCCGGGATTGCGGCGGTATATTTTTGTTTGAAAAAAAAGTAACCGATTTTATTATTGAAGGCAGTGCCGTCAAAGCCGTAAGAACGGCCGATGAAAATGTATTTGAAGCAAATGCATTTATATTGGCCACAGGGCATTCGGCAAGAGATATTTACCGTTTGCTGGATCAGAAAAAAATAAGCATTGAGCTTAAACCTTTCGCGCTGGGCGTACGCATTGAGCATCCCCAGCAACTCATTGATCAGATCCAGTATCACTCCTTTCCGGGCGCAGTATCGGGGCATTCATCATCCGCTAACCTGCCACCGGCCTCGTACAGCTTAGTAACACAGGCCAACCGGCGTGGTGTGTTTTCATTTTGCATGTGCCCAGGGGGCATTATTGCTCCTGCAGCTACAAACCCGGGTGAGCTGGTAGTAAACGGATGGAGCCCTTCTAAACGAAATAACCCTTATGCCAACAGTGGCATTGTAGTTACCGTGGAAGAAAAGGACCTGCAGTCTTTTAAAAGCCAAGGCGCGCTGGCCGCAATGTTTTTCCAGGAAAGCATAGAAAAAAAGGCTTATAATGCAGGTGGAGGTCAATTTGCAGCGCCTGCGCAGCGCATGGTTGATTTTGCCGAAAACAAAGCTTCCTCAACCCTCCCCCGCTGTTCTTACTTACCGGGCGTAACAGCCACATCACTACAAACTGTTTTACCCCCATTTATTTATCGCACCCTGCAGGAAGGGCTGATAGCCTTTGGCAAAAAAATGAGAGGGTATTACAGCAATGAAGCCATTGTGGTGGCAACGGAAAGCCGCACTTCATCGCCGGTTCGGATACCGCGCGATAAGGTAAGCCTCCATCACCCGCAAATATATAACCTGTACCCCTGCGCCGAAGGAGCCGGCTTTGCCGGGGGAATTGTAAGCGCCGCAATGGATGGCGAAAAAATAGCAAATAGAATATCGGAAAAGTGGGAAATGTGAACGGATTACAACGTGCATTTATCGTTTAGGATTTGTGGTTTATTATCAGGATTTTGTTTCGGATTTTAAATTCCCGGCTTCGGATTTGAATTTTGTATCAAAACTTTTTAAAATCTTTACACTTTTGTTGCTATCTTATAAATTTCTTTCATACCTCTGTAACAAAATTTAACCGGCGCAACTAATACATGATATGCAGCACATTTTAGAAGTTCACCAGCTCAGAAAATATTTTGCTACGCAAAAAGCGGTAGATGATGTTAGCTTTACCATAGAGCAGGGCGCTATTTTTGGCATGCTGGGCCCCAATGGCGCGGGCAAAACCACCTTACTCCGCATGATCACCGGCATATTTTTCCCCGATAGCGGCTCTATCACTTTTGAAGGAAAAAAATTTGACCCCATCAATGATATCGTGCGGATAGGCTATATGCCCGAAGAAAGAGGACTGTACAAAAAAATGAAGATCGGCGAACAGGCCTTATACCTTGCCCGGCTGAAAGGGTTAAGCAAAGCGGAAGCCATGGAAAAAATAAAATTCTGGTTTCAGCGCTTGGAAATGGAAAGCTGGTGGAACAAAAAGGTGCAGGACCTCAGCAAGGGCATGAGCCAGAAATTACAGTTCGTTACTACCGTACTTCACGAACCGAAACTGATTATTTTGGATGAACCTTTCAGCGGACTTGATCCGGTGAATGCCAATTTAATAAAAGATGAAATATTCAGGCTGGCAAAAAACGGCAGCACCATTATTTTCAGCACGCACCGTATGGAACAGGTAGAAGAGATCTGCGACCATATTATTCTTATTAACAAAGGCAGCAAAATATTAGACGGCTCGGTAAAAAATGTAAAACAGGAGTTTAAGGAGAATATTTTCCGGGTTGGGTTTGAGAAAAAACCAGACAGTATAACCGGCAATACTATTTTTGAAGTAACCGGTGAAAAAGGCGAGGCATTGATACTGAAGATCCATGAAGGATATAAGCCGCATGATGTGTTACAGCATTTACTGGCCCGGCATCACGAGATCACATCTTTTAACGAGATCCTCCCGTCTTTAAATGATATTTTTATAAAGCTGGTTGAAGGCACTCCGCTGGCACGGGAATTTCAACCTGTTAACACTTCCGTATAAAAAACAAGAGATCCAGAACAATATTACAATCCGGTAAAGCATATGAATAAGATCCGCCTGATAATAGAAAGAGAATATATGACCAGGGTAAAAAGAAAATCTTTTTTACTCACTACCCTTCTTGTGCCTTTGGTAATTGTAGCGTTTTATGCCATCATTATAGCTGTTTCTATTAGCGGTGAAAGCAATAGCCAAAGAGTAGCCATTCTTGATGAAGCTAACCTGTTCAATGGTAAAATAGAAACAGGAAAAAACGATAAATCAACTTACACTTTCGTTCATAATGAAACGGAGCAATCTTTTAAAGCGAGATACAAAAACGAGGGCTACAGCCTTTTTTTGTACATACCTGAATTTAATGGAAGCGACCTCCCGCATATAAAGCTGCACAGCCAGGCATCTGTAAACCTGTTTGTAAAATCGGCAATGGAAAAAAAGGTCAATGCAGCGGTTGAAAAAAAACGGTTGATCGCTGCAAATATTGACCCCGAAATCTATAAGAACATCAAAGCCGATATTGAAATTGAAAACGCTATAGACTCCGGCAAAGGCGAAAAGAAAAGTATTGCCGGCGTGGCGTATGCCGTTTCGTTTATTGCCGGTATTCTTATTTACATGATTTTACTGATATACGGCACAATGGTAATGCGCGGCGTTATGGAGGAAAAAACCAACCGCATTGCCGAAGTAATTGTAAGCTCTGCCAAACCCTTCCAGCTTATGCTTGGAAAAATAATTGGTATCGGCGCCGTTGGCTTAACGCAATTTGCTATATGGATCGTGGTCATGGGCTTACTTCAGCTTATTATCCCATTGCTTTTCCCTGATGTATTCCATCAGTTGTCCGATCCCGCTATAGCCGGCGCCGCAGCACAGCGGGCAAGCTCAGGAAAAGTAGCTGAAATTATTGAAGGCATAAGATCGCTGCCCATAGCGCTGATCCTTTTTTCTTTCATCTTTTATTTTTTGGGAGGCTATTTGCTGTATGCTGCGCTGTTTGCCGCTATTGGCAGTGTAGTGAGTGAAGATCAGCAGGAAGCCCAGCAATTGGTTTTTCCCGTTATGATGCCGCTTATCCTGGGTTTTGTTATCATGACCAAAGCTATCAACGACCCCGACAGTGGCATAGCGGTATTCGGAAGCCTGTTTCCGCTTACCTCTCCTATTGTAATGATGGGCAGGGTTACCTATGGCGTTCCCTGGTGGCAGTTAGGACTTTCCATGCTTTTACTGGTATTAACATTTTTATTTTTTACCTGGGTTACCGCAAAAATTTACCGGACAGGTATCTTACTCTATGGCAAAAAAGTTACCTGGAGGGAAATGTGGAGATGGCTGGTGCGGAAAGGGTGAAAAGAATATCTGATTTGAAATTTGAAATCTAAGATTTGAAATTCACCCCGTATTGCTTTTAACGTTAATACGGACTCCCTGCTGCAAACTATAAACGCATATATTACTATGAAACGGCCCGGACTTTTTCTTGTATGCATGCTGTTGTGCCTGGTAACAACAGCCCAGCTTACCGTAAGTAATAATAAACGCTTTTTGCTGCGTAACAACGCTCCCTTTTTTTATTTGGGTGATACCGGGTGGGAGCTGTTTCACCGTTTGAACCGCGAACAGGCAGATTATTATTTAAAACGCAGGTCAGAGCAGGGCTTCACTGTTGTACAGGCAGTAGTGCTTGCGGAGTTTGACGGGTTGCACACCCCTAACGCCTATGGCGACCTGCCGTTGGAAAACGATGATCCCGCCAAACCCAACGAAGCATACTTTCATCATGTGGACTATATTATAAACAAGGCAAACGAGTATAATATAGTGATCGGTTTGCTTCCCACCTGGGGCGATAAAGTATTTAAAAGCACATGGGGAAAAGGTCCCGAAGTATTTACTACGGAAAATGCCTGGCAATACGGCGAATGGCTGGCCAAAAGGTATAAAAACAAATCCAATATTATATGGATCACCGGAGGCGACCGTAACCCGCGTAATGAAAAGGATGTAGCAATATGGAACAGCATGGCCGAAGGAATAACAGCAGGTTACGGAGCCGGCGGCACAAAGCCACTTATTACTTTTCATCCCCAGCCTAACCAGTATGGAAGCGCGGAGTGGTTCATGAAAGAAAACTGGTTGTCGTTTAACATGTTCCAGAACGGTCATTGCCGCAATGCGCCTGTATACGATAAAATTCAGGCGGTATATAATATGACCCCGGTAAAACCGGTAATGGATGGAGAACCCTTGTATGAAGACCACCCGGTTTGCTTTAATGCAAAAGAGCTGGGAACAAGCAACGCTTATGATGTGAGATTGTATGCATACTTGGATGTGTTTGCAGGCGCATTCGGACATACCTATGGCTGCCATGATATCTGGCAATTTTATTCGCCTTACCGTGAAGCCGTAAACGGACCGCATATATACTGGCAGGAGGCTATGGAGCTGCCCGGCGCCCAGCAAATGCAGCACCTGAAAAAACTAATGCTTTCCCGGCCGTTTTTAGACAGAATTCCCGATCAGTCGCTTATTGATGAGGATCATTATGGGCCTGCTGAACGCATACAGGCTACAAGAGGAAAAGACTATGCGTTCATTTATACAGCAGCAGGAAAGCCGTTTACCGTTAATGGAGGAAAAATATCGGGCAGCAGGTTAAAAGCCAACTGGTACAATCCCCGGAACGGAGCAACTATTTCCGCCGCTGAAACCATAAATAAGGGGAAACTGCACTTCACGCCCCCCACTTCGGGTTACGGGCAGGATTGGGTACTAATATTAGACGATGCGGCGAAACAATACAAAGTTCCATAATAAAATGTACCGGCCGGGAAAAAGCTATACAATAAAAATTGCCACTAACACAAGCATATGCTTGTGTTAGTGGCAATAGTAGCATCAATAAGTAACGAATTCAATATTTCAATGCCGTTGGTTTACTTAATAACACCGCATCCGATCCTCGTACCCGCGTTGCCGGATGGCTGAGAAGTATAATCATCCACACCGCCGTGCACGATCAGCGCCTTATCCAAAATATTTTTTTCGGCGCTACCGCCTAATGTCCATAAATCAGTTTCTAATGTGAGGGTACCCTTTCCCTGCGCGTCTAATTCTACATTTCCGATATCACCCGAATGAAAACCGGCGCTTCCCCATTTTCCGTGTTGCTGGTTAGTAGGGTTCCAGTGCCCATGCGACAGGTTTCCATTATCGCCGCAATCGCCATGCTCATGAAGATGAACAGCTACGCTCTTGCCTGCTTTAGAAGGAATGGTTATCTCCAGCTCTAACTTTACTTTGCCATTATCGTCTGCATCAAATTTGGCCGTACCGGATACTGCCGTGTCGGCATAAGTGCCCGCCAGCACCGCTTCTGCGTGTTTCACGAAGGGAACAGTGGCGGCATCATCCATAGCATGGGTGTGGTCGCCCGCAACCTGGGCACTATCTGCAGCGGGTTCGTTGCTGGTTGAACTATTACAGGAAAAAACGAAGGCAAGCGCCGGAACAAGAGCCAGCATATACACCGGCCGCCGGTTAATAAAGCGAAAATTCATAGCAATATATTTTTTAAGTTTTAAAAACATAAACGCAAAGCTACAAAAACCTTACCCGCTTATTTCCATTGTGAGGTTTTGTTTTAAAAAAGTACCCGGTTGCTATACCCGATGGGCGTATTGGGGAAAATTATCGTCATTCCGGGGAAACGGGAAAGCCCCCTACCCGGTATTGCCGGGTTAGGAGCCCACTCCTGCCGGCATATACCGAAGTACAGATCGCAACAGCAACAACATTTTCACGCGTGAAACCTTTTCCCGAAATATTATATACAATTTATTCCGGATGTATTACTTTTATGTCCTGTTGAGTCCACCCTTATTTGCTACCTCACTTCATTTTCTTCATTCAACTTTCAACTTTATACATCATGAAAAAGATTCTCCTGGTCATTTTACTTATTATAGTTGTTGCCATTGGCGGCATTGCAGGATATTTAAAATTTGCATTGCCCGATGTAACGGACGCGCCGGATATCACAGTAACGGTAACGCCTGAACGCATTGCGCGGGGTGAGTACCTGGCCAATCATATAACCGTTTGCATGGACTGTCATTCCACCCGTGATTGGAGCCGTTTTACCGGGCCCCTTATCCCCGGAACACTGGGAAAGGGAGGCGAATATTTTGGAAGGGAGATGGGCTTCCCGGGAAGCTTTTACTCCAAAAACATTACGCCTCAAAACCTGGGATCCTGGACCGACGGCGAAATTTACAGAACCATTACCACGGGTGTAAACAAAAGCGGGGAAGCATTATTTCCGGTAATGCCCTACCTGCATTATGGAAAAATGGATAAAGAAGATGTGTATGATATTATTGCCTACCTGCGGCAACTACCCCTTATTAACAGCAGCATAACTAAACGCAGCATAGATTTTCCCATGAATTTTATTCTCAACACCATTCCTGCCAATAACACTCCCTTAGAACGTCCTGCCAAAACAGATCTGGTAAATTATGGCCATTATATTGTTACTATTGCCGCTTGCATAGAATGCCACACCCGGGTTAAAAAAGGACAGATCATTCCTGAGCTGGCATATTCCGGGGGCAGGGAATTTCAAATGCCCAACGGCACCTTACGCTCGGCAAATATTACGCCCGATACAGAAACGGGTTTGGGTAACTGGACGGAAGAGACTTTTATAGCCCGGTTTAAAGCCTATGCCGATACTGCGGGCATATTTAAAGTAACTGCCAGCCAGGTAAATACGATCATGCCCTGGTCTATGTATGCAGGAATGGATACTACCGACCTGAGAGCTGTTTACGCCTACTTAAAAACGATACCCCCCATTAAAAACAAGGTGGAACATTTTCAATTGCAGGCAAAATAATTATAAGGCATCAATAGCGCAGTTCCTTATTTTTGCGGTGCTATGTCGCTTTACATTACCGCTTTAAATTCGGGCAGCAACGGCAACTGCTATTATATAGGCAACGAAAACGAAGCTGTGCTGATTGATGCGGGCATCTCCTGCAGGGAAACCGAAAAAAGAATGAAACGCCTGGGATTGCATATGAGCCTGGTGAAAGCGATCTTTGTGTCGCATGAGCATTCAGATCATATTACCGGCATACCCGGCCTGTGTAAAAAATTTCAGCTTCCTGTTTATATCACGGCAGCTACATTGCAGGCTGCCGCTATTCCTGTTGAAAAACATCTTGTTCAAAACTTTTTACCCCACCAACCGGTAGCTATTGGAAATTTAACCATTACCGGCTTTCCCAAATGTCATGATGCCTGCGATCCGCACAGTTTTGTAGTAACCAACAACAAGGTTAAAGCAGGCGTTTTTACCGATATCGGCAATTCATGCACCCATGTTATTCATCACTTCAGCCAATGCCATTCCGTTTTTCTGGAAGCTAATTATTGCGGAGATATGCTTGCTAAAGGCAACTATCCATATTATTTAAAAAAACGCATCAGCGGAGGCAACGGGCATTTATCGAATACACAGGCCCTTGAATTGTTTACCCGGCACCGGGGAAAACATTTAACGCATTTAATATTGTCGCATTTATCCAAAAACAATAATAACCCGGAATTAGTTGAACAGCTTTTCAGTAAAGAAGCAAATGGCGCCACCATTATTGTTGCCTCCCGCTACCACGAAACACCGGTTTATTGCATTGCGGATACTGTTGGTTTACCTGTTGCGGCTAAAACGCAGGCATCAGCCAAACACACCCAGCTTTCTTTATTTTAAGTTTTTTGCAGCATTCCTTTTTTCGGATATTCCTTTCACCGCCCCGTTCTTACTATTCAGCACCTCCTTTTCCTTACCTTATATCAATTTAGAAAGCAGATCATAACAAAAAAATACAGCTTTCTCATAAAGCGTTCCTGCCAATCAAAATAAGGCTTACGTATTTCTCCGTGCATACAATGGAAATTCCTGCATAAATACCATCGCAGTGAATTGAATTTAACACTGTATCATACCGCATTATATATGGCAAACCCGGGTTCCCGCAACATGCTACGGGTAAATGCTTATCAGCCTTTTACCGTAGATTCCCCGTGTTGTAGTGAAACAATGACTAAACAATAATATATTCACCTATTTTCCGGGAAAGCTAAAGGATGTTTCTTTGTATAACAAATCCAATAGATCCTTAACCAATCCAATTCCTGAACTAACCATCCAATATCCGAAAACCACCGATCCGATACGATGTAAAAGCCAATGCTGCATTTGATGAACACCAACCCGATCCGGTATTACCATGAAAACCGCAGTGTATTTTAACCGTCCGTTTAAATCATTGCAACCTTTACAGCAACAGGAAATATGAGCAAGTTCAGACTGATCCCCTTCACAACCTGAAAAAATTCATTTCCTGTTGCTTTTTTTTATCAATTTTTCTATTCCCCCATTCTGCGTTATTTTCGCTGAAATTTTCACACATGAATCTGCACGAATACCAGGCTAAAGAGCTGCTGAAAAAATTTAATGTTCCCGTTCAGGATGGCATACCTGTTGATACCGCCGAAAAAGCGGAAGAAGCATACAAGCAACTGAAAGTACAGTATGGAAATAATTTTGCCGTAGTTAAAGCGCAGATCCACGCCGGCGGACGGGGTAAAGGCAAGATACAGGGCGCTGAACAACGCGGTGTGGCCGTTGGTAAAAGCGCAGAGGATATTAAAACCATTGCCGGGAACATCATAGGACATACCCTGGTAACTATACAAACGGGGCCTGCCGGTAAATTAGTAAGCAAAGTATTAGTAGCCCAGGATGTGTACTACCCCGGCGCTAACCCTGTAAAGGAGTTTTATCTTTCTATACTGCTCGACCGCAGCAAAGGTCAAAACGTGATCATGTACAGCACCGAAGGAGGAATGGATATTGAACAGGTGGCACACGATACGCCTGATAAAATATTTAAAGAATGGGTTCACCCCGCCGGCGGATTGCTTCCTTTCCAGGCACGAAAAATTGCGTTTAACCTCGGTTTGGGCGGGGAAGCATTTAAAAATTGCGTACGGTTCGTTACCAATTTATATAAGGCCTATGTAGAGCTCGATTGCAGCATGCTTGAGATCAATCCGTTATTTAAGACCAGCGACGACAAGATCATCGCGGTAGACTGCAAAATGAACCTGGATGATAACGCGCTGATGCGCCATACCGACCTGGAGGCTTTACGTGATATCAGTGAGGAAGATCCTACGGAAGTGGAGGCGCACAAATACAATCTGAATTTTATAAAATTAGATGGCAATGTTGGTTGTATGGTTAACGGAGCAGGATTGGCTATGGCTACAATGGACATGATCAAACTCAGTGGCGGAGAGCCTGCCAATTTCTTAGATGTAGGCGGCACGGCCAATGCCCAAACCGTGGAAGCCGGGTTCCGTATCATTCTAAAAGACCCAAAAGTAAAAGCCATCCTCATTAATATCTTTGGCGGTATTGTACGCTGCGATCGTGTTGCACAGGGCGTTATTGATGCTTACAATTCCATTGGCGATATTAAGGTGCCTATTATTGTGCGCCTGCAGGGAACCAACGCGGAGGAAGCAAAAAAATTAATTGAAGAGAGCGGACTGAAAGTACAATCTGCCATACTCCTGAGTGAAGCTGCCGGACTGGTAAACAAGGCGGTGAGCGCTTAATGATTATTATATTATTAAAAGGAAAAGGTGAAAGGCTAACATGCTTTCACCTTTTTTATATACACTGCCTCATCTCTTTAAACGATCAGGAATGAATACCCGCTTATTGCATAATGTATACAGTGTATCCATGCTGGCGCTTGTACTTTGCTGCCTGCCGGCCTGTAAAAAGGGCGTAAAGCAGCAGCAGGATGAACTGTACTCCCGTCATCTCCAGCGTAAGGTTATGCTAACAGTGATCAGTACCCCCATGCCCGATAACAAGGCAGATATTAACCTGCTGATTTGTAATGACGGGCAGTTATTTGATGAACTGAACCTAAAGTTCATAACAGACAGCCTGTACAGGATAAAGCGCCTTTCTCCTTTGGTTATTGTAGGTGTTCATGCCGGCAACCGTTTGGAAGAATATGGCATGGCGGAAAAGTCGGGCAAAGCCGTTGCAGGCGGAAAAGCAGATCACTACGACAGTTTCTTCAATAATGAGCTGTATCCCTATGCAAAGAAAAACGCAGGCGTAAGAAAATTTAAATCTGTGGCTATTGCCGGCTTCGGCGCCGGAGCACTATCGGCACTGGATATAGCATGGAATCACCCCGATAAGATCAGCAGCGCAGGCGTATTTTCAGCGGCCTTTTCAAGAAAAGAAAAAAATGCACCGGATACTTCGGCAAACGGAATGATGTTTGAAAAATTAAAAAGTTCCCGCAAACGTCCCCGCCTCCAATACTGGTTTTATGCAGGCGCTAATGGCAATACAGGTATTGCAAAAGACGATGCAGAAAATATCGGCGCTGCAACTGCTTCAGTTACCCAACTGCTGAAAAGTAAAACCTTTACTACTGATGCTGATATTGTTTATCGAAGGGGAGCAACAAATAACAGTAAGGACTGGAAGCAGGTATTTCCTGTTTTTTTAGAATGGGCATTTGGAAAATAAGTAAAGGAGCAAATGGGTATTGCACTTTTTCGTATCACAGCTAAGGAGAATGCATTATTTAATTCCCATTTTTACACTTACCAACCCTGAAAATCTTTCCTTTCTTTAAGATTAGTAATTTTATTTGGTTAAGATTGTACTGATAAAGGATTTGATGTAAGTCCGGAGGAGTTATCTTCTCCGGGCTTTTTGTTTCCCCCCAACTAAAAAAGCGACACCCACGGGTTGCTAATCGCTATACGCTTCGTGCAATACACAAATAAAAAAGGTGAAGCAGCAACCAATATGCTACTTCACCTTGTAAAATACATTATTAAAAAGGCTTTTCTCCACCTCTCACCATTCACCATTCACC
>CAYVEI010000033.1:0-20095 GCA_964450515.1 uncultured Terrimonas sp. | reverse complement strand
GTAAAATACATTATTAAAAAGGCTTTTCTCCACCTCTCACCATTCACCATTCACCTCTCACAAACTCAGGCTCCAGCCATCACGGTATTCGCGCTTAACGAACTGGTTGGCTGGTTCAAAGTTGGTGATCTTCATGTTCTTGGCATCCCACAACAGTTTTTTACGGCCTGTAAAGCTATTTTTACCCCACCCACTTACGCTTGGATCCTGGTATAGCGCACTGCGGATAGCCAGGTTACCCATCAGTATACTTTCTGTAAAAGGTCCTGCATATTCAAAATTAGAACTGGTTTCGCCTTTACCATAACCCAGCATACATGCGTTTACCCATTGCAGATAATGATTTTCATCTGGCACACGTTTGATGGTTTCTTTTACGGCTTTGGCACTATCATTTTTAGAAAGCGGTAGCAGTCTGGGTTTTGCTCCATAGCAATCGGCAAGTAATTTACCTTTTGTTCCTATGAACAATACGCCACCATCCCAGTTTCCAAATTCTTCCTCAGGCAATAATTCATCCGGTCTTTTAGGCAGCAATCCACCATCGTACCAGGAAACTTTCAATGTACCTTTTTTATCTTTTCGGGGATATTCGAGATGGATAATAGATGCAACAGGACAACTGTCAATATAATTAGCCGGTTGATTCATACCAGCAGCATATTGGTTGGCTATGCTACATTCAGCAGATGACGGATAATCTATTGGTAGTATACGGTAGATAGGATCCATGATATGACAGGCCATATCACCTAATGCACCGGTACCATAATTCCACCAGCCTCTCCAGTTAAATGGCAAATACGCCGGATTGAAATTTTCCTGAGGAGCGGTACCCAGCCATAAATTCCAATCCAGTTCGGCGGGTATGGGGAAATTGCCGGTGGGTTTGGCAATTCCCTGCGGCCATATCGGGCGGTTAGTCCATGCCTGGGCTTCTACAATATCTCCTATCAGCCCGGCATCATATATTTCTTTCATTCTTCTTACCCCGTCTCCTGAGCCACCCTGGTTACCCATTTGTGTAACCACTTTATATTTTTTGGCAGCCTGTGCAAGAATACGGGCTTCATAAATATCGTGTGTCAGGGGTTTCTGCGTATATACATGCTTACCCAGTTGCATAGCCGCCAGTGTGGCAACCGCATGAGTGTGGTCGGGCGTTGAAATGGAGCAGGCGTCAATATTGTTCTTTTCCTTAGCGAGCATTTCCCTGAAGTCTTTATAATATTTGGCTTTGGGAAAATTTTGCCTTGATTTTACCGCCTGACGGTCATCCACGTCAACTAATGCAACAATATTAACGTTAGGGCTTTTGGCAAAAGAAGTGAGATCGCTTTCTCCTTTGCCTCCCGCACCAATACCTGCAATATTTAATTTGTCGCTTGGTGCTACAAATCCTTTACCCAGCACATGACGGGGTACAATAAAATAGCCGGCGGCAGCAAGAGAAGCATTGCGCAGGAATTTTCTGCGGGAACCTTTTGACTTTGACTTTAATTTTTGGCTCATCGTTTATGAAATTTTGCATTAAGGTAAGAACATCTGGTGAGATTTGGGATTTGAGCTGTAATATTTGAATTTTTTATACATTCTTTTCGCTTTCCCGCTACCGGTTACTCCTTTAATATGTCTGCATCTGCACTGGAAGAAAAAGAATAGGGATAGCTGCTTTCCAGGGTTCCCCTCGTTTTATTGGGAGCAGCGCCCATGGTAACATTAAAGCTGCCTCCCTTCTCAATATCAAAATGGCTGATCCAGTTGTTTTCATATTTTTTTCCGTTAAGCTGGGTGTACTGAACATATTTGGCCAGCTCGCTATTGCCGGGAGCGTTAATAATAAACTGCTTGCCATTCTCCAGCATCAAAGTAGCTTTTTGAAATAAAGGCGCACCGAGTACATACTGATCAGTAGCCGGGCAAACAGGGTAAAAACCCAGCGCCGAAAAAACATACCAGGCAGAGGTTTGACCGTTATCTTCATCGCCGCAATACCCATCGGGCGTGGGCTTATACATCCTGTTCATCACTTCCCTTACCCAGTACTGCGTTTTCCAGGGCTCGCCTGCATAATTATAGAGGTAGGTCATGTGCTGTATGGGCTGGTTACCATGGGCGTACTGCCCCATATTGGCGATCTGCATTTCACGTATTTCATGAATAACAGCGCCGTAATAACTGTCATCAAAAACGGGGGGCATTACAAAAACGGAATCCAGCATCTTTACAAAATAAGCGCTGCCTCCCATCATATCCGACAATCCCTTAATATCATGAAAAATGCTCCATGAATAATGCCAGCTATTGCCTTCCGTAAAAGCGTCTCCCCATTTAAAAGGATTGAAAGGCTTCTGAAAGCTGCCATCTTCATTCTTTCCCCGCATGAGCCTGGTTTCGGGATCAAACAGCTTCCGGTAGTTCTGGCTCCGGAGGGCATACAATTTTTGTTCCTCCCGGGGCCGGTTAAGCGCTTTTGCCAGTTGATATATGGTAAAGTCGTCGTAGGCATATTCCAGCGTACGGGCGGCATTTTCATTGATCTTTACATCGTAAGGCACGTAGCCGAGCCTGTTATAATATTCAACTCCTTTTCGTCCGGTACCGTGCGGACCTTCGTTATTGGCCCCATGCAGCAATGCTTCATATAAGGTGTTGATATCGTAATTGCGTAAGCCTTTGATATAAGCATCGGAAACCACAGAAGCAGAATTGTTGCCTATCATTACCGGTCTTGCACCCGGACTGCTCCATTCCGGCAGGAAGCCGCTTTCTTTATAACAATTGATCAGTCCTTCCTGCATTTCTTTATTAATGGAAGGATACATCAGGTTCAGAAACGGATATAATGCCCTGAAGGTATCCCAGAAGCCGGTGCCGCCAAACATATATCCCGGGAGCACTTTGCCGTTATACGGACTGTAATGAACAATATTGCCGGAAGCATCTTTTTCGTATAATTTATTGGGAAAGAAAACCATCCGGTATAAAGTGGAATAAAAGGTACGTACCTGGTCTATTGTTCCACCTTCTACCCCGATACGGCTAAGGGTATTGTTCCAGATGTTACGGCCTTTTTGTTTAACGGTTTCAAACGGATCGTTACCGATCTCCCGCAGGTTAAGCTCCGCCTGTGCATAGCTGATAAAAGAGGATGCCACTTTTGCGTTAACACGTTCCCCTTTGTTAAAGATTTTGAATGCCACTACTGCGCCCGCATGATTGTCTTCCACTTCCATGCGGGTAAGATCCAGGTTGTTCCCGTTAAAAGTGGCCACATTGCTGAAAGGATGATCGAACTCAATAACGAAATAGTTCTTAAAATTATCGGGCACTCCCCCGCTGTTGCGGGTAGAATAACCAATGATCTTATGCTGCTCAGGGATGATCTTTATATAGGAGCCTTTATCAAAAGCGTCTACTACCACAAATGCGCTGTCGGTTTGGGGAAAGATAAACCGGAACCGGGCCGCTCTTTCAGTTGGTGTTATTTCGGTGGTAACATCATAGTCGGCAAGATATACACTGTAATAGTAGGGCGTTACCGTTTCAGCCTTATGGCTGAACCAACTGGCGCGGTCATCTTCCTTAAAACGCAGTGTACCGGTTACCGGCATGATGCTGAACTGGCCGTAGTCATTCATCCATGGGGATGGCTGGTGCGTTTGCTTAAACCCTCTTATTTTATCGGCGCTGTACTGGTATTGCCAGCCATCACCCATTTTGCCGGTTTGCGGGGTCCACATGTTCATGCCCCAGGGCAATGCGATTGCGGGGTAGGTATTACCGTTAGACAAACTGTGCTTGGAATCGGTGCCCATTAAAGGATTCACCCAGTCTGCAGGGTCGGTAACTTTGCTTACCATTTGGGCCATGGAAACAACTGTAATACAGCAGAGCAAAGCAAATAATATACTTTTTTTCATAAGTGTGCTATGTATTTGTTCTGCGAATATACCGGAAGTAGAAAATAAAAACTACATAAAGCAGAAGAATGGGGATATCGCTCACCTACCCATTAGAATAAGCCTATCATTTAAAAAGCTTCTTCAAAGGGTTATCATTTTGCGGGACAAAGCCCTGGAAGAAATCAGGCTGTTTCAAGAAGAAAGTTTCCATCTATGTTGAGTTTATCATGCAACTTTTTAACTATAGAAAGATTCGGTTTCTTCTTACCATTAATAATTTCACTCATTGTAGAGTTAGGCACCTCCAGCATTTGTGAAAGTTGAACCCTGTTCATTTTGTTTTCGTGCATATACTCTTCCAGCAATGCAGGAATGGTAGTTGCAACAGGCATAGGGTATCTATTCTTCTCATAGGCCTCAACCGCCAGGGAAATTTGTTCCAGCTTCCCGGTTTCCTTTTTGGTAAGATTACCGAATCCTTTTTCAATGAAGGTTTCAATTTCTGCGAGGGCAGTGTGATATTGGCTATTAGATGCAATTTTCATAATCCTTTTAATTTTTAAGATTATAAACTTTTCAGCTTTTTTGCGCTGGACAATGTAGTGTATTCTTTATGGCTCAGGATCGCCCTGATATAGAGTGTCCGGATCGTAAAATGTATCATCGCAATCAAACGAAAGTTATTACCTCCAATATCAAATACATACCTATCGTTTCCTACATAATCTACTGTATTGAAGGTCTGCTTCACATCTTGAAAAGTTTTCCAGTCAGCAGCAACCGCTTTCGAATACCACTCGTTTAGCGGGTGAACTGCACTCGGATGTTTTCCCGCAAACTCATGAATAGCGCCTTTTGTAATAACAACCATAGCAAATTTATAAAATTCCTGATTGCATAAATAATTTGCAATATACAAAATATTTTCACAAATGTGAATTTTGGACATTTTACCAGGACAAATACTGCTCAGCGGAGCAGTATATAAGGTTTAGGAACTTAAACCGTCCCGAAATTTTTTTAACACCGATAATATTGCGTGGCGATTAGTTTCCCTGTCAAAACTGCACTTTAAAGAATGTTTGTATAAAAGAGATATTCCAGGGCTTAGCAGGTCTGATGAATACGGTACGCTTGAACTATTTTTATTTCGGGACAAAGAACACTGCGATATTTTCATAATTCATTACCCAATATTAGCTGAAATTGCGCACTAATAAATCCAGAAATCTTCTTCGCGTTATTTCTGCCTATGCCTTCCACTCGTTTTAATTCCTCCTCCGTAGCATTGATAACCGCTTTCAGCGTACCGAACTTTTTTAACAACCTGGCAGCTAACAGCGGCCCAACGCCGGGTATTCCCTGCAGAAAAAACAATTGCCGCCTTACCAGCCTTTTAGGGCGATAATTTTTAGGAGCTGCAACCTGCAATGAAGCAGTAATGTCCTGCCTGGCTGCCATCAGCAGTAAAGCAACAGTATCATCTCTGCTCTTTGAAAACATGACAGGCATCTGCCAGGAGATCAAAACAGACAACAGTGCACCACGAATAGCGCAGTCCTCCATTTTATGGCCTGTATTATAAGGATTGCCTTCCACAATCAGCAATGGGCGTGGCACCAATCGTTTCAGCCTTGCTATTTGATCAAACAGGCGGTTGGCTATTATGCTCTGCACAAAATCCTCCGCCGATTTCCGTTCTACGCCAATGGCTCCGTTAATAATATAATCTCCCGCAGATAATGTAGAAACAAGCAGTGATACGCCGGCGCTCCCGGCAAGAAGCTGCGGAATACCGGAAGCGTTTTCTCTGTAGTCGGCCTGTATAGAAATAAGCATAGGAAAGCGATTGTAACGGGCGCATGGTGCATTCAAATTTAAGCAAAAAAATTGTGGAGTAAAAACGGAGGAAAGCCTGCCTCTGCAGAATTATCATATTGCGAAACAAAGTCCCGGAAGCTCATATGGCATATCAGGTCTCCAATACGGTTTCATATTTTATTACTACCCTTCAAAAGTTTCATCTTCAGGAACGTCATCAATCAGCAATGGGTCATCTCCGGCTGCATTCATTTGTTTAAAAGATTTTTCCCGGCCTTTTCCAGGGATGGATCCTGGTTTGCCATGTATCATCCTTGAAATGATCCCTTTTTCTGTACCCAGTTCTGCCAGCACCAGCCCGGCCAGGTGCAGGAAGATAAAGGCAAGGGAATAATACAGCGACTGAACATGGATGGTTTTCATAACTTTATAAACAGCAGGATTTGTTTTCCCGATCAGCTCTATATATATCCCCGTAAGCAGGGAAGTACCGAGGCAGATGTAGAAGATGAGATATACTGCCGATCTGAATCTTTCCTTATTTGTAATCCTTCGCGAAAAAGGATTGCTGAATACGGGCCCCTCTATCCGCATCACTACCAGCCTTATAACATACAAGAACAGCAAAACATAACCTGCATAAATATGTGTATCCCACATGGGCTTGCGAACGGATCGCCCGATGTTGGCAGCCACTTCATCAGACAATTGTATATGCTGCTTTTCTAAGCTGGCCGCCACTATTTTCCCTATATTATTTTTGTTCATCCAGTCCATCCGCAGCCAAACCGTTAGCAGTATAAATAAAAAGGTAAATGCAATCAGCCAGTGAAGTATACGATGCGCCTTCGTATAAGCGATATTACGCAATGATCCCGCCGAACTGTTCATGAGGTCAATTTTATTTACGTAAAAATATGATATGTCGTATCATTTTGTGAATAGTGAATGGTGAACTGACCATTCACCATTCACTTCTGAGGGAGCATCGTTAAACGCTTAAAACGTGTATCCCACGCCCACCAGGAAATTCCTGGGCGAACCGGGGAACAGCCGGGCAAACGAATCGGCGCCGAGCCAGTACGTTTTATTAAAAAGATTATTGAACGTAGCGGAAAGTCTTATTTTATCAATAGAATAATAAACAGCCGCATTAGCCACATAATAGCCGGGTAATGTTACATCATACGCCCCGGATTCCCGTTTTGCCTGAAAATTTGCACCAAGCGCAATGCCTAAACCCTTCAGGGCAGTTGCTGTGAAATCGTATTTGCCCCAGAAGCCACCCTGCGCTTTGGGCGCATTGGCGGCCTGCAGGCCTATTTCAGACTTATCCTCACTTTTGGTAATTTCAGTACGGCTGATCGCCAGGTTAGCCGTGAGGCTGAGGTTAGATAATATCCTGCCGTAAATATCCAACTCAATACCCTTTCCGCGAACCTGCCCGATTTGCTTTAATAAATCAGGATTACCTGCATCGTGGGCATTCTGCAATACATTATTCTGGGTGATGCGGTAAACCGCTAATGTAGCTGATAAACGGTCATTGAGCAGGCCCGACTTAACACCAAATTCTATCATATCACTTTCCAGCGGGTCAAATGGTCCTCCATACCGGGAGGCATCACCAATATAGCCTGCTTCCTGCGGCTGAAACCCATACACATAAGTACCGTAAAGGCTAATGGCGTTAATGGGGGTATATACCAGGCCTACACGCGGAAGCAGGGCCTTTTGGTTTACACGGCTGGTAACAGGTTTCCCGTAATCCATAATATCGGTATAATACTCCTGGCGTAATGAAAGCAATGCTTTCCATTTGTTCCAGCTCACCTGATCCTGAACATATACGCCCTGGGTATAATACTTGCCCAGCTTATCCTGAACGGCATCACTGATATACTTATTGGGATCAGAGATGGTGTAATCGGGGTTATGCAGGTCAACCGAAGGAACATTGGGAACCGGCCGCCCGTCAACAATAAGGTATTTATCTCTTTTAGAAGGATCATATTTATTGATGGCTGATTTACCGTCTGCAGAAAGATATCCCCGCGCCTCAGCAGTAGTGTTGCCAAACCCGTCGGCACTCTGAATAAAATCGTAGCCGGCGAGCAACTGGTGCTGCAATGCACCGGTATTGAATTTCAAAGTAAAGTAAGTGGTCAGGTTATCTGTATAATTATCCGTGATCCGGTAATTGTAGCGCATTTCCATGAGGTCGGGCACTATGTTCCCGTCTTCATCCACGCCGTTTGTATTGGAAGTGCGGTGCTCCCGTAAATCCTCGTGATACACGCCTTTAAGGTATGATACGTTAAAGCCAACGTGATCAGAGAAATTATGCTGCAGGGAAAGTGTGGAGAAAAGTTTCTGCGCTTTCACATAGTCGTTCACACGGGAAAGCGAAAGCCCTACAGGCGTTGCATACAAATCCCTCACACCATTTACCGGTGAATAGGAAGGCTGCCCGCGATCGTTGCGGCCATTATCATTTATATATACAAGGTCAAAGTTGATACGCGTTTTGTCGTTGGGCAGAAAAGACACAGAAGGAGCCACAACAAACGACTGCTTATCCTGTAATGCCCTGAAGGAGCCTGCTGTCTGGTAAGCCAGGTTCAGCCGGTATAACAAGGTATGCGACTGGTTCATTGGCCCGGTAAAATCAGATGCAATTCTTACGGTTTTAAAACTGCCCATTGCGAAGTTAATAGCCTTCCTGTCTTCATCCAGCGGCTTTTTGGTTACGGTATTTACCGTGCCGCCGGGGCTGGTATTGGCAAATAAGGCGCTGGCAGGTCCTTTAATCACTTCTATCCGCTCTACATAAGGAAGAATATCTGCAGAGCGTTCTCCTGTAAAGGTTTTCAGCCCGTTGATCAGGGTTTGCTTGGATTCGGACCCGAAGCCGCGCAATACATACTTGTTGTTTGTATAAGAATTCTGGCTTACGCCACTGATGTTTTTGAGCACATCCATCATCTTAAATGCCATCTGGTCGTTTATAAGCTCTTTGGTAACATAGCTGATAGACTGTGGCACGTAGCGTACGGGTGTTTCTGTTTTGGTAGCGGTAAACGTGTTTGTATTTTTATAGCCGCTTTCCTTTCGGCCGGTGATCTCAACGCCCTGCAGTTGCAGGTATTCTTTTTGCAGGGAAAAATTGAGGTGGGCTTTTTCGTGATCATGAACAATGACCGGTTTTGTGTCGCTTTTATAGCCCAGCATAGTAACCTTAACCTGGTAGGCGCCGGCAGGGATGTTTTTCCATTCAAATTCGCCATCATCGTCTGTGGTGCCATTTTTTTCACCTTCGTTTATGATAACGCTGGCGCCCTGTAAAGGATCATTGCCTGAATGAACCCTGATCTTCAATTTACCCGTTTGCGCAAGCACTGTAGCACAAAGCACGGTAAGTAATCCTGTAAATAAAGTGTGCCGCCAGGGGGTTATAAGCCCGGCAGATGCAGCATGTTTCTTTCTCATTTTATTATTTTGTTTTGATAGATAGTTAAATTGTGTTCATTGTGGCAAATCTTTATAATATTGTTGTGGACAAGTACCCGGATGAGAAAAAAAATTTACCAAATCCGGAAAACCTTCTTTTTCAGGTAATGAGGAAACCGGCAATACAAATAATTTGAATCCTCTTTAACGGGTTACAATAAATCATCTAAATTGCCATTCATAATTATAAAAAATGAAAACACTGTTTATCTGCTTTTTTTTATTATCTGCTATTAGCCTCCAGGCCCAAAAATCCAAAAAGAATGTAACCTTTTATGTTTATGACGAGAACTGGAAAGGCTGCAAGCCGGAAGAAGCCAAATACTTAGCCTCCCAGCAAAAGCTTGGAGATACAGCGTATGAATGGAGATATTATCATTTCGACGGACCTTTATTATCAGTAGAAACCTACAAAGACAAAGAAGCCAGTATTCCGCATGGGGCGTTTACTTATTATGGTGCAGATGGACAAATGGACTCTTCCGGCTATACTTTTGAAGGTAAAAAAAATGACTGGTGGTATTATTACACGGATTCATTTACGCTTTGGAAGAAAGAAAAATATGATATGGGAAAGCTGCTGATCCGGATGGATATGGCGTCAATAGCAGCGGAAAGAGAGGAAAACAGGAAGAAAGGGGAAACCCAAAAACATTGGGATGAAGTGGAAGCGGTGTTTAAAGGAGGAACAGAAGACTGGGTTAAGTATATTCAGAAAAATATCAATTTCCCCGACCGTGCAAGGAATTTGAAAAAAGAAGGTAGCCTCCTGCTTCAGTTTGTAGTAAATACAGATGGTACTACCAGCGATATCACGATATTGAGGTCTATTGAATATTCACTTGATGAAGAAGCCATACGCCTGATAAAAGATTCGCCCAAATGGCGGCCGGCCCACCAGGACGGCAAACTTGTTAAGGCTTACAGGCGACAGCCATTGATGTTTCAATTACCGAAATAAACTAATATTGAAAGATGCTATGCCTAAACAATCGCAAAAGTTTTCGAACGCCGCCTTAGTGGCGGTTGGTTCCGTTTAAAGCCTCGCTTTAAAACAGCAACCGCAACACCGGATAGCATTGTAATTTACACTTAACATGTAGCCACTTTAAACCGTCTATACTTATGCGAAATATTTCCGTTTTGCTTTTGGCTGCAACTTTCTCACTTTCAGCAAACGCACAAACATCCAAAATTCCTGACGCTTATTTCAGAGATGGTTTTGGCGCCCTGGTGCAAAAAGCAAAAACCGTGCTGAGCCATGCTTACATGGTACAGCAGCTTGTGCATGAAACGGATACCATTCCCGGCTGGGAAGGTTTCCCGGTGAAATTGTATGAATACCAAACAGGTAAGGATCTTTATACCGGCAGGCCAAAAACAGGAAAAGTATACCTCTTAAATCCTGCTCCTGAAAAGCTGGCAATGTGGGTGGCCAACGCCTGCTGGAATGCCAAACATAGCGTGGATACGGTTTACACTTATAAATTGTTGAAATGGATTGACGGACAGTCCAACGCGCAATTCCCGGTGAAGGGTGTGGTGTATGAAGATCAGTACACTAAGGATTTCCAGGAACCCTATGTTTTTAAAGACGGCGTAACGGTTTACATCAAAGACAGCACCATGTGGCCAAAAGATAAGACCTGCACCCCGGAGCAGCTCGATTTTTATTTGCGCATTACCAATGCAGGTCTGAAACCGCAAACCGGCCAGTATGCACGCATTGGCAGTACCACCCGTGAAGATTATAAAGCCAGCGGAGGTACGGAAGATACAGGCAGCAAAGATGACCGCAAGCAAAAATGGCTGGAAGTAGTTCGTGAGCTGTATAAAAAAGCATGGAATTCAGACCACAACGAGCTCATTGAAATGTGGGCAAAGAGGCATTTGGAATGAAACAGTACTTAATTCTACTTTAACAGGTTTATGAGGTATTGTTATTTTGTTTGAATTTCCTTTTTATTACCCAATTCTTTTTTCCCTGTATTCATTAGGTGGCAATCCCATTACCTTGGTAAACATTCTTGAAAAATAGTATTGATCTTCTATACCCACTTCCTGTGAAATTTCCTTTATTCTTAGTTTAGTGAAAAGCAAATACTGACAAGCCTTTTGAACCTTCAGGTGATTAAAATATTCCATAGGAGAAAAACCCGTTTTTTTCTTGAATAAATAAGAAAAATGTGAAGCTGATAAGTTTACCTCACAAGCGATCTCTTCCAGGGATAATATGCTGTGCGTATGCTTGCTTAGAAAATCTATCGCAAGGTCAATGGAATCTTTATTGCTCAATTTACCTGAGATATCGTATTTATCATTAAAAAGAAATGTGGCGAAGAAATGCCACAGGCACATATTGGCACACATCAGGTTATCATTGGAGTATCCTTTTTCCAATTGTGTGTACATTTCATTAAACAGCTCGATATTTCTTTCTTTAAACCGGATAACACCTTTTAGTCCATTCTTTTTTTCGATGTTAGAAGCAATTTTATCGGAAACCGTTCCTTTAAAGTGAACCCAATAAATACTCCAGGGGTCTTTTTCGTCGGCAGTATAGGAGTGCGGTGTTTTAATGGGAATGATAATGAAATCGTCTGCTTCCATTTTATATTCCTTATTGCGGATGATAACTTCTCCTTTCCCGTCACGGCAGTAGATCAATATGTATTGTTCCGCACCGTTTAGCCGTTCCATATAATGAAACTTAGCTTTTGGGTAATACCCTATATCCGTAATATACAGGGCGTTGATCATTTCATTTTTTACACATTTGCTGTTAATTACCTGCTTAGGAATTACAATAAATTTTTGCCCCTGGAAGCCTTCTTTCTTTTTAATCGCGTGTTCCATATTTGAATATGAATATTTAAAAATAGTAAGAAAATCCATCTAAACCGAATGTTACTCCATTAAAAAATTATAACAGGAGGATAACTTTGGGTGTATAAATAAATGTGTTTTACTATGAACCGGGGAGAAGTAAAAGCATGGATAGAAAATATCAGCATTCCCACCTACCCTACAGGTATACCTGAAAAAAATCCCATGTTCCTGGAAAGGAGAGTATACCAGGGAAGCAGTGGTGTGGTATATCCTTACGCTGTGATAGAAAAGATTGAGGATACAAAAGCCGATAAAATATACAAAGCGGTTTTTCTGGAAAACCGTTATTTGAAAATAATGATCCTGCCTGAGCTGGGCGGCAGAATACAAATGGCCTATGATAAAGTAAAACAGCGGCATTTTATTTATTACAACCAGGTAATCAAACCGGCGCTGGTGGGGCTTACCGGGCCCTGGATTTCGGGTGGCATAGAGTTTAACTGGCCGCAGCACCACAGACCTTCTACATTTGAACCGGTAGACTATACGATTACAGCAAATGAAGACGGCAGCAAAACGGTGTGGGCAAACGAAGTGGAGCGTATGTTCAGAACCAAGGGCATGGCCGGATTTACGATATACCCCGATAAAGCCTATATAGAAATAAAAGGCAGATTGTATAACCGAACTCCGTTTCCTCAAACCTTTTTGTGGTGGGCCAACCCTGCAGTTAAAGTGAATGATCACTATCAATCCGTTTTCCCTCCGGATGTTCATGCGGTTTTTGATCACGGCAAGAGAGATGTATCTTCTTTTCCTATAGCCAAAGGCGTTTATTATAAAGTAAACTATGCACCGGGCACTGATATTTCAAGATATAAAAATATTCCCGTGCCCACATCATACATGGCTGTAAGCTCAAAGTACAATTTTATGGGCGGCTATGAGCATGACAGCAAAGGTGGATTATTGCATGTGGCTGATCATCACATAGCCCCCGGTAAAAAACAATGGACATGGGGCAACGGTGCATTTGGCCGTACCTGGGATGAGAACCTCACAGATGAAGACGGACCCTATATAGAATTAATGACGGGTGTTTATACAGATAATCAGCCCGATTTTTCGTGGATACAACCTTACGAGGAAAAAACTTTCGTGCAATATTTTATGCCCTATCGTGAAGTGGGTATGGTGAAAAATGCTACCAAAGAAGCTGCGATCAATCTTGAGATAAATGGAAACGAGACCGAGATCATATTGTATGTTACATCGGAGTACGAAAAGATTAAAGTAGATCTGATAAAAGCTGAAGCATGTTTGTTTACTGAAACCATTTCATCCTCTCCTGAAAATCCTTATCTCAAAAAAATTACGCTAAAGGATGGCATACTGCCGGAGGAAATAAAATTGTTGGTCACAAACCTGGCTACAGGCAAAGAATTGGTAAGTTACCAGGAAGAGAAATATGCAGAGCAGCCTATTCCGCCACCTGCGCAACCCGCAAAAAGACCTGCCGATGTTGAAAATAATGAGCAGTTATTTTTAACAGGCCAACACCTGGAGCAATACCGCCATGCTACCTATCAACCTACTGACTATTATGAAGAGGCCCTGAGAAGAGACCCCAAAGATGCCCGCAATAATAATGCGCTGGGCTTGTGGTATTTGAGACGCGGACGCTTCGCCAAAGCAACACCTTTTTTCAAAAAGGCGATTGAAACGGTCACGCAGCGTAATCCCAACCCCTATGACGGGGAGCCTTATTACAACCTGGGATGGGCGCTTAAAATGCAGCATAAAAACGACGAAGCGTACGATGCCTTTTATAAAAGTACCTGGAACGATGCCTGGCAACACGCAGGTTATTTAAACCTTGCAAGAATTGCAACACTTAAAAAAAACTATGAAGACGCTTTGGATCTTATTGAGAAATCTTTGGTGAAGAATTATCATAGTCATACGGCAAGGCATGCCCGGGTTTTTATTCTCCGCAAGCTCAATCAATATAAAAACGCGCAGGCTTATATTAACGAATCCCTGGAATCAGATCCTTTCAACTTTGGTTGTTTATTTGAAAAATATATTTTGCTGGCAAATGAAAAGGATCAGGCTCAAACTGCGGATGATGTATTGAATCACTTAAAAAGCATCAGCAGAAATAATGCGAATAATTTTATAGAATACGCTTTTGATTATGCGCATGCTGGCTTGTATGAAGAAGCCCTGCAACTACTTTCCATCTACAAAGCACATGATGATAAAAATACTTTAATAGAATACTACATTGGCTGGCTTGCCTGCCAGGCGGGGAACATGCAACTGGCAGTAGAATCTTTTCAAAGAGCTGCATCACTTTCGCCTGATTTTGTTTTCCCCAATAAAATAGAAGATGTGCTGGTGTTTAAGAAGGCGATTGAGTTCAATCCCAATGATGCTAAGGCATATTATTATCTCGGTAATTTCTGGTTTGATAAAAGACAATACAAAGAAGCCATTGAATGTTGGGAACAATCAGTACAGACCGACGGTCATTTTCCAACTGTACACCGTAATCTGTCACTGGCTTATTACAATAAAAGCAATGATGCGGGTAAGGCATTACAATCTATGGAAAAGGCTTTTTCATTAGATACAACAGATGCCCGTGTGCTGATGGAATTGGATCAACTGTATAAAAGACTGAACAGGGATCATAGAGAAAGACTTGCGTTTTTGAATACACATTTGTCTTTAGTAGAACAAAGGGATGATCTCTGCCTTGAGAGAATAACATTGTATAATCAATCAGGAAATTATGCCAAAGCAAAATTGCTTTTGAGTGCTCGTAAATTTCATCCATGGGAAGGCGGGGAAGGGAAAGTAATTCAACAGCACATCATCTGCCACCTGGAACTTGCAAAGCAATCTATTGAAGAAGGCAGATATGAGGAAGCATTGCAGTTGTTGAACCAGGCAGAAAATTATCCATCCAATCTTGGTGAAGGAAAACTGGCAGGAGCGCAGGAAAATGATATTCACTATTGGAAAGGCATGGTATATGAGAAACTGGGTAACAAAGAAAAGGCAAATCAATATTATCATATGGCAGTAAAAGGGATCAGCGAACCTGCCCAGGCTATTTTCTATAATGATCCCCAGCCTGATAAAATATTTTACCAGGGATTGGCATGGATAAAGCTGAACAGCCCTGAGAAGGCTACAGCCATTTTCAAAAGCCTGATAGCCTTCGGAGAGCAGCATATTAACGACAATATCAGCATAGATTATTTTGCTGTTTCATTACCCGGTTTATTAGTGTTTGATGCCGACCTGAACCTGTTGAACAAAATTCATTGTTATTATTTAATGGCACTCGGGAATCTTGGCCTGGGAAAAGCGCATGCAGCAAAAGCCGATGACTTTTTTGCGCAGGTACTTCACCTGGATAACAACCACCAGGGCGCACTTACTCATAAAAAAATGCTGTTAACAGAGTATTCAATTTTTACAGGATCGTAAAATAATCCATCAAACACCAAAAATCATCCATCAATAGAACATGGGTATAAGTATAAATTTGACTTTCAATTCTAAAATTGATTGACTAAAACATTGCTGTCATGAATAATCAAAATCTTTCTACAAAAAACCGAGCTTTTTCTTCGAAATTTTTACTGCTGTTGTTTTCTTTTCTTTTACCTGGCTACTTGTTGCTTGCCCAGCAAAGAACACTTACCGGAAAAGTCAGGGATGAAAATAACAATCCATTGCAGAGTGTTTCTGTAACGGTTAAAGGAAACCCCAATGTTGGTAGCACTACTGACATTAATGGAAATTTTTCAATCAGGGCTTCTGTAAATGATGTGCTTGTGTTTGAGTTTGTAGGGTACCGAAAAGAGGAAGTTAAAGTGAGCGGCAACTCAAACCTGAATGTGGTTTTACATTTGCTGGAAACTAAGCTTGACGAGGTGGTTGTAATTGGTTATGGTACCAAATTAAAAGGAGAGTTAACAGGCGCCGTGTCTAAAGTAGATAGTAAAGCGTTTGAAACCAGACCACTTACCAATACGATGAATGCTTTGCAGGGTACTTTGCCTGGCGTAACAGTTACAAGAGGAAGCGGCAGACCCGGCTTTGAGAACTATTCTGTGCAGGTACGTGGCGCATCTTCTGTGGGCGGTAACAGGGTGCTGATTTTAATAGATGGTATTCCCGGTGATCTCAGTCTCATTAATCCAAATGATATTGCGGATCTCACCGTTTTGAAAGATGCCGCGGCTTCCATTTATGGAGCACGCGCCGCCGATGGAGTAATAATAGTTACCACAAAAAAAGGTAAGAAAGGAACGCCCTCCATTTCATATTCAGGGAACTATGGAATAAAAACTCCCCAATATTTAAAAGAGAGAACAAACACTTTGCATCTTGCCGAAATGTATGATGAAGGTATGAGAAACGTGAACCAGCCTGGCGTTTCTGAAGAAGTGTTTGAAAAGATCAGGAACAACGCAGCGCCTGATCCTACAGGATGGCTGAAATACCTGGAAAATTTCCCTGGCTTTTACCAGTCGCACGATTGGAATGATGCGGTATATGGACCAGGCACTCAGCAAGCACATAACCTCAGTATATCCGGTGGCGGCGATAACAGCTCATATCTTTTCTCCGCAGGATATCAAAGAAACGAGGGTGTGTTCAGGCATGGAGAAAACCATTCCAGCCGGTATAATCTTCGCCTGAACTATGATTTTAAAATTTCCGACAGGATAAATATTGAAACAAGAACCAGCTTTGAGAACCAGCCTATAACTACTCCTACCGCGCTTGGCAGCATATTATATTATGTAAACCAGATGGGCAGCTACGTTCCCATATATAATCCTTTGGGGCAGTTGTATAAATACCAGGGAGGTTTTAGAAATGCTGTTCAGTATCTTGAGGAAGGTGGTCTGAATAAGGAGAATGCCTACCGGATCTCTACTAACCTGAAAGGAAATATTAAGCTGCTCAATGATTTGCTATTGGTAGGCCAGGCCGGTATAATGATAGATTTTAATGACAGGAAGGAAACACGCCCTACATTCGCCCAGCATAATTGGGATGGCAGTGATTTTGACGTGGTAAATAACCCCAATAACGCTTTGTTTACGAATGCCAAAAATATTTACCAGAATTATACGGCTTATCTTGATTATAATAAAACTTTTGCAGGTAAACACAAGGTGAATGCAATGGCAGGAGCTTCACGGGAAGGAAAGACGTACGAGAATCAATCCATTACCGGGTATAATTTTGCCAGCAATGAAATATTTACATTAAATCTTGCAGACAGAACAAAAACGCAATATGCTAACTTCTCCGGTGGCGCATCAGATTGGGCCCTGCAGTCATATTTTGGCAGATTGAGCTATTCCTTCGACAAAAAATATTTGATAGACTTTACAACGAGGATGGACGGCAGTTCAAAATTTTCAGAGAGTAAACGCTGGAGCGCTTTGTTCCCCTCTGTAGCCGTAGCCTGGAATTTGTCGGAAGAAAACTTTATTCAGTCACTGAATGTTTTTGATAACCTGAAAGCGCGCTTATCATGGGGGCAATCCGGAAATCAGGAATTGAGTTTCGGCAATTATGACTATATCTCCCTGATCTCTATTTCCGGCACTTATCCTATGGGTGTACCCAATGTAGGCTTGCCGGGTGCAGTGTCCAGCATTGCTTCGCAAAGCCGTACATGGGAAACGATTGAAGCAAAAAATGCAGGTATTGATTTTGCAGTCCTGGATTCAAGGTTAAACGGAAGTTTTGACTATTATATCAAGAGCAATAACAACATGCTGGTGAATGACCAATTGCCGGCAACGCTGGGCGGATCTGCACCCACACAAAACATCGGTAAGTTAGAAACAAAGGGTTGGGATTTTTCTATAGCATGGAATGATAAGATAGGCAACCTCAGGTATAGCGTTTCTGCGATGCTCAGCGATAGCAAAAATAAATTAGTGGAGTTGAAGGGAAACGATGCTTATGGAGAAGGATTGATTTATACACGTAAAGGGTATTCCCTCAATTCTTATTTTGGTTACCAGTTTGATGGCATTATTCAAAATGAAGAACAATTGACCGCTTATAAGCAATTAGGCAATGTGCCTTCTAACCTGGGTGTTGGCGATGTAATGTTCAGGGATGTTGATGGTGATGGACAAATTACGGCTTTTGGAGATGCTTCAAAAGGCACATCGGGAGATATGGTATATCTCGGGAACCTACTTCCCAGATATACATATTCATCCAATATCAGCGTATCCTACAAAGGATTTGACCTGAGTATATTCTTACAGGGTATAGGAAAAAGGCAGGGTATCAGAACAGGAGAGATCAGCGTGCCGCTATGGCAGGTATGGATGCAACCCCTGGAATACTTCTATGGTAAAAACTGGACGCCTGAAAACCCTGATGCAAAATATCCCCGCATTGTACCCGGTGCTGTTGGCTTTGACGGAATACGGAACTGGAACTGGAGGTACTCATCCATGCGCATGAACAACCTTGCTTATCTTAAACTTAAGGTAGTTACTTTGGCTTACAATTTACCTCAACATTTAGTAAGTAAAGCTAACATGCAAAATGTGCGTGTATACGTAAGCGGTCAGGACCTGCTTACTTTTTCAAGAGATACATGGAACAATTCATTTAATCCTGAAGAAACATGGGAGCGTTCTGACGAACAGACCTATCCTTTTAACAGTGTAATTTCTTTTGGACTGGATATCAAATTCTAAACCATTAACTACTAAGTATCATGAACCATACATATTTTAAAGCATGTATTTTTTCAATCCTGCTATTAACAGGATGTAATAAGGGGCTGGACCTTGTACCTAAGGACGCTATTTCCGATGCCACATTCTGGAAGACAACAGCAGACTTTAAGCTGGCTGCCAATAACCTGTATTTCTCACTCGAAGGATTTAATACATGGGATACCTATGCCGACTTAGCCTACGATGTTCCTAACTCCGTTAGTAATGGAACTTACCAGACAACAGAGAGTGACAGCAGGTGGACCAATGCATATATTTATATACGGCGTTGTAACAAAATTATAGTAAAGGCAACAGAAGCGCCCATTGCTTCGGAGTTAACACAATTTATCGGTGAGGCAAAATTTTTCAGAGCATATAATTACTGGATGATGTATAAGCTTTTTGGCGAAGTGCCCATTATTACGCATGAACTGGATATTGACGATGAAGAATTATATTCCGCAAGAGCAACACGGAAAGAAACAGTTGATTTTATTTTAAAAGATTTGGAAGAAGCAGCAACCAACCTGCCCGAAAGAAGCACTTTATCAAGCGGCGATATTGGCAGAATTACAAAAGGCGCCGCCAATACGTTAAGAGCAAGGGTTGCCTTGTTTGAAGGTACCTGGGGAAAATCAAGAGGGGACGCTAATGCCAATGCCTACCTGGATGTTGCTATTAACGCGGCAACAACGGTTATGAATAGCGGGCAATACTCCCTGTATACGGGTGAAGGTGCGCAGAGCTACAGGTATTTTTTTATTGATGAAGGAGATGATGCATCTGAAGCCATATTAGATCGCCGTTACCAGGTAAACATTTCTAACCAAACATTTCCAAGTACGGTGGGTGAAGGGCATTTATTACCTACCAAAAAGTTAGCCGATATGTATTTGTGTGCAGATGGATTACCTATCACGGAGTCTCCTTTGTTTAAGGGGTATAACCAAACCGGTTCTGAGTTCGAAGATCGCGATCCCCGGATGACAATGACTTTCGTTATTCCCGGCACAGGCGCTATGCAGCTTTGGTATCCGGAACCGGTGGCAAGTTGGCCTTTCTATCCCCAGCGTAATGCCAATACAGGGTATACTACGTTTAAATTTTTGTCTGAAGATCCGGCATCCAATGCATCGCCGTTCACCCTTGGTTATGGTTACGACCGCCATATTTTAAGATACGGTGAAGTGCTTCTTATTTATGCAGAAGCCACATTTGAAAAGAATGGCACTATTAGTGATGACG
>CAYVEI010000032.1:18800-34097 GCA_964450515.1 uncultured Terrimonas sp. | reverse complement strand
TCTTCATTCACTGATTTTTTGAAGTAAGCCGTTTTCCTCCTGAAACCTGAAACCTTATACCTTATACCTCATACCTTATACCTTATACCTCATACCTTATACCTTATACCTCATACCTCATACCTCACACCTAATCCTGCCCCGCTCCTCCCGCTATCCACGCTTTTATTTTATTGATCTCACAATCAGAAAGCTTTCCTCCGTTATCCGGCATCGGGGGATAGCCATTAGCATGCGTAATTACGCCTGTAAGATTGCCATTACCGGCCTGCGTTTTCAGGTTCGCATAGCCATCTAAACTAACATCACCGTTAACGATACCATTGGCATGACAGGAATAACAGTTGGCAGTAATAATGGGTAAAATATCCCTGCTGTATTTCATGCCAGCGGTATCGCACTGCTGCGGCATCAGCACATCTTCCGATGCTTTGGAGCAGCTACCCAAAACCGAAATAAAAAAAACCAGCGCCCATATATAGAGAAGACTACGGATCATACGTTTCAATTTTTATAGAATGATGATACAATCGGTAAGATTAACATCCATGTTAAAGCCTGTGCATTTTCCTTTCACTACCACTTCCATTCCCGCTTTTATATGGTTCGTTTCTAACGATGATGCCGGTGAAAAAAAACAGCTTATGCCACCTCCTCCCGGTTGCATACCGAGCATTAATACGGCATCATTGCCATTGAGAATAATATCATCCACCCTTCCTTTAACCTCCATTACTTTATTTAAAAACCTTTCATCTGCCGCAGCCTCATCGCTATGATACCCTTCATACAACAGCGCGGCACTGATGAACAGTTGCGTGTTTTTACCGGATATATCTTCCCGTGGCTTATTATACCAGTACCAGGCCACGGCAAGGCATACGAGGGCCACGGCCAAAAAAAGTATTATTTTTTTTCGCATTCCTGCTATGCTCTTATTATGATTAATGAAATCTTTTCCCGATACCTAAAAATATACCTGCACTGTTTAGGGAAAGATTACCCTTACCCATACCCGAAACAGGCGCCCTGAAATAAGGTTCTGCACGCAACTGGAACGACTTTCCTATCTTTCTTTCATATCCTGCCCCCAGGTTCACTGCCGCCAGCCAGGCCCGGGAATTTTCCCTGTATGTATACCCCTTTGTATGAACGTTGCCGTAATATGCATAAGTGTAATTATAATATTCCCTGTTCATTACATAAGAAGACATGCCACCCGTGAGAAACCAGTTAGCCTTTTTGCCACTGCTAAAATTATAGCGAACATTCACGGGCAGGGTTATCATGCCACAGTTACCGTTAACCGAATAAATTTCAGCATTGCTCCAGTATTGCCCCAGTTTCGACTTATCAAAATATTCGCCTTTAGTATAATACTGCTTCTTTTCCCATAAAGCGCCGGCTTCCACCTGCCATCGGTTGCTGATCCGGTACCCGAACAATAAACCGCCACCGTACCCTACTCCCGATGTTTTTTGAAACTTAACCGTACTTATATCAGGTGAAACCAATGCCTGTATATAGAAATAGCGGTTTTTTACCGGTGGCAGAACTGGTTTTACCTCCTCCCCTGTTGCTGCTTCCGGCCGGGTCTTATGGCCATTTTCCGGGATAGCAGCATTTTGCATAATATATCTTTCTGCCGTTAGCGCAGGCAATACCCTTTCCCTGATCGCTGCTTTTTGCAGGAGCAAAGCAGGCGCATACAACAAACCCCTTAATGACTCTCCTGCTTTGTCCTGCATATTTCCCAATTTATCCCTGAAACCGGTTATATGCTGTTGGCTTTCCATAGTACCCGTTTCCTTTCCGGCAGCTTTATGAGTTGCTATACCCTTCTTTTTCTCCGCGGCTGCAAAAACAATCGTTTCATCCGGAACAACGCCCTCAACAGGAATAGCAGGGGCGGGCTGCCGGTAAGTAACCGGGGGTATATTTCCTATAGAACGGTTATTGAAATTTTTGTCCCAGGTATTATGCGCCATCCATCCGGCAGGGAACAACAGGAGCCACCAGAAGATAAAGCGTCGCTTTTTCTTCTTTTTACCCGTTTCCGGTACATTAGCTTTACCATGTAAAGCAGTGTGCACACTTTCCCAGTCAGACGCCTTTTGGGTATCTAATTCATAGCCTTCCGCGGCTTTACGGAAAAGCGTTTCCATATCGTCGTTCTTCAGGTAAAACATAACACATTATCCTTATTATCTTTTACAAGGTATTTTTGGAGGAAAGCCCTGGCCCTGGCAAGGTTCGACTTTGACGTACCTACAGAAATGCCCAGCATCTTACCAATTTCCTGGTGCGAATACCCGTCAATAACATACAGGTTGAACACTGTCCTGTACGAGGGGCTCAGCTTTCTGATCAGCTCAATGATCTCTTTGTACAGCAACTGCTCATCCGGCCGCCCTTCCGCCTCATAACCATTCCATGCCTCTTCGCTAATGGGCTGATACTTCCTTTGCGCCTGGTTTACACGTATATGATCTATGGCTGTATTGATCACTATCCTGCGCATCCAGGCCATGAGCAAGCTTTCTACGTTAGCGGCATGTGCATATTCGAATTTGCCAAACGCCCTGAATATTTTCACAAAAGCATCATTGGTAACCTCGGCTGCTGCCTCATAGCTGCTCAGGTAACGGTATACTGTTTTCAGTGCAAAACCCAGGTATTTTTCGTAAAAAACCTGCTGACATTTCGCATCATTGGCAGTACAGCCTCTTACCAGATATAACAATTGTTCCAAACCGCGGTAAACTTTATTACTGATAATTACGGGGTTTGCCTGCTAATGGTTGCGCAGCAACCCTGTTTTTTTATCCTGCATACCTGTTCTTTTTAATGCAGGAGTTGAGCAGGCAGCGCTATATATTCGCTGTATCTTAATCCCGCACAATTTGAACAATAATCCCGCGTTTGATTTTAGTTGCATAACCCAGCCTAATGAGCTGAATCCTAAAAAACATCCTGTACAATGAAACAAACTTTCCTGTCATTCTCTGCCGCAGCGCTCATCCCCGCTTTATTATTTACAGGCTGCGCCACAATAGTAAGCAAAACCGTTTACCCCGTTCATATCCGAACCCAGCCCGCAGGAGCCGGTATTGTTATTACCGACAAGAAAAACAGGGAGGTATTTAAAGGAAAGAGCCCGGCAACTGCGAACTTAAAATCCGGTGCGGGTTATTTTTCAAAAGCGGCTTATACGGTAAAAATATCTACTCCCGGATTTGAAGAAAAGATCATTCCTGTTAACTACACCATCAATGGCTGGTATTTTGGCAATATATTCCTTGGGGGTGTGCTGGGCATGCTCATCATTGACCCTGTAACCGGCGCCATGTGGAAACTAAAAGACCCGCTTATTATTAATGAAACTTTAGAACGGTCCAAATCACCGGTTGCCGCAGGGGAAGCCAGATTACATATCGCCGGCATTGATGATGTTCCGGCAACAGTGAGAGAAAACCTGGTTCCGTTGAATCCTTAACCGGCAGCCATACGTACTTTTCCTGTGCAGGCGGGTACATTATGCAAACTGATCTTTTAATGAAACAGAGTGCGGCAGTGGGTTTTGCTTTTCAGCATTCATCATTTCATCATCGCGGCATACCCGGTTGCCACGCTGCCTGCTTCGTAGTTTCCCGGTATCGTAGTAATGAAACTACAGGCACAAGTAAAAAGATTTTACATTACAATCATATAATGAACTATTTTTTTGCACATCTTATTCACCTTTCTTTGTGCAACAAATCCAAATCCTGTTTAATATCCCTGATCCCTGATCCAACACCTGAGAGAAACATTTATATCCAATATCGCTGACAAAGCCTGAATTGCAGCAGAAGATGAACGAAAGTGAATTCCATTCCTCTGATACCAACCGGAAATTATTTTTCATTTTCTGCTGCTTTCATTTCACTGCCATCACTCCGGGAAATTTCCTTCACGGCGGCATGAGACTGCAACTCCCCGACCATACCGGCAAATTCCGCTTCATCCATTTTATTAAAGACAATATGCACGCAGGTTTCATTTTTTGTGCTGTTCATTGTACACCTGCCATCCGGAATGAATGCTATAAAAGTAAGCAACCGTAGCAGGCTTTGTATTTGAATAAGGGTATTAACATTTTCATTCAAATTGTTAACATCTCCCCAATGGTTCTTTTAAATTACTATTATGGCAAGATGATTGTGTTATTATGGTATTAACCGTAGTGAGATGAGGGAAAAAAACCATATATCCGGTATGAAAACGGTGTTGAAGGTAGACCACGAACTGGAAACGGTGAAAGACACCATAGGAGAATTATTAGATAAAGGGAAAGGCTATTCCGAATCGTACTACAAAAACTTAGCATCAAATTCATTTCTTTTTGGCTGGATAAAATCATTTTGCATTGTTATTATATCCGTAAAACTTATTCCGGACCCCAAAGACGGTACCATCATTAATATTGAAGCCACGAAACCCGAACATGGCGCAGCCACCAACAACAATATCCAGGACGCTTTTTACGATTTCTTAGGTCTTTTGAAAAGAACCTTCCCGCATGAACCCTCACAGGCGCTGTTATGGAAAAAAGAAAATGATAACAGCGGTGGCGGATGGACATTCCTGTTTATCATACTGCTTGCCGCTTTTTTAAGCTGGTTTTATTTTTTTGGGAAATAAATCCGGGCTGCTGTACTTTTTTTCTGCTATGCAACCGGGGCTATGAACATCTACAAAAAAGGCGCCTTACGGCGCCAAATAACGGGTGGTTTATCAATCAGGAATGTTTTGAGCTTAATGGTTCATTATCCTTTTTTCACTTCTCTTACCGTGGTGTTGCCCCCTCCTTCCAGGGTAAGATTTACGGGCTTATTGGTTTTCCAGTTACCCCGGCTAAAGTCGGGTACGTCTACGGTTTTTGAGTTTCTGGCTACCGATTTTTCACTGAGCGGTCCGATAACACTCCACAGAACGGCATCATACACATCCTGGTCTAACGGTAGCCCGTTGCGCAGGCAATCAATCAAACGCCAGTCCATCATAAAATCCATACCGCCATGACCGCCTACTTTTTTGGCAATATCACCCACATGCCGCACAATTTCGGGCGTATACTTATCGTATAATGCCGTTAGCTCTTCCGGCTTGATCCATTCATGCCCAAAAGCAATTCTTTCCGGTTCAGGATATTTTTGTGCCACGCCCTTAGTACCGCTTATTAAATGAAGCCGCGAATACGGCCGGGGTGAAGTAACATCGTGCTGCAGCATAATGGTTCTCCCCATATAGGTACGGATAATGCTGGTGTTCATATTACCGCGGTAAGACTTACCCGCAAACTCGTTATAAAAAGCAGGATCTTCCGCCGCTTTTTCGCTTGCTGTTGCGCCCATCATAAAATCGTTAGACGACATGGAAACCATGTGGTCCATCTTATCGCCCCTGTTAATGTTCAGGCATTGTGCAATGGGTCCTAATCCATGCGTAGGATACAGGTTACCATTGCGAAATTCGTTTTCCCGTAAGCGCCACATTTTGGAATAACTGGTTTTTCCGAAGTTGGAACCCAGCAGGTCGTGGATATAAGCGCCTTCCGCATGTACCAGATCGCCAAACAATCCATTCCGGGCCATATTTAGGGTAAGCAGCTCAAAAAAATCATAACAGGTATTCTCCAGCATCATGCAATGCTTCTTCGTTTTTTCGGAGGTTTCCACCAGTTGCCAGCATTCCTCTGCCGTAACGGCAATGGGTACCTCCGATGCGGCGTGTTTTCCATTCTTCATGGCATATACCGCCATAGGGGTATGCAGTTGCCAGGGCGTGCAGATATATACCAAATCAATATCCCCGCTTTCACATAATGCTTTCCAGCCTTCTTCTCCTGTATATTCTTTAGCTTCCGGCAACCCCTTATCCGTGATCTTTTTTTGTGCCAGCGGAATTCTTTCGGGGCGGTTATCGCACAGGGCAACAATTTCAGCGCCTTCAATAAAAGATAAGCGGCCAACGGCCCCGGAACCCCGGTTTCCCAGCCCGATAATGCCAATACGCACTTTATCTATCTTAGGCGCAGCGTAGCCACACATATTAAATTTACCTTTCGCGGCAGCAAACGATAATACGTCTTCATCAGTTGAAAGGTCTTTCCCCAGTACCGGTAAGCCGGCAGCAATACCCCCTGTACCTAAAGTAATATTGCGTAAAAAACTTCTGCGGTTGGATAACATAAAGCGAAAATTAAATAATTGAAATTATGATACGCTAATATCCCCAATTTGTGTGAATAAAAGCTATTATCCTGAAATTAGCACAATCGTTTGTTTAGCAAACGATTGTTCAGCGGAGGATTTACTACCTTTCGGCCTCAGAAGCCGGGGTGAGCAGCAGGGTTGCACTGCCCCTTTTTTTCCTGCACAACTTTGATTATGATGTATATACTTGAAGTAATTGCTTTTACTATAGAATCTGTTCTGCTGGCGCAGCAATCAGGCGCGCACCGCATTGAGCTATGCGATAACCCGGCAGAAGGTGGTACTACCCCCGGCTACGGCATGATTAAAACCGCAAGGGAAAAATCATCGCTCCTGCTTTACCCTATCATTCGTCCGCGTGGCGGCGATTTTTTATACAGCAACGGGGAATTTGAGATCATGAAAAGAGATGTGTTGCTTTGTAAAGCGCTGGGTTGCGACGGTGTGGTAATTGGTTTATTACAGCCCGATGGAAGCATTGATAAAAAACGTACCGCGATATTAGCAGAAACCGCTTACCCGCTCGGCGTTACCTTTCACCGGGCGTTTGACCGGGTAGCGAATCCTTTTGAAGCGCTGGAAGATGTAATAGCCTGCGGATGCGAAAGGATACTCACCAGCGGATTGAAGCCAACAGCACCGGAAGGAGCGGAAACCATTGCACAGCTTGTGCGGCAGGCTGATAACCGCATTATCATTATGCCCGGATCGGGTGTACGGGCTAACAATATTGCCGCGCTGGCCAGGCAAACACAGGCTTCGGAATTTCATTCTTCCGCAAGAAAAATGATAGATTCCAAAATGGACTATTTGAATAACAGCATGAATGAAACCCTGCCAACCGTTCAACTGGATATAGCGGAAGTAAAGGCAATGACAGCGGCTTTGCAGGAAGATACCTTTAACAAAATTTAACGCCCCGGCTACGCGCTTACGGCATATATTCTTTGCCATATTCAGTAACTTGCATGCTAACCGGGATAATATTTGTGAGCTGTAAATGTTAAGCAATGAAATATTTTTTGATGCTCCTGGGAATAATTCCCGCAGGCGCATTATTTTCCTGCGGAGCAAAAAGCAATGCGTTAAAAACAAATACAATGACTAACGATACTACGCTTTTTTCCGGCGCCCGCGCGGCAACGGCTACTTTCGCAAATGGCTGCTTCTGGTGTACGGAAGCTGTTTTTCAGCAATTAGAAGGCGTTACAAGAGTAACCAGCGGCTATAGCGGCGGGCACGTTCCCAACCCTACCTACGAGCAGGTTTGTGAAAAAAATACCGGCCATGCCGAGGCGCTTCAGATCGTATACGACCCCGCCGTTATCAGCTTCGATGAATTATTAGAAGTATTCTGGAAAACACACGATCCTACCACATTGAACAGGCAGGGTAATGATGTGGGACCGCAGTACCGCAGCGTAATCTTTTATCACAACAATACGCAGAAAGAAAAAGCTGAAGCCTATAAAGCCGAACTGGATAA
The DNA here is from genome assembly GCA_964450515.1 of uncultured Terrimonas sp. Lineage (GTDB taxonomy): Bacteria > Bacteroidota > Bacteroidia > Chitinophagales > Chitinophagaceae > Agriterribacter. The sequence goes on along the minus strand of CAYVEI010000032.1, from coordinate 26,354 downwards.
AAGCGGCGCATGGCCCAACCCCATTGTAACCGCCATTGAACCCTTTACAAATTTTTACCCGGCGGAAGATTATCATCAGAATTACTACAGGCTCAACGGCAAAGCACCTTATTGCCAGTACGTGATCAGACCAAAGCTGGAAAAGTTTGAAAAAGTATTTAAGGATAAGCTGAAGAAGCAGTAAAACATGCTGTGGATGAAGGTATGGGGCGTAGGGTATAAGCCCCCCTGCAACTTGCCACTTGCACCTTCCAACGCTCTCTATCCCCCATTTATCACCACGTTACTTCTTTTCAGCGCCTGCTCAAAAGTATCTGTTACATTAGCCTTACCAACAGCAAATAACAAACGGGCAGCCCGCAGTTCATCCACCACCTGTTTACTATGCACTTCCGATAAAATTAATTTTGTGCCCCGGTTTTTAGATTCTTTATGAATTTCCCGCAGTGTTCTTATTCCCGTAGCATCAATAATAGGTACATGCCGCATGCGGATAATGAATACTTTGGGCGGTTTTTTTATGAACCGTATAGCATCTTTGAATTTATAGGCGGCGCCGAAAAACAAGGGTCCGTTTATTTCAAATACTTCTACTTCCGGGGGAATATCATAATTACTTACGGCATTGGTATCATTCGCTTCTTCTCTGTCGGGATGCTCCCCGCTAAGAATATTTACGTCTGTAAACTTTATCATATTCCGCATGAACAGGAATACGGCGAGCACCATTCCTATTTCAATAGCCACGGTAAGATCAACGAATACCGTAAGAAAAAAAGTGGTAAGCAATACCGCCGCATCTCCGCGCGGACCTCTGGCCACGGAAATAAAATTCTCCCATTCGCTCATATTGTACGCAACAATTACCAGTATGCCTGCTAATGCAGCCATTGGGATCAGTGCGGCCCATTTGCCTATGAACAATATAATGAGCAACAACGTAAGGGCATGTACGATGCCGGCAACCGGCGTTCGGCCTCCATTCTTAATATTGGTTGCCGTACGGGCTATAGCGCCTGTTGCCGGTATACCGCCAAAAATAGAGGAGAAAATATTGGCTGTACCCTGCGCGATCAGCTCCGTATTGGATTTATGGTTTCCCCCGATCATTCCATCGGCCACAATGGCAGATAATAAAGATTCAATACCACCCAGCAAAGCAATGGTAAATGCAGGTGCTATCAGCTTTTGAATAGTAGCAAAATCAATATCGGGTAGCACAGGAGAAGGGAAAGAAGAAGAAATGCTGCCGAAACGACTGCCTATCGTGTCTACAGGAAGCTGCAGTAAATGAACCGCAGCAGTGGTAACCAAAAGTGCAATTAATGATCCGGGTATTTTTCGGGTGAACCTGGGCCACAGGGCGATAATAGCAACCGTGCCGGCTGCAATTAAAAACGCATATATACTCACCGATTGAAAATTGCCGATATAACTTTTCCATTTATCTGTAAAATCAGCAGGAACTTCGCCCATCTGCAATCCAAAAAAATCTTTCACCTGCGAAGAAAAAATAATAAGCGCTATACCACTGGTAAATCCAACAATTAACGGGTAAGGTATAAATTTAATAATGGTACCCAAACGGGCAATGCCCATGATAACAAGAATTATACCCGCAATGAAAGTGGCGATAATTAAACCATTAATGCCAAACTGCTGAACAATGCCATATACAATTACAATGAACGCGCCGGTAGGTCCACCAATCTGCACCCTGCTGCCACCCATGGCGGAAATAATAAAGCCCGCTATAACCGCTGTATATAACCCTTTTTCCGGCGATACGCCTGAAGCTATGGCAAATGCAATAGCCAGCGGCAGCGCCACAACACCCACTATTAAACCCGCCATAACATCCTTAATAAACTGCTCCCTGCTATAGTTTTTTAAGGTATCCAACAATTTAGGCCTAAACATACATACCGCTCCTGTTATTATTTTATTGTGGTTTTAAGTTTTAGCTTATACCTTAATCCAGAATTTCAGCAAATTATCCATATCAGATCCTACTACATGATAGTCGGCGGGCACTTCATCTTCGAGACTGTAAAATGTGGCCAACCGGGTTCCGGCAGGCATTTGTTCTAACTGCTTAAATAAATACCGGTTATAATAATTATACAGCTCTCCGGAATAAGCGATACGCTCATCTATTTTATCGGTGCCTGCCAGATTTTCATAAAAAGCATTATAAAAATAAACATGATCGTAATCACGCAGATCCAATTGGGTAAAATTGCCGTGTATGAAAGAAACATTCTGCAGTTCAAGTGTGTTTCCCGCAGCCTGCGCGTAGGTTACCAGGTCTTTGCGCTGCTCTATACCATAATAATGCGATTTCGGAGAATAGTAAGCCGCACCCAGGCAAAATTTACCTACACCGCTGCCAATATCAAGTATGCGCATGCCATCTTCGGCGGCTAAAAAAAAGGAAGCCTTGCGGGCTATGCTTAACGGCGTCCAGTGCCGGGCAGCCAATAAGCGGATAGGCTCCGGGTAAAGCTGGTTAAACTGTTTATCGGAATTGAAATAACGGCTTATACCTGACCTTTTTTCGCTTACATCCATTATTACTTAATATTTAATTTGCAAAATTAAGGATCAATTGGTTGCCATGCGGTAAACCTTATCACAGCGAAAAGTAACTTATATCAATTTTTTTAAAGGTAATTTTGTTATTTACCATGAGCATACAGGGCATTTTTCCGATAGACAAGTGGAACTTTAAAAGCGAATCCATTTTAAGCGATCTGCCGGCGGCTGATTTTGAGCTTCTTATGGCCCATAAAAGCGAGCATATTTTAAAGAAAGGAGAAATCTTATTCCGGGAGGGAGCGTACCCCTCAGGCATATATTACATTGTTGAGGGCAAGGTTAAAAAGTATAAAACGGATAAAACAGGAAGAGAGCAGATCATTTACGTGGCTAACAACGGGGAGTTGCTTGGCTACCATGCCATATTATCTCAGTATCGTTATCCCGATTCAGCCGCCACATTAGAAGAAAGCACTATTGCCTTTATACCAAAAGAAGATTTCCTGCTTACCTTACAGCAGTCTTCCATCCTGAATAACAGGCTCTTAAAAACGCTCAGCCACGAATTTTCCGTATTGGCCAACAGCATTACTTTGTTTGCCCAAAATTCTGTGAGGGAAAGGCTGGCTTTACAATTGATTGTGCTGCGGGAAAAATACAAAGTGAATTTTGAACCGGGCATGGCGGTTGAGATCAATATGTCGCGCGATGATCTGGCCAGCCTGGCGGGCACAGCAAGAGAAAACGTAGTGCGTGTGTTAGGCGAATTTAAAGCGGCCGGAATAGTGGAAACAAAAGGCCGGAAAATTTTCATTACCGATATTAATAAACTGGTTGAACTGGTGAATAACCGGTAAGATCAGCACAACGGCTTTACGCGGCCTTATACCACTTATTAAGGTGCGTTTGAAATGCTATTGTACAGGAATATTAAGTTCAGAAGCCGCGCCCTACCTCACCTGCGTAACCAGCGTGGTATCTCCTTCCAGCAGGGGTAAGGTATATCCCCCCGTGTCTAATACCGCTTTAGGAAAGGCTTGTTTGAGTGATGGCCAATCGGCGGCATTAACACCCGTTTTATACAGATAAATGGTTTGCAGTTCCGGTAATTGCTTTAATAGCAGCAATCCGGCGGCGGTAACCTTTGTTCCCACAACATTCAGGTATTGCAATTTAGATAAAGCCTGCAATGCAAACATTCCCTTGTCGGTTATTTGCGTATTATCCAAGCTTAGTTTAATTAAAACGGGCAGTTCACCAATGGCGGTCATTGCGTTGTCGCTAACAGCAGTGTTGCCCAGCTTTAACCAAACCAACTGCGGGGCAAGCGGCTGCAGTAATTTCATTTCATTATCGCCAATACTTTTTGAAGCCAGGAAATTAACGGAAAGATAGTTGCTTCCTGTTGCCACCGGCACAACAGTAGCGCCCGCTTCCTTTAATTTATTTACGGACTCTTCTGACGCTTTTGCCACAGGCGCTTCGGGCACTTCGGGCTTTGCCGGGGGCTGCAAATGGTCGCTTTGCAACGCAATGAGCAATGGCTTTATTTTTTCCTCCTGCGGCAGCGCTTTTACCGGTTGATCAAAACTCGCACCGGTATTGATCCACCAGTGAATCAAAGCAATCTCCGCTTCCGATGGCTGCGATTTTCCTTTGGGGGGCATGTGTTTCTTTTCCAGCAAATCAAGCGTGAGTCTTTTATACAGTTCACTTTCTGCGCTTTTACCCGCTATCATTACTTTACCGTCTTTCCCGCCCTTTGTAATAGCTTCTTCACTGTCTAACCGTAATTTACCTTTTTGCTTCGATGGTCCATGACAGCTATAGCATTTGTTTTGTAATACAGGTTGTATAATATCATGGTATGCTATTGCTTCCTGCACATTGGGAATTATTTTCTTTACTTCCTTTATATTATCCGGCTCTCCTATATCCTGCGTCAGGTATCCCTCACCGTGTGTAAGCGTGCCGCCCAGGTGGCCGGTAAAAGTGATCAGCATGAACAAAATCACCGAAAGAACATAAGGAAGCGCCCGGTGGAACCGGAAAGAAAGCTTCCCGGTATACATCAGGTAATACAGGATGGCAACCGCGGCTACGGCTATACCCATCCACCTGTGCCGGTCTAAAACCGTTACATCATATTCTCCTCCCCCGGCTAATAACCAGCCGCTGATGCAGGACAACACGGCGCTGACAGCACCCAGTAATAACGTAACGCTTACGGCAGGACGGATAGCGCTAAACTGCTGTTTCCTGCCAAGCCAGTGCAGTATAATACCCAATAATAAAATGCCAATAGGCAAATGCACGAGTAAGGGATGAAAGCGACCGAAGAAACCTGAAATGCTGAGTAGTATCATAAAAACTGCGGAATAATATTTTTACTGACCGGAATATCTTTTCTTCAGTTGATTTTTCATATAAGCGTTGATAGCCCATTGATCTGCCAGCGGCTGCCGGGTATAGGGAAGTGCGGGAAGGTAATCTGGCGGACCAAATTCTGTAAGAAAAGTTAGTTTTTTTATCCCCTGTTTAATTTTTAACTCTACCACTTTATCCCACCATTGCCAGTGGCGTTTTACAGCGGCATCCCATTCCGGTGCCCGCGGGTCATTTACCTGCGGGCCTTCGGGATGGCCAACCCTTGCGTGAATATGATCAACTCTTGACAGTGCCAGTTGCACAGTTTCCTCCTGATCGTGCAACAGGGATTCATGTACATTACACCAATGAGAAATATCAAGCGTTACCCGCAATCCGGGAATAGCTTCTATAAACTGACGCGCTGCAGGAGCAGCATATAATATGCGTGAACGATGCGTTTCATGACTGATAGGAATACCCGTTCTTTTGGCTACTCCAATGGTATATTCAATAAACCGTTTGTTCTGCTCAAAAGAAAAATAATCCTTCCCCGAATGACAATTGATGTACAATGGCTTTTGTATATGTTGTGCAGCCGCTGCGTCTATCATACCCTGAAATTCTTCCAGGTGCATTTCGAAATGACTGTCGCCCGACCCGCATAAAAAGCCAACCGCTAACCGGTGCTTTTGCAATGCAGTGAACAATACATCCTGCTGCTTTTTTCCGGTTGGCCACCACATTTCTATTCCATCATAACCTTCCTGTTTGGCCTTTGCGCAAAAATCATCTGTAGTTCCTCCAAATCCCCAGTCGGTTGCCATTACCAACGGTGTAAAATCAGCAGGAAGCGGGAAAGCAGGTTTATCCATCATTTTTTGTTGAAAGGGTGCAATCATTGCTCCACCCAGGGCAGCGGTGGTTGAAATAAATTTTCTTCGGTTCAGAGGCATACAAATAGTGGTAAGTAGTAAGTGATAAGCAGTAAGTTAGTTGAATAGTTTTATGTTACAATCTCGCTTATGACCCTGCCGCTTACATCGGTTAACCGGAATGGCCTCCCCTGGAACTGGTAAACAAATTTTTCGTGGTCAAAGCCCAACTGGTTCAATATAGTAGCCTGAATATCGTAGGGTTCTACTTTACCACTTACCGCACTATACCCAATATCATCCGTTTCTCCATAGCTTGCACCTCTTTTAATACCACCTCCTGCCATCCACATCGTAAATGCTTCGGCATGGTGATCTCTTCCCTTGAACGGCATATCCTTACCATCCCTGTTTTCCTGCATGGGTGTGCGGCCAAATTCTCCTCCCCACACCACCAGGGTTTCTTCCAGCAAGCCTCTTTGTTTCAGATCAAGCAGCAAAGCTGTTATTGGCCGGTCTATAGAACGGCATTTGTTGATCAGTCCTATTTCTAAGCAATCGGCGGGGCTTGTACCATGCGAATCCCAGCCCCAGTCGAACAACTGCACATAGCGTACTCCCTTTTCCACTAATTTCCTTGCCAGCAGCACATTGTTGGCAAAGCTTGTGCGGCCCGGTTTGGTGCCATACATTTCATGGATATATTCAGGCTCATCACTAATATCCATTGCCTCGGGCACCGACATCTGCATTTTGTAAGCCATTTCATACTGAGATATGCGCGATAATATTTCAGGGTCTTTAAATTCTTCGTACGATTGCTGATTTACCTTATTGATGGCATCAATAGATGCTTTGCGAATGTCTTTATCCATCCCTTCGGGGTTATTGATAAAGAGTACGGGATCGCCTTCCGACCGGCATTGTACGCCCTGGTAAACAGAAGGCAGGAAGCCGCTGCCCCAAACGCTTTTTCCCGCATCAGGGTTTTTACCACCCGAAGTAAGTACAACAAAGCCCGGCAGGTTGCTATTCTCCGTTCCCAGGCCATAGCTCACCCATGAACCCATGCTGGGCCTGCCCAGGCGCGCGCCGCCGGTATGCATGAGCAATTGCGCAGGCGCATGATTAAACTGGTCTGTTTTAACCGCTTTTAAAAAACTGATTTCATCGGCTACGGTAGCTAAATGGGGTAAATGATCCGATATCCACGCCCCGCTTTGTCCGCGTTGCTCAAAATGCGCCTGCGGCCCCAGCATCTTAGGCACGCCTCTTATAAACGCAAAACGCTTCCCTTCCAGCAGCGATTGCGGGCATTCTTTTCCATCTAATTTCATGAGGTCGGGCTTATAATCAAACATTTCCAATTGCGACGGGGCGCCTGCCATATGCAGGTAGATCACAGCCTTCGCCTTCCCGGGAAACATAGGAGGATGCGCCGCTAACGGATTATTGCTATCAAAACTATTCAGCGCCGCGCCTTTTGAGCTCCAGAAGTCGCAGCCGCTTAATAAAGATCCAAAGGCCATAGCACCCAAACCGGTAACACTATCCTTTAAAAAATGCCTGCGTGTTACAAAACGCAGGGTTTCATGATTGGCCTCATTGATAAGCCGCTGATTATGCAATTCTTTCCGGGTCATATGTTATATTTTGCAAACTGTTCTTTTTGGTTGATTGATGCTTCACTTTTTACTTGTGCGCTTTGTATTAATTACTCATAAGGTAATGAAGCATATAATTGATTTACAAAAGTTTTTTGTCCCCCTTTAAA
>CAYVEI010000032.1:0-18700 GCA_964450515.1 uncultured Terrimonas sp. | reverse complement strand
CATGTTTTCGTTTCATCATGCTTAAATTGCTGCAAAGCCTGCTGATACAATTCCATTAAAGGTTCCAGCTTTTCTTTACTGATGGGGCTAAACAGTGCCAGCTCATAGCCTTTGCCGATCTGCTGCTGCACGTTGTTGCCTCCTTCCTGCTCCATCCTGGCCGCAAAATGCCTTGCCATTTCAAGGAAACCTTCGTCATTTAAAGTAGCCAGGGCCTGTAAGGGAGTGTTGGTTCGTATTCGCCTGGCAACGCATACTTCGCGCGCTACACCGTCAAAGCTCAGCATGGTGGGGTACGGCGCCGTACGCTTCCAGTACGTATATACAGCACGCCTGTACTGGTCTTCCCCCGTGCTCTTCTCCCATATATTTCCATCATAAGGCGATAGCCATATACCGGGCGGCTGATAAGGCATTACACTTTTTCCATACATTTTGGGGCTCAGCAACCCCGACAATGCCAAAGCCTGGTCCCTGATCTGTTCTGCAGATAGCCTTACCCGTGGGCCACGGGCATAATACCTGTTAAAGGCATCTTTTTCAAGCATTTCAGGGGTTACCTTAGCATCCTGCCTGTAGGTAGCCGACATTACAATGGTTTTAATGAGTTTTTTCAGGCTCCAGTTATATTCATTCATCAGTTGCCCCGAAAGCCAGTCTAACAACTCCCTGTGTGTAGGCTCAATACCCTGCGATCCAAGGTCTTCCAGGGTTTCCGCAATTCCCTGTCCCATAAGCTGCTCCCATATCCGGTTTACAATGGTTCTTGAAGTAAGGGGATTTTTTTTATCCGTTAGCCACATTGCCAAACCCAGGCGGTTACGGGGAGCCCCTTCCGGCATCGGGTTAAGCGATTCGGGCACATCAGGCTGCACCTCATCTCCCTTTACCATCCAGTTCCCTCTTTCAAATACATGGGTAGCGCGAAACATATCAGGCGGATTCTCCATCAGGATGGGGGTAATTACCTGCACGGAAGTGCTCATTAAATCGTTAAACCAGGTATACGCGCTGTCGTATCCCGGGGCCCCGCTGCCCGGAAAAGGAGACGCAAAATAAAACCAGTCGAAATACGCCAGGGTATGCTCATTTGTTTTTTCAACACCGGGGTTGGTATATGTAAAATACAGGTCGTGTACACCATCCACTGTATTAAGGTCAACCCTGCCAATATTCCATCCTTTCGAACGGGGAATTACGGTAGAGGCCAGCACCGGCCCGCCGGGACGGTCTAAATGGATGGTCCATTTACCCTTATCAATACCCGAAGTATAGCGATAGCGCAATACGTTTTTATTGGTAAGATCAATACCGGGTAAACGGCTAACAGCGTTATTCCGTAATGCCAGCCTGGTATCGGAAACCGCACTGTTTATTAATTTATCGGCATGAAGCGCGTTAACGGCAGGTTGCCATGTTTTAAGGAAAGTGACAACCTCATGCCCTTTTTCTCTGGTGGCATTTTGCCTTAACCAGGCTTTTAGCTTTTCCAGCTTTACCTGATCTTCCGCGTTAAACTCACGCAGTTGCGGGTAATCGCCTGTTACATCCTCATCCCTCGTATTATTAAAGAAAGCCATGAACTTATAATAGTCATCATGCTTAATAGGGTCATAAGGATGACTGTGGCACTGCACGCAGGCGAAGGTGGTGCTCAGCAGGGTTTCCCAGGTAGTATTTACCCGGTCAATAATAGCGGCTGTTCTAAACTCCTCGTCATCCGTACCCCCCTCGTCGTTGGTCATGGAGTTTCGGTTATATGCGGTAGCGATCAATTGTTCATCGGTGGCGCCCGGCATCAGGTCGCCTGCCAGTTGCTCTGTTAAGAACCGGTTGTAGGGCATATCACTATTAAATGCTTTGATCAGCCAGTCGCGGTAGCGCCATATAGAGCGGTAGCCATCTTTTTCATATCCTTTACTGTCTGCATACCGGGCCAAATCTAACCACATAGACGTCCATTTTTCGCCATACTGCGGTGAAGCCAACAGTTCATCTACTAATTTTTCATAAGCGCCGGCACTGTTATCATTCAAAAACCGCTCTGCCATGGCACCGGATGGAGGAACACCGGCAATGTCAAGACTTACCCTCCGCAAAAGGGTAGCTTTACCGGCCGCGGGAGATGGTTGCAGCTCCTGTTCTTTTAACTTATTAAAAATGAAGTGATCAATATCATTTTTCACCCAATCATTTTTACCGGAGAGGAAGCCCCAAAAACCCGAAGAAGCGTTTGGCACCTGAACAGGCTTTACAGCCACATAGGCCCAGTGGTTGCCCCAATGCGCGCCTTCCTTAACCCATTGCCGCAACATAGCAATTTCTTTGGAAGACAGGGGGGCATGATGATAGGGCATTCTTTCCTCCGGATCTTTGCTGGTAAGCCTGCGAATCATTTCGCTGTTATCCGGGTCGCCCGGGATGATCGGGTACTTTCCGCTCTCGGCTTTTTCCATTGCCTCGGAACGGAATAAAACACTGAACCCGGATTCCTTTTTCACCCCCCCATGGCAGGTGATGCATTTTTTATTGAACAGGGGTTTTACTTCTGTATTGTAATCCACCCTTTTGTGACCAATAAGACTGGTGGTTACAACAAGGGCAACAACGAGTATACCGGTAATAAGGATTAACTTTCTGTTGCGTTTTATTTTCATGATAAGAAGGCAAGTTCTATATTAAGTGTAAGGTACGAAATTTAAAAAATGAAACACACTACGATCCGCCATATTATAACGGGGTGATACATGTCAGCATTCTTTTACACCCAAATTTATTCCTTCAGCTTCTCTTTTCCAATGTACTAAACCTGGATAATGATGGATTTTTTCACTTTTATCAAAACCATCCGCCCGGTGAAGACCCCGGCGCAACAAAAATGCATTGTTATTTAAAATATTAATCTACTAATTTTGTAGACTAATAAAAACCGGCTATTTTTGCTTTATCAGATCGCAGCTACAGTTACTTTCTTTTTATGCTATGATTTTACATAGAGCGCTGCTTATATTTGCAGACGGCTTGGAACGGAAGGTTGATTGAAAGCATGGTAGAGTAATATGCAACGTCTTTTACCGGAATGTTATCGTTTTTTGGATGTTTATTATAATCAACTATGTCCACAATTGAGAATGACAATGATTGTATAGCACTGCTAAAAAAAAATGATACGGCTGCCTGGCAGTATTTAATACGTATATATTACCCGGTATTAGGCCGTTTCGCAAAAAGAATATTATTAAATGACGATACGGCTGCTGAAGATGCAGTAACGGAAGTTTTTGTAAAACTGTGGCGGCAAAATGCAGATTTTACCTGCATGAAACAGCTCAAACAATATTTATACACGGCTACCCGTAACTATTGCCTGAATATTGTAAGGAGCAAACAGCGGGAGAAGATCAGGCATGAAACTTTTGCAGACACCTATTTATATGCAGACGATCCGGTTGAGCATGAAATTGTGTATGCAGAGCTATTAGCTGAGATACGAAAAGAAGTGCTTTCTCTTTCGCCACGAATGCGGGAAATTTTTTACCTGGCCTATTTTAAAAAAATGTCAAATGAAGAAATTGCCGGCCGGTTGCAATTGTCTAATCAAACGGTAAGAAATCAAAAGGCAACAGCCCTCTCTATTATAAGAAAAGCACTGAAGCCAGGGTTTCAGGTACAGCTCCTTAGTCTCCTTATCTGCCTGGAAGAATTTTATTAAAATAAGATTGTTTTTTTCTGGTACAAATAGTATGTGCCGGTGTTTTATTCTATTAAACCAGCATACTATACATGGAAGATAAGCGAATAAACGAAGCATTATACATTGCCGGATTGATCAAAAAAAGCTGGTTCGATGTGCTTTCTGAAGATGAAAAAAATGAGTTGGAAAGCTGGATGAACAGAAGCGAAGAAAACAGAAGGTTAATTGAACAAATAAATGAGCAGGATATCCTGGCAGAGCACCTGCTGGAGTTGGAACAATATGATGTTGATGCTGCCACCCAACGTTTCTTTTCGCAAACCGGTATTGGTGCTAACAAGCCGTATGCGGCAACAATAACCCCCTTCTCTCCTAAAAAGGCTTTAAGATGGGTTGCCGCGGCTATTGTGTTGCTGCTTGGCGCCGGCGCTATATGGTATTTTTCCCCTGCCAGGGAGGTTGGTATTGCTCATGTAAGCATAAACAACTCCGCTAAAATAGTGCCGGGCGGAAATAATGCCATACTCACGCTGTCTGATGGGAGTAAAGTTGTTTTAGACAGTGCAGCAAACGGACTGCTCAGCAACCAGGGAAATACAAAGGTGATAAAACTGCAGGATGGAAAATTAGCATATACTGCTTCCTCTGCCGGAGTCACGCAACCCATATACAATACAATAACCACGCCCCGCGGCGGTCAGTACCAGGTGCTGCTGCCGGATGGTACTGCAGTATGGCTCAATGCAGCTTCTTCTATTTCATTTCCAACAACTTTCCATAATAATGAACGGATGGTAAAAGTAAGCGGTGAGGTTTATTTTGAAGTAGCTGCAAGGCATGTTAACGCAACGAAGGTTCCCTTTATCGTAAAAATTACATCTTCCTCAGGCGAGGACGCGGGAGAGGTTCAGGTTTTAGGCACACATTTTAATATTAATGCCTATACCGATGAAAAGATAGTAAAGACCACCCTGCTGGAGGGGGCTGTAAAATGCATTAAAGGCAATAGCCACAGGCTGCTGAAACCTGGTGAGCAGGCAGGTTTTGCAGACGGAATAACAGTGAAAACCAATATTGATACAGATGAGGTAATTGCCTGGAAGAACGGAACATTTTATTTTAACAGCAACGACATTGAAACTATTATGCGGCAGATCAGTAGGTGGTATAATATAGAAGTAACATATAAGGGAGACATAAGCAAAGAAGCCTTTTCCGGGATCGTGAGCAGGGAAAGCAGCTTAAAACAGGTATTAAAAATAATGGAAGCCGGCGGTGTGAAGTTTGATATCCAGGGAAGAAAAATAATTGTTATGCAATAAAAATAACCGATTAGTCTAACAAAGCAGGAAGTGTTGGTAGCACCTCCTGCCGGAAATCTGGATTAATCATTACAACAAACAGCTACGAATGTTAATTCTTAAACCAAACAAAACAAAGGTATGCATTTATTGACTGCTTGCTTCCTGCCACCCGGCAGGAAAGCAATAACCAAAGCGCTTCTTATTATGAAACTGATTCCTGTTTTTTTACTGGCGGTGAGCCTGCAGGTTAAAGCGGAAGGCTTTTCTCAAACCATTACCTTATCCGAGAAAAGTATTACGCTTCAAAAGATTTTTAAAAAAATAAACCGGCAATCAGGGTTCCAGTTTTTTTACAAAGACGCATTGCTGAATAAGGCCGGCAAAATTGACGTTGATGTAAAAAACGCAACACTTCAACAGGTTCTTGATATTTGCTTTAAAAATTTACCGCTTACCTATGCTGTTGTAGAAAAAACAATAGTGATCCGGGAAAAGCCCGTAACAGTACAAACAGCGGATGAACCACAATCAACATTTGCCGAAATAAGTGGTACGGTGAAAGACGAAAAAGGTGAGCCAATAGCTGGTGTCTCTATCGTAATAAAAGGTACCGCTAAAGGTACAAGCACAAATGAGCAGGGAGTATTTACGGTTGATGCAAACGAGGGTGATCAAATAGAGTTTTCAATAATTGGGTATAAAAAGAAAAGCATTACGGTTGGAAAAGCCGCCATAATAAATATTGTGATGGAAATTGAAGCCACGGAAGAAAAGGATATTGTGGTGATAGGATATGGTGTGCAAAGAAAAGTAAGCACCACCAGTGCTATTTCACAAATCAAAAGCGAAGACCTTGTGAGGCGGCCGGTTTCTAACCTGCAGCAGGCATTGCAGGGGCAGGCTCCGGGGCTCACGGTTTTAGACAGGGGCGGTGAACCCGGGAAATCTGCTGCTACTATAAGGGTACGCGGCATCACCACCTTTTCCGGTAATAGTGATAATAGTTCTCCCCTGATTATAGTAGATGGGGTGGAACAACCCATGTTCAATATTAATCCTGAAGATGTAGAAAGCATTTCTGTTTTAAAAGACGCATCCTCAACAGCAATTTACGGATCAAGGGCTGCAAACGGCGTTTTATTAATAACCACCAAACGGGCTAAAGCTGGTAAAGTTCAGATTGGTTATAGTGGTTATTATGCAGTACAAAAATCTATGAACGACCCGGAAAACATGGAAACTTCGGCTTACATGCAATATGAGCAGTTGGCCTATACCAACCAGGGACTTGCGGTGCCTGACAAATATTCGGATTCAGCTATAAATGCCTGGGTAAATGCTACCGACAGGTATAAATTTCCCCATGCAAATACCTGGTTTCAAACTGTGCTCAGATCAGCACCACAGCATAGCCATACCATTTCCTTAAGTGGTGGTAATGATTTTTCCCGCACACGTGTGAGCATGCGTTACATGGACCAGGATGGAATAGCGCCAAATTATGGCGCTAATATCAGGGAGTTCAGAATAAGCAACGATATGCAGCTCCGTTCTAAATTAAAACTGAGCACTGATTTCAATTACCGGTATAACCTGGCAAAAAGCCCGTTTGCCACAGATGTATTTAACCGGTTTTTGCATGGAACGCTTTTTGCTGCACCTCAATATTCTGATGGAACTTACGGGTTAAGCCCGCAGGGGTTTAATCCGTTGCTGCTGGCTGAGCAATCCGGCTACAGGCATCTGGCTACTAATTTTCTTTTCGCAAATGGCAGGCTCGATTACAATGTATTGGAGGGGCTTACACTCACCGCACAGGTTTCAGCCACTATGCAATTTTCTGAAGAAAAAGCTTACAGGAATACGGTAAACAATTTTGACAGCCTCACAGGCAGGCGTTACCAGGTGGCAAACAGCGCATTAACAGAAACGCGTAACCGCTATCGTGAAATTACCACTAACTACCTGGCAAATTACATGAAACAGATCGGACGCCACGAGGTAAAGGGTCTCCTGGGATTTTCGGAACTATATAATAATGGTAATAATCTTACTGCATATCGCGAAAGGTTTTATAACAACGATATTCAGTCTATAGGCCAGGGTGCTAATGACGCAACAAAGGATAATGGCGGCAACGAATACAAATTTGGATTGCGTTCATACTTCGCCAGGTTTAATTATGCATTTGATCAAAAATATTTGCTGGAAGTAAACGGGCGTTACGATGGTTCATCGCGTTTTACGGGCGATAAACAATATAGTTTCTTTCCTTCCTTTTCTGCCGCATGGAGACTTACAAAAGAAGCTTTTTTTGCAAATTTAAATACGCCTTTTACAGAATTGAAAATACGGGGATCCTGGGGGCAAACAGGAAACCAAACCGTTCCGCTTTACAGCTATTTTGCATCACTGTCGCAAGGCTCGTATACTTTTGGCGGACAGGCAGCGCCAACGCTGTCGCAAACAGTACTGGCAGACCCTACCATATCATGGGAAACAAATACGCAAACAGATATCGGGCTTGAGGGTGCATTGTTTGATAACAGGTTAACGTTTTCTGCGGATTATTATAAAAAGAGAACAACAGATATTCTTCTGGCATTGCCATTGCCTGTTGTAACAGGATTTGCTTCCTCATCTCAAAATGCAGGTACGATTGATAATACCGGGTTTGAGTTTTCATTGGGTTACCGCGACAATTTTCATAAAATAAAATGGGGTATTAGCGCCAATATGGCTATCAATAAAAATGAAGTGATTGACCTTAACGGCGGCGGCCCATTTATTAACAGCTCTTATGATCTGGATCCACGATATATTGTAATGGTTGGGCTACCTTTTAATGCGCACTGGGGCTATAAAACCGATGGCTACTTTCAGAGCCAGGCAGAAATTGATACTTACCCTACTATTGCGCCCAACACCAAACCCGGCGATGTGAAATATGTTGATCTTAATAAAGACGGGCAGATCAATGCGGACGACTGGACGATGATCGGCAACCCCTTTCCTAAATATACTTTTGGGGCTGTGGCCGATATCAGTTACCAGGGATTTACCCTGAACATGCTTTTCCAGGGAGCGGCAGATGTGGATACCCGTTTATCGGGAGCGCTTTCTGAGTATGGTATATTTGAAGGCTTTACGCATAAAATTGTTACGGATAATTACTGGACGCCCGACCGCCCCGATGCCAAATTTCCATTACCCCGTAAAAGCGATCAGCGAAATGTAAATACATCAGACAGGTTAATCATTGATGGTTCTTACCTGCGGTTAAAAAATCTCCAGTTAGCCTATGCTGTTCCAGCTTCCGTTTTAAAGAAAACCGGGCTTACTACTGCAAGGATTTATTTGTCGGCCACCAACCTGCTTACCTTTTCAAAGCTGAATGAATGGGATCTTGATCCGGAAGTTCAATCCGGGAGAGGCGATTATTTTCCGCAAACCCGGCTATACACCCTGGGTGTAAACCTTAATTTTTAAAATTTTAAATTTCGTTGAAACATGAAATTTTCGTATAAATATATAGTACTGGTTGCTGGAGTTTCATCTGTTGCTTTCAGCTCATGCAAAAAAGACATCTTAGACACTATACCCAACGACAGGGTTTCTACCGCCATTTTCTGGAAAACAGAAACAGATGCTGTTTACGCTCTGAATGCAGTTTACGCAACATTAGATGCCGTTAATTTATTTGTGCTGGATGGCGTTACTGACATAGGGCATACCAATACCACTTTTACCGTTGAATTCAACATTGAAAACGGCACTTACGATGCATCACATTCCAGGATTCAAAATGAGTGGCAAAATGGTTACCGCTCCGTTTTCCTGGCTAATGAAGTATTAAATAATATTGATAATATCACCACTTCCAACACAGCCCTTATTGAGCGGTTAAAAGCTGAGGCAAGCGTATTAAGAGCCTATTTTTATATGAAGCTAACGGGGCTTTACGGAGATGTGCCACTGATCACTACGGCAACAAGTGTATCAGAAGGATTATCTGTTGAACGAACATCCCAGGCGCAGATATGGGCGTTCATCAACAAAGAATTATCAGCATCAGTAAATGCATTGCCTGCAACTTACGGTACGGCCGACCAGGGACGTATTACAAAAGGCGCTGCGTTAGCCCTCAAGGCGCGCGCCAACCTGTGGGCAGGCAATTTTACTGAAGCCGCAGAGGCAGCCAAACAGGTAATGGATCTGAATGTATATGGCCTGACAGATGAATACGGAAAACTTTTTACCTATGCATCTGAGAATAGTAAAGAAGTGATATTTGATAAGCAGTTTCTTGCCGGAACAATTACGCAGAACGCTTTTGCGTATATGGGTCCGTACAGTCAGCGCAACAGCAGCAGTTCCTTTGTACCTACCAAAGCGCTTGCTGATATGTATACTATGAAAAATGGCATGGATATCAATGAAGCAGGGTCTGGTTTTGATCCTGAAAACCCCTATACCAACCGCGACCCGAGAATGAGGTATACGATGTTTGTAGATGGCGATGTGCTGCCCAGCGGCATATTGTTTCAGCCGGTACCGGGCCAGGACGGTGCTGACGAGGTAGGAAAAACCCAGTATAATACAAGCACAGGATACTCTTTGAAGAAATATATCGTTGCCGATGATCTTGCAACGCCCGGAGCAAGCGGATTAAATTTTATTTTGCTGCGCTATGCAGAAGTGCTGCTGACTTATGCTGAAGCAAAAATAGAGTTGAATGAAATAGATGCTTCTGTATACGATGCCATTAATGCTGTAAGAACGCGGGCTGATGTGGGGCTGCCGCCTTTAACCACAGGAATGACACAGGACGGGCTTCGTAAAGCAGTGCGGAATGAAAGAACAGTTGAACTGGCATTTGAAGGCTGGCATTTATTCGATATCAGGAGATGGAAAACGGCGCAAACCGTAATGGTTGGTAAAATCTATGGCATTACTTACTACAGCAACGGGCAGCCTGTTACTGTTGAAGTGCCAACCGTGAGCAGGGTGTTTGACGCGGCAAAACATTATTTATGGCCGGTACCTCAAAAAGAAAAAACGCTCAATCCGGCTCTCGGGCAAAACCCCGGATGGTGAGTTTCCTTTTAGTTGTAAATTGTAAAAGATATTGCAATAACCCGAATATTAAATTACAACCTGATGCAAACCTTTAACGATGCAATAAAAAAGACCATTCCATTCTTCTGCCTGTGCCTGTCAATAGCTGATACCGGGTTCTCTCAATCAAAAACACCGGATAGAAAACCCAATATAATTATTGTGTTAACAGATGATATGGGCTACAGCGATATTTCATGTTATGGCAATCCCTTAATAAGAACGCCTTTTTTAGATGAGATGGCACGCAAAGGTGTAATGGCTACCAGTTTTATAACCACATCGCCAACCTGCAGCCCTTCAAGAGTATCTTTAATAACAGGTCGCTATTGCAGCCGTACCAACCTGTTATGGCCGGTTGGCCCCGGAGACAAAAGGGCTATTCCTGATGAAGATGTAACCATTGCCGAAATGTTAAAAACATCCGGATATATTACTGGCGCTGTTGGCAAATGGCATATGGGCGATTATGGAACGGCTTTGCCCAACAGGCAGGGCTTTGATGATTTTTTTGGGATGTTGTATAGTCACGATTACCGCAAACCTTATGTAAAAACAGATACAGTAATTAAAATATTCAGGAATACCACACCTGAAATTTTTGAACCCCACGACAGCACGCTTACCGGTTTATATACCAGCGAATCTATTAAATTCATAAAAAAAGCAACCAGCTTGCAGAAACCCTTCTTTCTATACCTGGCACACAATATGCCGCATCTGCCCGTTGCATTTGCCGCACAAAAAAAATATGAGAAACATTCAGCCGCAGGTGAGTTGGGTGATGTTATTGAAGATATAGACAGGGGACTTGCAGCAATATGGAAAACAGTTGAGGAAACAGGGCAGGCGGATAATACTATTTTCATTTTTACCAGTGATAATGGTCCCTGGCTGAATGCGCCGCAACGCATGTACGATGACGGTTTTACCAAACCATACCATATTGGCGCAGCAGGTATTTTCAGCGGATCAAAAGGTACATCGCTTGAAGGCGGGCACAGGGTTCCGTTTATTGTTTACTGGAAAGGGCATACCTTATCAAACACAGTGCTTACGAAGCCTTTTGCCAATATAGATGTGCTGCCTACCCTTGCCGAATGGACAAATACAAAGCTGCCTGACAGAGTTATTGATGGAGAATCTGTTGCCGGTTTATTATCAGACAAGAATTACAGCAAAGCGCATCAACCCATCTATTATCATAATTATACGCTGGAAGGCGTAAGAGACGGGGATTGGAAACTGAGAGTGACCCAAAAAGATAATAAAGAAACGGTAGAACTATTCAACCTGTCATGGGATCCTTCTGAAAGAGTAAATCTTTTTAACGACCCCAAATTCAATAAAAAAGGGGAACAGTTAATGGAATTGTTCAATGCATATCCTGCAAAACAGTTGAATTGATCACTTACACAATTTTTCTAAAATATTACTATACATGAGAAAAACATTTTTGTTTTTTGCAGGGATGATCATATCGGTATTAATATATGCCCAAACGGTTGAAAACAGGGCAGAGCAAAAACCCAATGTAATTTATATTTACGCTGATGATATGGGATATGGAGAGTTAGGATGTTACGGTCAGCAAAAAATCAAAACGCCTAACCTCGACAAGCTTGCTAAAGAAGGCGTACGGTTTACGCAACACTATACCTCTACCCCGGTATGTGCGCCGGCAAGAAATATGTTGCTAACGGGTAGGCATGGCGGACATGCTTATATCCGGGGGAATTATGAGCTTGGGGGTTTTGAGGATGATAAAGAAGGCGGGCAGATGCCCTTACCTGAAGGAACCTTTACTATTGGCCATCTCATGAAAAAGGCAGGCTATGTAACCGGCATGATAGGCAAATGGGGACTGGGCATGAATAATACTACCGGCGCTCCCGATAAGCAGGGCTTCGATTACTACTATGGTTACCTGTGTCAGAAACAGGCACATAATTTTTACCCCACACATCTTTGGGAAAATGGTAAATGGGATACTTTGCGGAATACCTATTTTTATGTGCATCGGTCTATTCCGGAAAATTCGCCTGATTCGGCTTTCAATAATTTTAAAGGGCAGGATTATTCGGTAACAAAAATGGCGGAAAAAACATTGTCGTTTATCAAAGCAAATAAACACAAGCCTTTCTTTTTATACTTACCCTATACCGCCCCGCATGTTTCACTACAGGCGCCTGATGAAGCTGTTAACGAGTATATAGGCCAGTTCCTGGAGGAGCCCTATTATGGTGAAAAAGGATATGCGCCTGCCAAATATCCATTATCTGCCTATGCTGCAATGATCACCTATATGGATAAGCAGATCGGAAGGATCATGGACCTGCTGAAAGAGCTGAAGCTGGATGAGAATACCATTGTAATGTTCAGCAGTGATAATGGAAGCACATTTGATGTAGGAGGCGTGAACGTTGCGTATTTTGATCTTACAGGTGGTTTGCGCGGGCGCAAGCAGGAACTATATGAAGGAGGTATACGCGAGCCTTTTATTGCACGCTGGCCGGGTAAAATTCCTTCAGGAAAAGTTACCGGTCATATTTCAGTGCAGTTTGATATGATGGCCACCCTTTCTGAACTTACCGGCATTGAAGCACCGCCAAATGATGGTATTTCATTTTTACCAACCTTATTAGGTAAAGACGATCAACAACAAAAGCATCCATTTATATATTTTGAATTTCCCGAAAAAACCGGGCAGGTAGCTGTGCGTGCCGGTGACTGGAAAGGGATAAAAAGTAATATGAAAAACAATAAAAATGCCCCCTGGGAAATATATAACCTGGATGCAGATGTGAAAGAAGCCAATAATGTGGCAGCACAGCACCCGGAGCTGGTTAAGCAGTTTGAAGAAATCCTGCAACAGCAACATCAGCCTTCACATATAAAAGAGTGGGAATTTGTGAATCCAAAATTTCAGGGTAAGAACTGAATTTCGAATACTTACACGATGCCAAACTTTGAGGCACATTAAATTTTCCTGTACAATCAGCCATTGCGGGGAGCTATGATACCCTGGCGCTGAACGATTCGCCGGGGTCTCATGCTTCACACAGTTGCCTGACTGTGAAGACCCCGTCGGAAAGAATATTATATATAAAAAATTTAGCAGCACATTTTTTCAAAAAATATTTTTTTATTTCCGCAATATTTCTACATTTGTAGAACACATTCTTAATATATAGAACATGCAATTATCAAAAGCAGAGGAACAATTGATGGAGTTTATCTGGAAAGAGGAAAAAACATTTCTGAAAAATATCATAGATAATTATCCGGAACCCAGGCCCGCAGCTACTACTATTGCTACCTTATTAAAAAGAATGCAGCAAAAAGGGTTTGTAGGCTATACGCTTATGGGCAACTCCCGGCAATATTACCCTCTTGTAAAAAAAACAGATTATTTCTCAAAACACGTTAACGGGATAATTAAAAATTACTTTAATAACTCAGCGCTGCAATTTGCTTCTTTCTTTACAAAAACCACCAACCTCACTACAGCTCAGTTGGAGAGCCTGAAAAAAATAGTTGACCAGGAAATTAAAAACAAGAAAAAATGATTGCCTATCTTATTAAAGCCATATTGTGCTCTGGTGCATTTATTACTTTTTACCTGCTGTTCCTGCAAAAAGAAAAAATACACCGCTTTAACAGGATATATCTTCTAACCAGCATAACTTTCTCTTTGTAGTACCATTCATTTCCATACACCTTCTTGCCCCTTCATTACCAGTGTTGCAACCCGATTATATTATTAACAACAACTGGAGCACAGCAATTGTTGAACAGGTGTCCGCTCATCCGCCGGAAAACAGCACTTCTTACTCTGTTCTGCTGATGGCATATTTTATTATTGCTATTCTTTTCTTTGCGCGTTTTGCAGGTAACCTATATTTTCTTTTAAGAAAAATCTTCAATAACAGTACTACCCGTGTTAATAACGCCACCCTGGTATTAATACCAGAAAATATAACACCACACAGTTTTCTGCATTACATTTTTATTAATAAAAAAGATTTTGAAAACGGGTCAATTGAAAAAAAAATTTTATTGCACGAGCTTACCCATGTAAGACAAAACCATACGCTTGATCTTTTATATACAGAACTCCTTCAAAGTCTTTTATGGATTAACCCTTTCTTTATTTTATACAGGAAAGCTATCCGCCTCAACCATGAATTTTTAGCGGACGAAGCCGTAATAAAAACATACAAGGACAAACATTCCTATCAGCAGCTTTTAATAGATAAAGCCACCAATAATAATAATCTGTTATTTACAAGCCGGTTCAATTATTACTTCATCACTAAAAAACGATTAGCCATGATAGCAAGAACACACTCAAAAGCAAATGCTGCTATTAAAAAAATTGCGGTACTGCCCTTATACATGCTTGTGCTGTTTTGCTTCAGCACAAACATTATCGCACAAAATGAAACGCCGTCTTCCTCAACCCCAAAAGACAATAATCCAACTCCAAAATTTCAGAAGTCCCCCTGGGAAAAACGCTCTCCGGGATATACTGAAGCGGGTGCTTCAGCAGATTTGATAAATGAATACAATGCCATTACAGAGCAGCATAAACCTTTATTCAAAACTGAAACGGTCAATAACAAAAAGGTTTTTACTGCAAGCAAGTTCTCAAATGAAGAGAGAAGCAGGCTTGAGCATATTTACAAAATGATGAGTAAAGCGCAGCAGGCAAAGGCGGAAATTATCTTTTATAAAAAACCGGCCCCGTTTGCAAAGGACATTCCTGCAGAAAAAACATTCAATGCATGGAAAGATGCTGCTATATATGGCGTTTGGGTAGATGGCAAAAAAATAGAAAATGAAAAATTAAATCAATATAAGCCCTCCGATTTTTCACATGCTTTCACAAGCAAGCTTTATGGCGCAGCAAAAAAGAATGTCAGCTATAATTACCAGGTAGATTTAATGACAAATGCATACTACGATAACTATTATAAAAAAGCCTTTTCTCATAATCAACCCTTAATGCTGGCACGCGATCCTGATACCGCATATCGCTTCGCAAGACTATACAATATCCCATAATGGGTTTATCAGTATAAATTTTCTAAATCAGTTTTTAATGGTGTCCCTTTTTTCGCCTCATAACTATGTAAAGAACGGGCGCAAGCAATAGCGGTATAGCAAACACCCACCACAGAACACTGACAGAATGTGAAAATGTAACCGGTTCCGCATTACCCATGAGCACCATATTGGCCCAAAAATAGGGAAGCAGCTTTTCCCTGCTGCCCTGCTGTATGAAATACAATTTCGCCTTTTGCAGGGCATCATCTTTACGCATGCCTTCCGAAAGGTACTCGTGAAACTTATCCGACAGCGCATATACACTTTCCTCGTCTGCCTTCCATAAAGTGGCAGCCACCGCCGGTATCCCCGCCGAAGAAAAACCCCTTGCCAAACTGTATATCCCTTCTCCCGTGGCATTTTTTCCAACATTGGTCTGGCAGGCGCTCAGCATCATGAATTGGGTTGCCGGGTGATCCAGCAGTTGCAGCTCAGAAAGATGAATGATCGTATCCTGCATATACAAAACAGGTTCCGTATTTCCGGTATCGGCAAACGCATGAGAAAGCACATTCACAATACTGTAATCCGGCGCCCCGCTCATAAAATTATCGCGGTTTGCCGCCGTGCCCGTAAATAATTTCGTACTGTTATAGTAAGCACCGGATCTTACAAGCGATTGAGCGGAATGTTGAAGTTCGGGTACGCCCAGGTTATTACGAAAGGATACAGGTGCAAACCCTGCAAAATCACCCTTTGACTTGCGAACCATGAACCGCTTCATAAGGTAACGGGCCGAATATACATAGCTGAACCTGTAATCATACACCAAAAACTGCTCCCCTTTCTCATCTTTACACAGCGCTTCAAAGGGCAATAAAAAATTATCCTGGCAAAGAACTATACGCCCGCCAGGTAACTGCAGTGGTTTAAAAAGGCTTGTGTATATTTTATGCGACAGAGCGGCAAAAGATGGATAATGATTGTTTAACCGCTGCTTATCGGAGCACCACTGTAAAAAAGCATTCATCTCTTTTTCACCCACATCTCCCGGATGAAGCTTTATCATCCTGCTGGTATCGGGTGTAATAACCAGTATGAACCCTGTTGTATCCTGCAAAAAATAATGAACAAAATTTTCCTTCTTATGCCTCAACCAGGCCTGCAACTCCTGCAGTGCCGGTATCTCATCCGCATATCTGTACTGATAATAAGCGGGGTATTTTTGCCCGAGGGCTTTGATGTAGCCTTCAAATGTTTCTTTTGCCTGAACCAGCTTCAGTTGCTGGCTTTGCCAGGCAGGTGAATGTCTGTTCAAACGGGCCAGCTTTTGCTGCTCATAAACAATAGCTGCCTTATAGTTTTGTTCCATTGCACTTTCCTCAGGTGGCAAATGGGCAGAAGCGCCAAGCTCATTGAGCTTATCGCTTAGTAATACCGCCCGGCTTTTTTCCATAAAGTAAAATGCTTTGTGCATATCCCCTGCTGCATAACAGGCTTCAAGCGCATTGAAAAAAAAAGACCGGGTTTTATTCCGCCAGTATAGCTTGCTTTGTTCGCCCAACTGCTCATGTCGCGCCTGCACAATAGCAGAATCCATTACAATAGCGGTGGAAAGGCAGGCGTTAAGATATTGCTTATCGCCATTTAATTTATAAAGATGGAGCAGCAGCTCCGTTTTGTTATTAAGTAAAACAAGCAACAGATCAGTATTTCCAATAGTAGAAAAACGGTCCAGCGATGGATTTTGTAAAAATGTAGCCTGGTTAAGCTCATATACCTGCAATGCTTTATAGTAATAATCACGGGTAATTGCGTATTCATTTTGAGGGTACAGCCTGAAAGCGGTTTCGCCAAGATTAATATAACCTTTGCATAACCTTTCGGCATCACCGGCTTTTTTTGCATACGCAATGGTTTTCATATAGCAGTCCTGCGCCTGCCGGTAGCGCTTTAATTCACGGAAGTAAAAATTACCCCAATCGGTATAGTCATCAGCTACCTGCCTGTATTCCTTTGTTTTGAGGCGCAGCACAATTGCCTTGTTAAACAACTGTTCCGCTTCATTAAACCGGTTGCGCCGGGCAGCAATCATTGCTTTTATGATAATGGCTGTTGCCTGCTCAAAATCATCATGCAGGATACCCGCATGATGCATGGCCGAGTCTGTATCAGCCCCGGCATTATCCACTTGCTCCAGGTATGCGTAAGACTGTGCCCTGCGGTTAAATAACTGTGTTACCGCATTGGCGTCATCACGCTCTCTGGCTTCCGCCAATCCCACTATACATTCATCAACGCATTGCTGGTAATCGCCATTCCTGAATAAAATATCTGCTTTCAATACCCTGCATGCCGTTGCCAGGGAGCTATGGAGATTTCGCTTTTTGCTTACAATGATAACACTGTCGTAATAATCTAACGCCTTATTGTTTATACCAAGTGAGTTATAAAAAATACCGAGGTTGTAATAGCTGTTTATTACATAATCCGGTGAAGTGTTTACCGCTCCTGAAGTATTAACCGCTACAGACTCAAGCATGTATTCAATAGCCTCTCTGGTGGCATGTCCGTCATTTTGAAGATAATGTAAGGTAGCTATGCGGTGGAGCAAACGGGCATATACAGAGTCTTTACACCACTTACCATCTTCAAATGCATGCTCCAGGCGGTAAGCCTGCTGCAGCTTTTCACTATTCGTACCTGTACCGTTTTCTATGGCAATAATTTTATTCCAGATATCCTTTCCGGAAATGCATTGCGAAAAACAGGGAACGCTAATAATAAAAGTGATGAGGAGCGAAAGGATCGCCTTTCCCAATAATATATTGCCTGCATCAACCATTTGCTTCATCGCTGTTTCACAAAGATCATCTTTGTAAAGAAAACAGCGCCTGCTGATTTGCATCAACCATTTTGTTAATCACTTTTCCTTCCTTTACTTTGCCCGATAACCCGGGTTCGTTATACAAAAAAGAAGGGCTGGCCTGGCTTTTGAGTATGCTGAAAATACTGTCTTTTATACTGAACGTAATGGGAGCATTTAACAGGTTTTTATAAGTGTGATGCCATGCTGCATATTTTCCCGTAGCCACGGGTGCGGCAAATGAAGACCCTGAAACAGGCGGCAGACCCGCATTAAGGGGATTAGTAAAATAAAAATGCCCGGCATTATCTGTTCCATCCGCATGCACACCCGCGTCTACTACCTGATTTGAAAAATTCTGGGTAGGGCTTACCTGGTCTTTGTATACGGTGGTTATGGCTATAACATTGGGTAAAACGGGCGCAAGCGATGCCGGATAAAAGTATACACTGTCGAGATTGCGTTTCTGCAGCGTATCGGCCGGATTGTACTCAGGATCTTCCATCGCGTCATCTTTGTTACCGGCCGCCGTAACCAGCAGAATATTATGCTTTGTAAGATGTTCTTCAATGAATGCTTTCAATAACACGGGAGAAGTTAATTCCGGTATTGCATCGCCCGAACTATCGTATTTATTCCTCGATTCATAATAGCCGAAGCTTGCATTAA
>CAYVEI010000031.1:6417-34316 GCA_964450515.1 uncultured Terrimonas sp. | reverse complement strand
TTAATATCAGTCCCGATCTTTCCATCTTTGCCAAAGCTATCGGCAGCGGGTACCCCATAAGCGTGGTGGCGGGAAAGAAAGCATGGATGCATTTGATTGAAGAAGCAAAGGTAATTCATGCGGGAACCATGAACTCGGGCAACGCTACTGTTGCTGCTGCGCTTGCTACCATAGAAGTGTTGGAAAAAGAAAATCCTTATCCCCGTATGTTTCAATATGGAGAAAGGCTAATGGAAGGATTGCGGAAGGCCGCTATCCAATACGGTCATAACCTGATGGTTCAGGGACCCGGCCCTATGTTTCATATTGCTTTTACAAACAAAACTGAAATAAAGGATTACCGGGATACGCTGGATTTAGATCGTGCTAAGCTGGGGAAATTCATTGCTGGCATGCACGACAGGGGTATAAGAATTATTGGAAGAGGATTATGGTATATCAGCGCGGCACATACCGCTGAAGATACAGACCATGCTGTTGATACCGCGGCAGAAGTGTTCAGCAATATATAAACCGGCATGAGTTGCATTACTTATGCTCAAATAAAAAAGCATGGCATTAAATGGAGTTAAGAAAGAAACGGTATTGATAACAGGAGAGGGACGGCTGGCATTTAGCATTGCTGCTTGTTTGCTGCAGGCCGGATATCCGGTGGCATTGTGTACCGGAAATAAAAATGTGGCTGAAAAGAATATGGCTGTTCATTATGCCGACTTACTCCGGCATACCGGTCAGTCGTTTAACAGAAAACAATTAGAAGTTACAGGCACACTGGATAAGGAGTTGCACTATAAATTGGTTATTGCCGTTACAGGTGAAGATGTGGCTGACAAAAAATCGCTGATAAGGGAATTGGAAAGAAAGCTACCGGCAGGTTCGGTTATCGGTGTTAATACGGAAAGCATTCCCTTGTACGTTTTGCAGGAAGGCATTATGCATCCGGAGCGCGTCATAGGCCTTAACTGGACAGAACCTGCACACACCACTTATTTTATGGAGATCATTGCCAATGCAAAAAATGACAGGGCATTGGTTAGTCAATTGGCCAATGAGGCAAAAAAATATTGGGGCAAAGATCCTTACATTATTGAGGGCGAGCTTGGTATTCGCTCCAAAATGATGGCTGCCATGACAAGGGAAGCTTTTTACCTCGTAGAGAACGGGTATGCTTCTGTAGAAGATATAGACAGGGCGTGCAGAAATGATCCGGGTTATTATTTACCCTTTGCAGGGAATTTCAGGTATATTGATCTGATGGGCGGCGCCGGCGCTTACGGAAGGGTGATGAAAGACCTGAACCCTGAATTGTCGAAGGTGCGAAAAGTTCCTGCGTTTTTTATAAACGCCGCTCAACAATCCAACGGATCTCCCGGCAACAGTGAAGGGCTGTATGAATACCAGGAAGGCGATATGGAAAAATGGGAAGAAACATTCCGCGAATTCAGTTACCGGATAAAAACGATCATTGATAAATATCCTTTTAAATATTTGAAGGAGCATTCCTTTGAATAAAAGGCGATATGATATGTATACTTATCAGTTTGATGTATGAATAAGCGATTTATTATTGATGCGCATCTTGATCTTGCTATGAACGCGATGGAATGGAACCGTGATCTTACACGTCCATTAGAAGAGATAAGGCTGAGAGAGATGAATTTGAAAGATAAGAATGACAGGGGACGAGGCACGGTGTGCCTGCCGGAATTGAGAAAGGGAAACATTGGATTAGTAGTAGCCACCCAGTTATCCCGTGTAACGGCTTTTGGAAGTTCATTGCCGGGATCAAGCTGGCATTCGCCACAGCAGGCATGGGCTATGACGCAGGCGCAGCTTGCCTGGTACAGGGAGATGGAAGCCTTGGGTGAAATGGTACCCGTTACCAATTTGCAGCAGCTCGAAGATCATTTAGCATTATGGAATGATACAAATATAGCCGCTGAAAAAAAGCCCGTTGGATACATACTGAGTTTGGAAGGTGCGGATTCTTTAGTGGATGTTTCTTACCTGCACAAAGCGTATGATTATGGATTGAGAGCCGTTGGAATATCACATTTTGGCCCGGGAAGATATGCGCCCGGAACAAAAATGACCGGCCCGCTCACCTCTTTGGGTATTGAGCTTTTAAAAGAAATGAGCAGACTGGATCTCATTCTTGATGTAACCCATTTAACGGATGAAGGTTTTGACCAGGTAATGGAAATATACCAGGGACCGGTGTGGTCAAGCCATCACAATGTGAGAGCGATAGCGCCAACCCAGCGGCAGTTGAGTGATGAACAGATAAAACGTTTAATAGAAAGAGATGCGGTAATTGGCGGCATGCTGGATTGCTGGGCAATGGACAGTCGCTTTATTGATACGGTATCCGATCCCTGGCAACTGAACATCCGCCTTGAAAACTTAGTAGATCATTGGGATCATATCTGTCAGATAGCGGGCAATAGTTTGCATGTAGCTTTTGGTACCGACCTTGATGGAAATTTTGGAACAGAACAGTCGCCCTGGGATATGAACAGTATTGCCGATCTGCAGAAGTATGAAGCTATCCTTTATGCGCGTGGATATAAAACAGAAGACATTGACAATATATTTCATAAAAACTGGCTGAGGTTTTTACGGGGAGCATGGGGGTAATGTGGAAATGTGAAAATGTGATAATATGAGAATGAATTTGAAAATTGAGCAATTTGAAAACCTGCCAGTCGGCAGGCTGGTTTGAAAATGGGAGAGAATGTGAGAATCTGAAAATGTGAAAAGTTTTGTTGGGATGTATTCATAGATGATTTGGTAGTGATATAGTCTGGACGTATTCTGCAGCACCGTCCTTCTCTGCAAGGAGAAGGATAAGAGGATGAGGCTTAACGATATAAAATCAAAATTTATAAGATCAACTTCATATGAATAATTTTTCCGCCGGCGCCGCTCAAACAGATATTACGCCACCGCTGGGAACCATCATCAACGGTGAGTTTGTTGCTTTTTATGCACATACCATTCATGATCCATTGTATTCAAAAGCATTGGTGCTGCAAAATGAAGAGACAACGCTGGCTATTGTTATTGTTGACATCTGTGCGATGGATAAGGATTTTATAGGCGAAGTGAAAAAAAGGATACAGGAAGATGCAGGCATAAAACCAGATCATATTTTAATAGCGGCTACGCATACCCATTATGCCGGATCCATAGTGGATTTATTGGGTGGCCCCTGCGATTTGGCATACCGGAAAAGCCTGGGCGCTAAAATTGTTCAATCAGTAAAAAGTGCTTTGGCGGGATTGCAACCCGCAAAGATCGGGCATGCTTCTATCAATGTTCCCGATCACGTAGTATGCAGGCGCTATTATATGAAGCAGGGTTATAAAGCGTTAAATCCTGTAACGGGTGGTTATGATATAATTAAAACAAACCCGGCGGGCGGCGAGGATTTTATTGAAAAGAGAGCTTCAGAGCCGGATCCGGAATTAAGCGCAGTTGCGGTAATGTCAGCTTCGGGCGAATGGATCAGTGTATTGGCAAACTACTCCATGCATTATGTGGGCGATTGCGCCAACGGAACTGTAACTGCAGATTATTTCGGCGTATTCTCCAGGCATATCTCAGCCAACTTAAAAGCAGGAAAAGATTTTGTGGCCATATTAAGCAACGGCACCAGCGGCGAAGCCAATATATGGGATTTTTTACAGCCGGATCGTTATCCCAAAGAAGAACACCAGAAGAAGGAAATGATCGGGAAAGACCTTGCGGCAAAATTAAGCGGAGCAATAAAAAATATACAATGGCAGGCTAATCCTTTATTGTCTGCAGCTTTTAAGGATGTAACATTAGGCGTTCGCAAGCCATCCGTTGCAGAAGTGGAAGCTGCAAAAGAAATTGTATCTCAAACAGATTACCGGCTGATCACTCCCAACCAGGAAGCGATGGTTAAAATATATGCACGGGAGCAGGTGCTGCTGAATGAATATCCCGATACGATCGAATTTCCTATACAGGCATTAAAGATCGGGGATATCTCTATAGGCGCGCTGGGAGGGGAGTTCTTCGCAGAAACCGGACTGGCTTTAAAAAATAATATCAGCACCGGTAAATATTTTACTATTACCATGGCCAATGGATACATTGGTTATATACCCCCCGCGCATGAAATAGAAAAAGGCGGTTATGAAACATGGAGATGCAGGAGCAGTCATGTAAAGGAGGAGGGGGAATACACGGTAAGAACTGCCTTAGTGCAATTAGCTAAATAAACTTTCCTTCCGGATAACGGCATTGCTGCACTATAACCAGGTATGGTTAGTGCTTTATGCTCCATTATGCCTGCCGCTGCTGTTCTTGTATCGCCTGTTTTTTTACGCTTCCTTTTTTGAAAAATAGTATTAAGAATGTAAATAAAAGTAGCAGATTTTAAGTGCTACTAAAATTAGATTTGGAAAATGAAATTATTGTTAACGATTCTGTTTGCACAATGACGTTGAAATTTTATTTAAGACAATATTTTTTAATAGAACTACCAAAATCTGCGATTATGATTCGACAACTCTGTAAAAATGTACAAACATTTTATTTGTTGGGCAATATGGCGTGCAAAGCGCTGCCTGTTATGCTCCTTTTCCTCATTTTTAACCTGGCATCAGCACAGGCGCAAACTGCTACCGTTACCGGAAAGGTGACAGATGAAAAGGGCGAGCCGTTGGTTGGCGCCAGTGTAAAAGTAAAAGGCGGTGGAAGTGGCACCAGCACGAACGAAGATGGTATATTTACTATCAATGTTGCTAATCTTAATATAACACTTATTGTTAGTTCGGTTGGCTTTCAGGAAAAGGAAATTTCCCTAAACGGTAATACAAGTGTGAACGTAACATTGTCTGGCAGTGCCGACGCATTATCTGAAGTGGTAGTGGTTGGGTTTGGTTCGCAACAACGGAGAAGTGAGATAACAACAGCCGTTTCAAAACTGGATAATAAGGTGCTGGAGAATGTTCCATACTCTAATGCAGCAGCGGCATTGCAGGGAACATTGGCGGGGGTGAGGGTGCAAACTAATTCAGGGCAACCCGGTGCCGCACCTAATATTATTGTAAGAGGCGGAACTTCCATAAATAGTCCAAATAGTTCACCACCAATTTACATTATTGATGGGGTGTTGCGGGGTAATATGAATGATATCAGTGCACACGATATTAAATCTATACAGGTATTAAAGGATGCTGCGGCAACTGCAATTTATGGAGCACAGGGGTCTAATGGCGTGGTAATTGTAGAAACGAAATCGGGTCAGTCAGGCAAAACGCAGGTTAATTATAAGTTTGATTTGGTGAGGTCTGAAGTTGCCCAGACTTACGATATTCTTACGGGGAAAGATGAAGCTTATTTTTCCCGCCTGGGTATATTAGCAACCGGGGGAATAAATCCCGCGTTCCTCGCGCAATTAGATGGAAGCACATACCTGGGGGGAGCTGGTAATGATCTTACCAATACAACAACAGGTTCATTACAATATCTTACACCAGAGAACCAGTATAAACTCAATGAAGGCTGGGAAAGTATTCCTGATCCTGCAGACCCGTCAAGAACTTTAATATTTAACAGTGTGGACTGGCAAAGTATGCTTTTTAGAAAGTCGCTTTCTCAAAATCATGCCATTTCAGTTTCAGGTGGAACTCAAAAGGCGAGATTTTATTTAGGGTTAGGATACCTGGATAGTAAAGGCATTGCTATACAAACAGATTACAAGCGGTTTACAATGAACCTTAATGGGGAGCTTAATATTAATGACAAGATAAAGATTTTCTCAAGAGTAATGTACGCTAATACAAGGAATACACAGGTGCCGACAATAGATATTTTTAAATCTTCTCTCATTGCACCCGCGACCGATAAACTATATTTTGAAGATGGAACCCTTTCCCCCGGACGTAGTTTAGGATATTCCAATCCATTTTATAGGTCATCGGTGTATAATCCAAAAAACCTTGCAAATGATCTGACCCTGATTGTAGGTGGTGAAGCCGAAATTATTCCAGGTTTGACTTTTAGCCCTCAGGTTTCCATGCAATATAGAGGAAGTTACTCCAGGAATTTTTTGCGGACGTACTTAAATGGACCAAGTACGCTTGTAACCTCACGCACAGCTACCGGTTCATATGCTGAGAACTTTAGGCCACAAGTGAATGCTGTATTAAACTACGGTAAAGTATTTAACAATGATCACGATTTTGAGATAAAAGCAGGTTTGTCTTATTTATGGGCTAATAATATTTCACTATCAGCTACTGGTCAAAATGCTGCAACCGATATCATCCCAACATTAAATGCTTCTGCAACACCAACAGCAGTTTCCGGTTCAGAAACACAACAGGTACTGACAGGTTATTTTTCAAGGGCTGCATATAATTATAAAGGCAAGTATCTCTTTAGTGCAAGTTTGAGATATGACGGTGCATCAAACTTAGGTACAGATAATAAATGGGGTTTCTTTCCGGGTGTATCTGCAGGATGGAACCTTGACAGAGAGGATTTCTGGAAATCCTTACCTGCAGGTTTGGTTAAATTGAAATTAAGAGCCAGTTATGGTGTAACAGGTAATATAAGCGGATTGGGATTATACCAGGCACAGGGAGAATATAATGCTTCTTCAAGATATTATGGTTCTTCAGGTATTATGATATCAACTTTGCCTAATCAGAATTTAAAGTGGGAGCAATCAAAAACATTTGACATAGGCGCAGATTTAGGATTATTTAACAATAGAGTGAGTATTATTTTTGATTACTACAGAAGAGTTACTGAAAACCTTTTAACCTCTTTAACATTACCTCCTTCAACAGGGTTTCCCAGTATATTAACAAACTATGGATCTCTTGAAAACAAAGGATATGAGATAGAATTATCTGCCAGAGTATTATCTCCTGAATCTCCTGTTCAATGGAATATTGCATTTAATACTGCGAAGGTTAATAGTAAAATTATGAAGCTGCCCGAAAACGGAATTGAGAATAACAGGGTTGGGGGCGTATACGTATATGATCCTGCCAGGGGAGGTTATGCATGGCTGGGTGGTTTGCAGGAAGGGCAAAGGATCGGAGACCAATATGCCTATCAGCAAGTAAGCGTTTATTCAACCAATGCTGAAGCCGCAAAAGCACCGATTGATATGTTGCTACCCAGTGCAAGTAAAATGAAGTATGGCGGAGATGTAAATTGGATGGACGTTGACAGGAATGATACTATAGATACGAGGGATCGTATTTACATGGGAAATATTATTCCGCGGGTAACAGGTGGTTTTACAAATACTGTTAATTATAAGGGACTGAGCCTAACAGTCAGGATGGATTATACATTGGGTGCAACCATTTATAATGAAACAGCTGCAAGGCTGGAGGGAAACTTTTCGGGAGCAAATGCGATAAGCGGGCATATGCTTAGATCATGGCAGAAAGAAGGAGATGTTACAGATATCCCCAGGTATTATTGGGCCGATCAGAATGCACAATGGAATGTGTGGAATAATAGAGGAAGTTCCCGTTTTTATCAAAGTACAGATTTCTTATGTATAAGAGAAGTAACGCTTGCGTACAGATTACCGCAAAGTCTTCTAAACCGGATAAAAATTTCTGATATCACATTAAATCTCACAGGGAGTAATTTGAAGTATTTTGCGAATTACGAAGGGTTGAGTCCTGAACAAACAAATACAGAAACCGCGTATCCTAACCCAAGGTCATTCATTTTCGGAGCTTCAATTACTTTCTAACTGAAAAACTGTAATAAGATGAGAAAAAATAACATATTAATATTTTCAGCTTTAATAATTACAATTGGAGCTGGTTGTACCAAAACATTGGAACTTGAACCTATCAGTTCTATTTCAACTGCATCATTCTGGAAATCTGAGGACGATGCAAACGGAGCATTAAGAGGTATGTATATAAGGCTTCGTAATGTTACTGCCACAAACTTGTATTTATGGGGAGAATCAAGAAGTCAAAATCTAAAACAGTCCCTTGGAAATGATTTTAGTAATCTCAGACTATATAATAATACATTGGATCCCACGGAAGCAGGCCCTGACTGGAGTTCAGTATATCGTGTAATTAATGATGTTAACCTTGTTTTGAAATATTTGCCTAACATTTCCTTTAAAACAGAGGCAGATAAAAATAAATCACTGGCAGAGGCCTATACGATGAGGGCTTATTGCTACTTTATAATGGCCAAAACATGGGGAGATTTACCATTAGTCCTTGAGCCAACAGAAGGGTATAATCCTGATGTTATCTATCGGGAGAGAACCCCTGTTCCAGAAATTTTTACACAAATAAAAAAAGATATCAGTCAGGCATTATCGCTTTTTCCTGATAACAGTTTTCTTGCTGGAAGAAACAGATGGTCAAAGCCCGCGTTAAATGCGCTTAAAGGGGATGTGTTTTTATGGACAGCAAAAAAATTAAATGGAGGCAATGAAGATCTGACTGCAGCACTTTCTGCTTTGAATGATGTAGACGCGGCAGATGTACAGCTATTGAATGATTTTGGGAGAATCTTTGATTATGACAATAAAGGGAATAAGGAAATTTTAATGGCGAATAATTTCCTTCTCAATGAAACAGGAAGCAATTTTATGCAGAATATGTACATAGATGCATATCCACCCAATAGTGATCCTGCAGCAGCTGCAATTATTGGTGCTGTCGGAGGGGCAAATTACTGGACATTGACTGATGATACAAGGCAGAAGTTTAAACCGGAGGATTTACGCAGAACTGCGACTTATACAGAACTGTATAGTTATGATGAAGCAACCAGCGCATATACTAAGTTTTATGGTTGTATCCAGAAGAAATTTGACGGAATGATTAATGCAGGTGCCAGAACCTTTATTGATGATGTGGTATTGTATAGATATGCTGATGTATTGTTGATGAAGGCAGAAGCCCAGAATGAATTAGCACAAGACCCTTCTGATGCAATGAATAAAATAAGGAAGCGGGCGTTTGGCAGTAATTTTAGTGGCAATGAATTTGTGTCCGGGTCAAAAGAAGATAATGATAATGCCATTTTAGAGGAGCGTTTACTAGAATTTTTATATGAAGGAAAATATTGGTGGGACATATTGAGGTTCGATAAAGCTGCTGAATTAATACCATATTTTCAAAGTAACCCCACAGACACTTATAAATATCTCTGGCCGCTTTCGTTATCCATTTTAAGTACGGAGCCTAAGGTTAATCAAAACCCAGGTTATCAATAGGAATAAGCAATGAGCGCTTTCAAAACAAGTCTTTTATTTCGTTCGGTGTTTCGGCATTTCCTAATGATATGTATGTTGATATATGCAACAAACATGTATGCTCAGAAAAAGGTGAGTAAAGGGGGTTATCCGATAGCGTCTTCCAGACAATTGTTCATAGATAATATATTAATAGAGAAGGTTACAGGAAAGGCCAGTCTTCTGCTTCATCATCCCGTACCGCGTAATGTTGTTTTGGAAGCCGATGAAGGGTGGGAGGGAAATGGAACAAACTATATTACGGTTTTTAAAGATGGAGACAGATACCGGATGTATTATCGTGCGGGGCACTATTCTTATATTGGAGGTAAAGACAGACCTAACCGTAAGGATATTTACTGTTATGCGGAAAGCATGGACGGAATTTACTGGAAGAAACCTGTTCTTGAAATCATTAACTGGGGAGGGTCATTTAAAAACAATATTATACTGGACTCGATTGGTAACCATGCTTTCTCCCCGTTTTTAGATAGGAATCCGGATTGTAGTCCTGATGCAAAATACAAAGCACTCGGATGGGGAGGAGGGGAACATGGGCTGTATGCTTTTAAATCTGCTGATGGCATACATTGGACTTTGATGAATGAAAATCCCGTTGTTACTAAAGGAGCTTTTGACTCCCAAAACCTGGCATTTTGGGATACTGAGAAGAAAGAATACAGATGCTATGTTCGCGATTTCCGTAATAAAACACAAGGCTCTGTAAGTCTCATCAATGCAGCAATAGATGCCGGACGGGATATTCGCACTGCAGTATCTAAAGATTTTATTCATTGGACAGAACCGGAGTTTGTCAGCTATGAAGCAAATACAGATCCGGGAGGCACTGTGCCCGACATAAAAGCAATTCCTAAAGGCTATCCAACCGGGAGAGTCAGCGAATTATATACTAATCAGGTAATCCCATATTATCGCTCACCCGGGTTATTCATAGGCTTTCCCACAAGGTATGTAGATAAGGGCTGGACCGCATCAGCAAAGCTTTTACCACGCTTTGATTACCGGCAGACAAGGGCGGCTGATTCCCGCAGAGAAGGAACAGCTATAACAGAAGGCATGATTATGAGTAGCAGAAACGGAGATCATTTTACTATTTGGCCGGAGGCTTTCCTGCGTCCGGGACTCAGAAAATATGATACATGGTTTTATGGAGATATGTACCAAAACTGGGGATTGGTAGAGACGCCATCCGATATTGAAGATGCACCAGCGGAAATATCAATGTATGCAACGGAGAAGACACTGCAGGAAACAGGAGTAAGAATAAGACGATATACTATCCGGGTAGATGGTTTTGTTTCGCTTCATGCACCACTCGCCGGGGGTGAGCTCATTACCAGTCCATTTACTTTTAGCGGAAGCAGGTTTCACTTAAATGTTTCAACTTCAGCGGCCGGTTCAGTAAAGGTAGAAATTCAGCAACCAGATGGAAAAGCCATCCCGGGATTTTCTTTAGATGATTGCGAGGAGATATACGGCGATGATTTGGATCGGCAAGTTATGTGGAAGTCCGGTGCTGATCTTGCTAAATTACAGGGAATCGCTGTCAGGTTGCGGATAACAGTAAAGGATGGAGATCTTTACTCCTTCATATTTAAGTAGGCATTAAGGTGTGTACATTATTCAGGTGTAAAGCCACTCATTCATTTTGAAAAGTATGTTTATGTTTACAAATCTTAGAAGAAAGAACCTTTTTTTTGGGTTAGCCATCATTTGCGCTGTTATTCAAACGAGCTTGTTTGCTCAAATAAGTAAATCATTACAAATAGGGGATAACAGGGAGCTTTTCGTAGATCAGTATCTGATAGAAAATCTTACTCATGTACAACAAAAACTTCATCATCCCAAAAATGAGGGACCTGTATTATATTTCGATAGAAAATGGGAAGGAAATTTTAGCGGCTATTCTACTGTTATAAAAGATGGCGACTTGTACCGGTTGTATTATAGAGGAATTCGTGAAATTGGCAACGATGGCAGTGAAAGCGAAGTTACCTGTTACGCAGAGTCCAGGGATGGGAAAGTATGGGTAAAGCCTGAATTGGGAATATATGAAATGGATGGATCTGCAAGCAATAATATCATTCTTGCTAATGCGGCGCCTGTTACACATAATTTCTCACCGTTTCTTGATAAGAATCCTAATGCAAAAGCTACAGAAAGGTATAAAGCACTTGGCGGCATAAAAAAGAGCGGATTAAAGGCATACATATCTTCCGATGGAATACATTGGAAAATATTGGCAGGTCAACCGGTTATTACCGAAGGGGATTTTGATTCGCAAAATGTTGCATTTTGGTCTGAAACGGAGAATAAGTATATCTGTTATCTCAGATCCTCAGCTATTTCTTCTGATAAAAAAAAATACAGATCGGTAAGCAGAACCACATCTGAAGATTTTATCAATTGGAGCAAACCTGAGCCCATGCAGTTTGGTGATGTGCCTTATGATCATCTCTACACCCAGCAAACCAGTCCTTACTATCGTGCTCCCCAGGTATATATGGCCATTGGTGCGCGATTTATGCCGGGCAGGCAGGTAGTGTCGGATGAACAGGCTGCTGTGCTGAATGTAAATCCCAAATATTATAAAGATTGTTCGGATGCGATTTTTATGACTACCCGCGGAGGGAATTTGTATAACAGAACATTCCTGGAGTCAATTATCAGGCCGGAAATAGGATTGGAGAATTGGGTGTCCCGCTCCAACTATCCTGCGCTTAATATTGTTGAA
Organism: uncultured Terrimonas sp.; assembly: GCA_964450515.1. GTDB lineage: Bacteria > Bacteroidota > Bacteroidia > Chitinophagales > Chitinophagaceae > Agriterribacter. The sequence continues at coordinate 22,287 of CAYVEI010000031.1, read as the reverse complement.
ACCGGGGCAAATGAAATGTCAGTATATGTTAATGAGAGTTATGCGCAGGAAGGCGCTCATCTAAAAAGATATTCAATGCGTATTGATGGTTTGGTGTCTGCGCATGCAGAAATGAAAGAAGGATATATAACTACAAAACCAATACAATTTGAAGGAATGGAACTGGAAATTAATTATTCTACTTCGGCGGCAGGTTTTGTGAAAGTGGAAATACTTGATACAAATGGAAAGCCCGTTCCGGGATTTTCAAAGGATGATGCAACTGAGATAATCGGGAATGAAATTAAGAGAATAGTAGGATGGAAAGGTAACCCGTCTGTACAGGCTTTATCAGGTAGACCAATCAGGTTGAAGTTTTATTTAAAAGATGCAGACTTGTTTTCTTTTAAGTTTAACTAAATGTATCAGGTAATGAAAGATTTTTGACTTTTTATTATATTGAAAGTCATTAAATACAATTCACAAATGAAGACGTTCTTTTTCTGTCAAAATAAAATCCGGCTGCTTTTAATATTAGTATGCCTCGTGTGTGGGGTTGTACCTTGTATTTCACAGATTAAAAAAGTTAAAGACATTGTTGTGTATAGTGACACAGCCTTCTATTCCACTTTCCCTTCTGTAGTTAAACTTAAGAACGGAGCGTTGATGGTGGCGTTCCGAAGGGCACCCAATCGCACTATTTTTGGAGAGAAGGGTAATAATCATGTTGATCACAATAGTTATTTGGTATCTGTTACATCAAAAGATGGAGAACACTGGACGAAGGCTGCTGAATTGATATACGCACATCCTTTTGGAGGATCACAGGATCCTTGTCTTCTTAAATTGAAGGATGGCACCCTGTTATGCACAAGTTATGGCTGGACCACGGTTCGTGCTGATGGAGTTCCAAATTTACAGCAACCCTATTTTGAGTCTGGCGGATATATATTTTTGGGCGGTTATGTTGTGAGGTCTGCTGATGATGGAAAAACATGGCAGGGACCTTTTTATCCACCTCATATACAACCTGAACGGCACTATAATGCTTTGGGGCAAAAATTACCAGCTTATAACCGTGGCGCATTATGGGAAGCCAAAGATGGAAGAATTTTATGGATTGTGGCAGCACATGATAGCGTGAAGAAAACATCTGACTATTTACTTGCCTCAAAAGATAAAGGGCAAACCTGGGAATATATAAGTGAAGTGGCAAAAGATGCCAATGCTTCTTTCAACGAAGCTTCAGTATATGAAACGCCTAAAGGGGATATTATTGGTTTTTTACGCACAGCTAACATGGAAGATCAGGCTGTAATAGCACGCTCTAAAGATGGGGGAAAAATATTCTCATGGGAGCAAATGGGTTTCCAGGGACACCCTTTAACCGCAACCCGGTTGCCCGACAGCCGGGTTCTGCTGGTATATGGCTACAGGCATAAACCTTATGGTATCAGAGCACGCATTTTAAATGCAGAATGTACTGACTGGAAAACATCAGTGGAGTTTATTTTAAGAAATGACGGAGGGAATACTGATATAGGCTATCCATGGCCGGTAGTATTGTCGGAAAACAAGGTATTGGTAGTTTATTATTTTAATAAGGATAATAATAATCGTTACATAGCCGGAACGGTTATAGAAATTCAGTGATAATTTTTAATCCATTTAAATAAAAGCGTCATGCGTATTCGAAAGAGTGTAATACTATGTTTTGTATGTATTTGTTTTGCTCAGTCCAGCTTGCTTGCCCAATCCGGTCAACCACTGCAACTGGGAAATAACAGGGAGCTTTTTGTTGACCAGTATTTGATAGAAAAGCTGAACAATATCACACAGGAGCTTCACACGCCAAGAAATGAAGGAACTGTTTTGAAATTTGACAATCCCTGGGAAGGGAATTTTAGCGGATACAGTACTATAATTAAAGATGGCACACAGTTTAAACTCTTTTATAGAGGGATACGGGAAGCAGGTAAGGATGGTAACTCAAATGAAGTAACCTGCTATGCGGAATCGTCTGATGGCATTAACTGGACAAAACCCAACCTTGGCATTTATACCATAGATGGTACAACAGATAATAATGTTGTTTTGGCAAATGCCGCACCGGCTACGCATAATTTCAGCCCGTTTCTCGATAAAAACCCTAATGCAAAAGCATCGGAAAGGTTTAAGGCATTTGGAGGAGTAGACAAAACGGGTTTATTTGCCTTTGTATCTGCAGATGGCATTCACTGGAAGAAAGTACAGGATTCTGCTGTATATAAAACCGGTGTTTTCGATTCTCAAAATGTGGCTTTCTGGTCGGAAAGTGAGCAGCAATATGTTTGTTATTTCCGTACATGGAGCGATGGGGGATTTACCCAGTATAAAGGTTTCAGATCGGTAAGCAGAACAACATCGAAGGATTTTATCCATTGGACAGCTCCTGTTAAAATGACTTTTGGTAATACTCCGTTAGATCATTTGTATACCAATCAAACGAGTCCTTATTTTAGGGCGCCACAAATTTATTTAGCGATAGGCGCCAGGTTTATGCCTAAAAGGCAGGTATTGACCGATGAGCAGGCAAAAGCGTTAAATGTAAACCCCGCTTATTTCAAAGATTGTTCCGATGCTGTTTTTATGACTACCCGTGGCGGTTCAGTATATGACAGGACTTTTATGCAATCTTTTATTCGTCCTGAGATTGGGTTGGAAAACTGGGTGTCACGTTCAAACTATCCTGTATTAAATGTTGTTCAAACCAGCCCAACAGAACTATCGGTGTATGTAAATGAAAGTTACGCCCAGCCTGCCGCGCATATTAAAAGATATGCATTGCGCTTAGATGGCTTTGCATCCCTGCAGGCTAATTTTAAAGGAGGTGATGCAACAACAAAACCATTTGTGTTTAAAGGAAAACAATTAGAGATAAATTATTCTACCTCTGCAGCAGGCTATGTTAGGGTTGAAATTTTAGATGCCAAAGGGAAGCCCATTCCTGGTTATACTTTTAATGATAGCCGGGAAATTATTGGAAACGAGATAAGCCGAATTGTTTCCTGGAATGGAAATTCAGATGTTTCATCACTGCAGGGGAAACCGGTTAGGCTGAAGATCTATTTGAAAGATGCTGATTTATATGCTTTGAAGTTTAACTAAAGCAGGCGTGCACCCATCTAATTTAATTTACTATAGTGTATGATTTTTCAGCAAAAATCCAATGCGTCTGACGCTGCTATTGCAAAAATCTTCAGCGATTTTGTTCCTGATGAAGTATTTGATATTCACGTGCATACATATCATTCGGCTCACTTTCAGAAAGAAATATCTTTTTTGAAAGGAATACATAAGCTGGGTTGTGAAGATCACCGCGGTTATTTAACGCGTTATATGCCGGTAAAGAAATTGCACGGATTGTACTTCGGTATGCCGGAGAAGCACGGCGATCGCGATGCTATGAACAGGTTTACGTTAGATGAGGTGAGGCGTCATGGAACAGATTTAAGCAGGTCGTTAATTGTGGTTTCTCCCCATGACAACGTAGTGAAGATTGCGGATCAATTAAAGCAAGATACCTGCTGTGGCATAAAAGTATATCACTGTTATGCAGACAGAAAAGATACGATGAATGCGGAAATAGCAGAATACGCACCGGAGTGGATGTGGGAATTGTTGAATGAAATGGATGGCGTTCTGATGTTACACATAGTGAAAAATGGAGCAATAGAAGATAAAAACAATCAACAGCAGATCAGGAAACTTTGCACAGCTTACCCACGGGTAAAATTAATACTGGCTCATGTAGCACGTAGTTTTAATTACCGGAATGCGCGAAACGGACTTCCCGGTATTGCCGATATTCAAAATGTGTTCCTGGATACTTCCGCTGTTTGCGAAATAGAAGCCTTTAAAGCAGCGCTCAGGATATTTGGTCCGAAAAGATTACTGTGGGGAGGCGATTTTCCAGTTACAGAAATGCGTGGACGTTGCGTTACGACCGGCGATCGTTTCTTTTGGCTGCATCCCGAGATTATAGACAAGCAATACCAGCCTCCCACTGAAAGCGCTATTACATTAATTGGAATAGAATCTTTACTGGCCCTGCAGGAAAGTTGTGAAGATACAGGGCTTAACCGTTCTGATATTGAGGATATTTTTCTGAATAATGCGTTAAGGTTATTGCAACCTCATTTGCCTTCATATGCACATGCATCTGTTATTAACAATGAGCGGTTGTGGCAGTCTGCTAAGAAGGTCATTAACGGCGGAACCGGGCTGTTGTCAAAAAGGGCGGAACAATTCAATACCGAATGGCCAACTTTTTTCTCAAAAAGCAGCGGTTGTGAAGTATGGGATTTGAATGGGAGAAAATATATTGACTGCGCCGGTGGTATTGGCGCCGTATTGCTGGGATATAGCGATAAAAATGTAACGAAGGCAGTTACACGCAGGCTGACCCTGGGAACTTATTCTTCCTTAGTGAATCCGCAGGAGATGGAACTTGCTGAGAAGCTACTTCAGTTACATCCATGGGCAGGTAAAGTACGCTATGCCAGAACAGGAGGGGAGGCAATGTCCGTTGCTGTTCGTATAGCCAGGGCTGCTTCAGGTAAAAGCGGGGTTGCTTTTTGTGGTTATCATGGCTGGCACGATTGGTACCTGGCTGCTAATCTTGGCGAAACCAATGCCCTGGACGGTCATTTGCTACCTGGATTGCAACCTGTGGGAGTACCCAGGGAACTAACAGGAACAGCCGTTCCTTTCAGGTATAATGACTGGCAATCTTTTGAAACTGCCATAAACAAACTCGGCGATAATTGTGGAGTAATAGTGATGGAGCCAATGCGCTCTCAGTTTCCGGAAAATGATTTTCTTCAAAATATTAGAAATTTTTGTTCCCGCAAAAATATAGTTATGGTTGTTGACGAAATAACAAGTGGACTGCGATACGGTTATCCCGGGGCGCTTACCCGTTATAATGTAGTACCTGATATTGTAGTTTATGCTAAGGCTATGAGCAATGGAATACCATTTGCAGCCGTGGTAGGCAGCGATAGTGTGATGACTGCTGCTGATGAGAGTTTCATTTCGTCCAGTTACTGGACAGATGGCATAGGTACTGCTGCAGCATTAGCTGTATTGGAAAAGATGGAAATCGAAAATATATTTGATGCTGTATGGACGAAAGGAGTAGCCTTGCAGCAGCGGTTGCGTGAGATTGCGTTGAAATATGTTTCCAGCGGCCTGGTTGTAGGAGGAATGCCGGCGTCGCCTACTTTTACTTTTACATCCGCTTATGCTGCTGCTGCCAGGAAGTTATTTATTACTAAGATGCAGGAACAAGGTTTTCTGGTGGCAGGGATATTTTATTTAATGCATGCACATAAAGATGGGCATTTACAGCAGTTTGTAGAATGCTTCGACCAGGCATTACAGTTGATAGAGAAGTCCGTTGAGTTGGGCATAATAGAAATGGATAATGTTAAAACCTTTCAACAGGGGTTTACCCGGCTGGCTTAAAATTCTAAATAGCTGATTCTTAATACTGATTGATGCTAATGTTTAAATTGCTTCAGATATCTTCCCCGGGCTTGTCTTTTTTAGATTGGACTATATTGCTTATCTACGGCGTTGGCATGTTGGGAATAGGCTGGTATTACCAACGAAAAAATAAAACAAAAGAAGAATATTTATTAGGAGGACGGAAAATGAAGCCCGTCTCTATAGGTATATCGCTATTTGCAACACTGGTTAGTACTTTGAGTTATATAACCACTCCCGGCGAGATGATCCTGCATGGTCCCATTATTTTTGCCGGGGTACTTGCTTTTCCACTGGTGTATATTGTTGTAGGATGGTGGATTATACCAGCTATTATGAAAACAGGAGTAACCAGCGCGTATGAGATACTGGAACAAAAACTTGGTTTGTCAGTGCGCTTACTGGGTACAGTTATGTTTTTATTATTACGTTTGCTTTGGATGGCTACTATTATTTACGTAACTGTTGATGTAGCCCTGTATTCTGTTATTCAATTTGACAAGGCTTATATACCATTGATAGCCGGGCTGCTTACCATAATCACCGTTATTTACACTACAATGGGAGGATTGAAAGCGGTAGTAGTTACAGACATCGTTCAATCCTGTATTTTTTTGGGAGGGGCATTGTTAAGCGTCATAATTGTTTGCTGGCATCTTGGTTCAGTGAGTGCTATTTTTCCAAAAGAATGGCCAGCACACTGGGCGACATTTGAATTTAAATTTGATCCTCAGCAAAGAACAACATTAGCCAATGCTATGTTGTCGGTACTGGTATGGTATGTTTGCACTAATGGTTCTGATCAAATTTCAGTGCAACGCTATCTGGCAACTCCTGACGCAAAGACTGCCAGACGCTCCTTTAAAATAGCACTGTTGTCAGATATGTTTGCATCCACATTACTCGCTTTAGTGGGCTTATCCATGCTCGCATATTTTACATTCAATTCCGGTTTGTTACAGGGTAAACAGATTTCGGAGCAGGCGGATACTTTATTTCCCCGCTTTATTTTAATAGGTCTACCGGTTGGGTTATCTGGATTATTGATCGCGGGACTTCTGGCCGCCGCTATGTCCAGTCTGTCATCAGGATTAAATAGCGTGTCTTCGGTGATATCAGAAGATATTCTTAACCGCTTTAGAAAAGACGGACAGAAAAAAAAATCTCTGCGACAAATAAAAAATATCTCATTTGTAATGGGGGTTGTTATCATGATACTCAGTTTTGTAGTTGCTAAGGTACCCGGTAACCTGTATGATATTATTATGAAAGTAGTGAACCTGTTTGTTGCCCCGTTATTTGTGCTCTTTTTTATGGCGTTATTTGTTCCCTTCGCAACGGAAAGAGGTACTTTTTTAGGTGGAATTTTAGCTATAGGTATAGCAGTTGCTATCGCATTCTGGGGAATAGGAGGCATTACAGTACTTTGGATCATGCCTGTATCCCTGGTCACAGGAGTTGCAGGGGCAATATGTTTTAGCCTGATTGACCGTTCAATGAAAAGAAGGCCCCCGGCATAAATATGTGAATGACTGTAATAACATTGTTTTTATTTTTTTCAAATACTACTATGATCCGTTTAGCAACCGTGTTACCTCTTTTGTCATTCCTTATGCTGTTTGTAACACGCGTTGTGTCACAAAGCAATCATTCAGATCTCACTGGTCCGTGGGAACTCATGGTTGACGATTACCTGATTGATTATAAAGAGAACGTTGTACGACAGTATCATCCTTTTGTTAAGTATGGAGATAATCCTGTGCTAACAGCAGATAAGCCATGGGAGGGAACAACAAGTTATTTGTACGGTACGGTTTTACCGGAAGAATCTCCCCGAAAGGGCTACAGAATGTGGTATCACGCCTGGAATGGCGAGTATACTAATCTATATGCCGTAAGTGCTGACGGTGTTCACTGGCAGAAACCATCCCTTGGATTAATAAACTTTCAGGGAACAACACAAAACAATATTTTTTTGAGACGAACAAAGGAAGATCATCTTCCCCAGGTTATATATACACCCTGGGAAAAAGACACCTTAAAAAGATATAAGCTGATCAACTATGATTACGGAAGAACTTCCCCTGATCATTTGATCAGTGGTTTCTGGGGAGCATACTCTTCAGACGGGGTTCACTGGAAAGACGTATACAGGAATCCCATTCTTAAAGATCCCGGCGATGTCGGCAATTTTAACTGGGATCCGCATAGCCGTTCGTATATAGGGTATCCTAAAATATTTGCACCTGTTAGTGGATTTAACAGACGTTGTGTTGGTTATACTGCTACAAAGAATTTTGAACAATGGCCATCGGCTCAACTGATTCTTGCACCCGACAGTACAGATGATTATTGGGTGACAACTCCCGGGCAACGTACCGAATTTTACGGGCTGAGCGGTTTTGCTTATCAATCTGCCTATCTGGGCTTTCTATGGATATTCCATATTACCGATGGCAACAATGATGGTCCTATATATTGTGAACTCGTAAGCAGCAGAGACGGCATCCGCTGGACCCGGCAGGAAGCTGTTAATGGGGTAAGGATCCCAATCCTGCCGGTAGGAAAGGCAGGTTCCTGGGACCAGGGAATGGTATTTTCTACCAACCATCCTCTTGTAGAACATGACACGGTAAAGTTATGGTATGGCGGCTCAGATATTACTCATGGCTCTAATGAACAAGGACGTTCAGGAGTTGGTATTGCTACTCTTCGCAAAGATCGTTTTGCTTCGCTTAATTCGCAGGGAAAAGAAGGTGTTATTACAACCAGGCTCCTCCACAATTTAAAGGGTAATTTATATATAAATGCGGATACCAAAAGTGGGCAGATGCAGGTGGAGGTATTGGATGCATCGGGAAATGTACTGCCGGGTTATGAAAGAAGCGCTTGTACAATTAAAGGAAAGGACAATACGGAAATTCTGGCAAACTGGAAAGGAAAAAAATTACCTGCTAAAAAGTTGCTGAAGTTGCGTTTCATTTTGAAAAATGCATCTCTGTTTGCCTTCCGGGGAGACAGCATAATAAAACCCGCATCACCGGATCCTGTTTTGAATATACAACCATTTAAGGATACTGTAGTTTTCAGTCCGATTGCCGAAGGTCCTTATCGTCCTGTAGAAATTCCAGGTTCCGCTTTTTTAGGACCAAGATTCACCCTTTCTGCAATGGTTAAGCCAACTACAACGAAACAGACGAGGCTGTTCAGCAATTATCGCGGAAGTGGTTCCTTTGTAACGGGAGAGCTGATAGTTGACTTTGATCCTTCTGGTCAATCAATGCCGGGATATAGATTTATTGTTAACGGACAGAGCGTAACTTCTGGTTCCGTAAATTTCAGAGATGGAAAATATCACCAGATTGTTGTTACGTATGACTACGGTAAAGTAGTGCTCTACTTTGATGGTAGCCCTGTAGCTGTTAAGCAACTGGACGCCGGGGCTGCACATTTGTACTCCGACAGAAGTGTAAAAGCATATTTCGATTTGCCAGAGGATTTGCATGAAGTGGGCATATACTTGGGAAATGATTTGGTAATAGGAGGTGATCGAACCGGTGGTTTTACTACCTACAGGCACACGTCTAAAGCTGCTGATGAAGCATTGATGGAAGGTGTGATAAAAGATGTATTGGTTACTACTGAAGTGCTCTCTTCACAACAAATTTTGCAGCGCTGGCATAATACCCTGCCACTTTAATAAGATAGTATGTAAATCCAGCACAATAGTAGCAAAGTTATTTATGGATCAGAGGTAAATTGAACATGCATTTTGAGAATCAAACAAAACACGCGATCAACAGACTATAAAAGAGAATGATGTTGTATGCTTAATAAAAGAACTATAATAATCATAGGAGCAGGTGTATCCGGGCTAAGTACAGCTTACAGGCTGGCGAAAAAAAAAGCCGGGAAAATAATTGTTTTTGATAAAGGGAAAACAGGAGATGGTTCCAGTAGCCGGGCCGCAGGCATCATTACAGGATTGCTTTGGAGCAAAACAGGTATTGAAGCCAGGAAGGTTGCGTTACGATTATTCCGTGAATTGTCTTCTGAATTGAACGGTTATCGTTTTGAGGAGGTTGGCACGCTCAATTTGCTGGACCAGCAAGCCTGGGAACAAAGAAAACTGTTATTGCCTCTATATGAGCAATGCGGTGCACCTTTTGAAGCCCTAACGGCAAAGGAGATGCGCATAAGGTGGCCTGATCTTTACCCTTCCGGTGAACTGGTGGGGCTTTTCGATCCTTTGGGTGGATACAGTGAGCCCGAAGATTACCTTGCAGCGCTAAAAATGGCCTGCAATAAATTGGGTGTTGATATCAGGGAAGATGAACCGGTTAGAGACTTTGTATTACGCTCGGGAAGCATAGCTGGCATTATAACAGAGAGCGGATTAATTGAGGCAGATGCCGTAATAAGTACTGTATATGGATGGACCAATGTTTTGTTTTCCAGGCTTGGTCTGAAACTACCCGTAAAAACAGTAGTGCATCAACGTTATGTTACAGAACCTCTGCATACTGTAAATATTCCCTGCGTGAATGCCGATCCGTTCTATGGTTATTGCAGACCTGCAGCAGGTGGGCGGTTTCTGTTCGGAATTGAAACTTCCGAGAGGGAAGAATGGCGGGTTTCTGATATGAATTTTCATCTTGACGATCTATTGCGGTCACCAGATCCGCGTTATACAGAAGCTGTTTTGAGAGAAAAAGTGAAGGAAAATTTTTCTTCTTATTTCCCCGCAATAAAAAATCTACGGTGGGAAAGCTCAAAAACGGGGCTGCTTACTTTCTCCATGGATGGAGAGCCGATACTCGGCCCTGTGGCTGAAATCCCGGGTTTATTTGTTGGTGTTGCCTTTCACTCCGGCGGCTTTGCCTATAATCCTGTATCAGGGCTGTTATTGGCCGAATTAGTTACAGAAGGAAAAACATCTGTCAACATTGATGCATTTTCACCCTCCCGTTTCAACAACGAACAAACAGAAAAATACCTTGCCAAAACTGTACAGCAAAAGAACGTTGCAAAAAGAAGACATTGATACAGACTTTATAACTGGAAAACTTTATTAGTCCCTGGAAACAATTGAGAAAACGCTAAATATCTGCAATGAAAATTATCAGCAGGGGAATCATTCCCACTCCCAGTCATCGTCATTTCAGCAGCAACACATTTCCCTGCATTCAGAAGCTTCCTTCCGGCAGGTGGCTGTCGGCGTTTAAAGCTTCACAGAAAAAAGGAGATTGCGATTTCATGCATGCTGTTATTTGCTGGTCGGATGATGAAGGAGCCTCATGGAATGAGCCTTTTGAACCGGTAAAACTACCGGATATAAATGGAGGGCCGGGGCAGAGCAGGACAGCCTATTTTTTACCACTGGGTGGCACAAAGGTTTTGATGGTTTTGAACTGGGTAGACTGTTCGGATACTTCTCTGCCGTATTATGAGCCCGCTGAAGAAACATTAAAAGATACCAGAATCTTTTATTGCTTTTCGGATGATGACGGAGTCTCCTGGTCTGTGCCACAATTAATGACGATAGAGGGTATTAATGCACCTGTACCATTAACCGGTCCGCCATTAATGCTTAAAAACGGAACAATTATTTGTCAGTTCGAGATCAACAAAGCCATAGGTGAGCAGAGTGAGTGGATACATCGCTCTGCGATGGTTTTTTCTTATGATGGCGGTAATACCTGGAAGGATCCGGTGATGGTCACGGAAGAAAAGAATATGTACTATTGGGATCAGCGGCCGCAGGTACTTGCAGATGGTATATCCATCATTGATTTCTTCTGGACGCTGGACGGAGTAACCAATCAGTATAAGAACATCCATACAAAATGGAGTGAAGATGGAGGAAAAACCTGGGGAACGCTTTGGGATACCGGTATATATGGACAACCGGGACAACCAATTTTTCTGGAAGATGGAAGATTAATAGCGATTGATATCGACAGGTCGGTAAAACCGGTTATTACTGTGCGGATAAGTAAAGATATCCGGAGTGGGTTTGATGCATCGCTGGTAGTGTATGAAGCCGATTCGGGAAAGCAGGACAGCAGGGAAATCAGTATGAACGACGCATGGGCGGAGATGGTACAATTTTCCGCCGGGCATCCTTCTCTTCTGTATCTCGGAAATAATGAAGTATTGGCTTATTACTACGCAGGCACTTCGGCGGATACTACCGACATAGCGTTCGTTCGTATTCTGGTATAGTAGAGCGTTAGTAACAGGATGATCCGACCCAATAACAACGATGCTTATTATCCGGAATGATTATAAATAATAAAAACGGTTAAAATGTATTACAAGCGATTTCTTTTTTTCCTGTCTATCCCGTTATTTTTAATAACCAATATTTCTTTTCTGTTTGCACAAAAGACAAAGCAGGTTATTGATATAGGTTCCCGCAGAGAGCTGTTCCTTGACGAATTTATGATTGAAAGCCTTAGTGGAAAAGCACAGCGGGTTTTACATCATCCCGAACCTAAAGGAGTAGCAATTGTACATGACCAGCCATGGGAAGGCAATACATGCGGCTACCATAGTTTATTTAAAGATGGAGATATTTACAGGATGTACTATCGTGGTTCTCATATCACCACTACCAAAGAAAGCCTGAAAGAAGCACATCCCTTCTATATTTGTTATGCTGAAAGTACTGATGGCATTTCCTGGACTAAACCAGAGCTGGGTATACATGAAGTAAATGGCTCAAAAAAGAACAATATCGTTATCATGAGTGGCAATATAGCCGGTGTGGAATTGAAAATGGGAGATAACGCATCCATGTTTAAAGATATCAATCCTGATGCCCCGGCCGATGCCCGTTATAAAGCATTCGTATGCTCCGGTAATCCCTTGGGATTATTCGCTTTTAAATCATCGGACGCTATTCATTGGTTACCCATGACAGATAAACCTGTGATTACAGAGGGCGCATTTGATTCCCAAAATGTGAGTTTTTGGGATAGCGTTAAAAAAGAATACAGAGCATATTGGCGGTATTTTAAGGATGGTAAAAGCGAAAACACACTCACATCCGGAGGCGTCAGAGCGGTGCGCACCGCCGTATCAAAAGATTTTATACACTGGACTGATTTAAAAGATGTTACTTATGATGATACCCTAAGAACTGAGCTCTATACTAACCAGGTGAATGCATATTACAGGGCTCCTCATATTTTATTGGGTATACCTACCCGTTATATTGAACTGGGCTGGTCTCCTTCAATGCGTGATCTTCCGGATTTTCCGCATCGGGAGTTGAGGAGTAGCCACCACTTACGCTATGGTACTGCGCTTACAGATGCAATGTTAATGACCAGCAGGGATGGCGTAGCTTTTGACAGATGGGAGGAAAGCTTTTTCCGCCCTGGGATAGAAAGAACGGGTACCTGGAATTATGGACATCAGTATGTATGCTGGGGAATTGCCGAAACCAGATCAGACCTGCCGGGCGCTCCAAACGAAATGTCTTTCTATTCAACAGAAAACTCGTGGACAGGCGAAGCCCTAACCAGTGATTTGAGGCGCTATACAATGCGCCTTGATGGCTTTGTATCGGTCAATGCACCGATGTCCGGCGGAGAAATCGTTACACGGCCTTTTCGATTTACAGGTAGTAAACTATCAATCAATTTTTCGACTTCAGTAGCGGGTGCTGTTAAGGTAGAAATACAGGATGAAAAAGGTGTAGCTATTCCGGGATTTGCTTTGAAAGATATACAGCCGGTGTTCGGTGATACTATTGAACGTGTGATTGAATGGAAAGGAGGAAATGATTTGAGGACTTTGTCTGGAAAACCCATTCGTCTGCGTTTTGTGCTTCATGACGCTGACCTGTATTCGTTTCATTTTTTCTGATTGATCATCTACAATTTTAAAAATAACATATGAATGAACAAGATCTAAAATTGCTGAAATCTTCTTTTGACACGGATGGTTACGTTTATATCCCCGGCTTTCTTTCTTCCGAAGAAGTAAAGCACCTGAATGAGAATGTAACGCGGTTTATTTCGGAAAAAATTCCTTCCATGTCAACCAGGCATTATTTTTACGAAGATCAAAACGATGCTACTACCTTAAAGCAAATGCAGGATCTCGAAAATTATGATCCGTATTTTAAAACCCTGGCAGTTAACAGTAAGTTCGAAGCGATCGCCAGGGCCTTGCTGGATGAGGATGTTGTTTGTAAAACAGTAGAGTATTTTAATAAGCCCCCAAAGATCGGTAAAGCAACACCGCCCCACCAGGATGGATATTATTTTATGCTGGACCCGCAACAGGCGGTTACCATGTGGCTGGCGCTGGAAAAGGTGGATGAAGAGAACGGATGTGTGAAATATATAAAGGGTTCACATAAAAAAGGAATGCGCACACACGGTCGTACCACAACGCTTGGCTTTTCGCAGGGCATTGTTGATTTTGGAACCGAAGAAGATATAAAAGAAGAAATTGCTTTTCCCGCAAATCCGGGCGACCTGCTGGTGCATCATTCACTTACCATTCACAGGGCAGGCGCCAATACAACCGCCACCAGAACAAGAAAGGCAATGGGGCTGATTTATTGGGGAGAATCGGCAAAAGAAGATAAGGAAGCAAAGCAAAGATATATGCAACAATTACAGGAAGAAAGAAGGGGCGAGGGGTGAGGGGTGAGGTATAAGGTTTAAGGTTTAAGGTATAAGGTATAACGTATAAGGGTGTAAGTGCACCTGATACCTGATAACAGCAAAGCGCCAAAAGACAAATAGCAAGAACCAAATAAAATTCAAACGCCAAAATTCGAAGACTAAATTTTAAAATTCGTGGATAAAAATAAAGCATGTGGTGAGAGGTGAAAAGAGAGAAGTGAAAGGAGGAGTATTCGTCTCATCCTTAGTACTCACTACCTAACGGCTGATGCCTGATTGCCACAAATCCGATGGATTCAATCTTAACTCCACTCTTCATGAGCAGAAAATCTTTTATAATCCTTTTTTATATTCTTCTTTTTATGGCAGCTTGTGATAATAATACTAATAAGGCACCAGCTATTTCATCCGAACTTAAAGAAGAATCTATTGAAGTGCTCCGAACGGTAATGCAAACACAATCCGAATGGGTAAAAGTGCATGCAGCAGAGTTTTTAATATGGAGCGGGCATCCGGGAGATGTGCGTGAAATTTATATAGAAGAAGAAAAACAATTTGGGAACAAATCTCCCTACCGCATTGGTATTTGGCGCGTACTTGCACAGGAAACGGAAGAACCGGATGATAAAAAAGAGTGGACGAACAAAATTATGAACGCATTCCTGGATACGAGTGGTGCAGACAGGATCCATGCAGCAGAAACATTGGCGAAGCTTCATGTCTCTACACTTAAAGAACACCCCGATGCAACAGCGCTGGCATTGAAAAGTCCGGTTAAAAGCTTATCGTTGTATACGCGGTGGAGTGTTGCGTTTACTTCAGCCGACTCTCTACTAAGTGTTCGCGATTCATTTTTGAGTATGGCTATTTCAGGTGAAGAAGAGGTCTCCTCAAGACGGCTTGCCGCTTATGTAGTACGCAATTCGGGTGAATTACCGGATGTACAGTGGAAGCTGTTTGCCAAAGCCGCTTTGTCTGAGCCAGAAGGATCAGGATTAAAAAGTGTTCTTTTAACTGCGGTAGTAATAACAGCGCCCGGCATTGTCATTTCATCAGATTTGTATCAGCAGGTGTTTGAGGCTTTTCTTCACTATAAGGATATACCGGATAAAGGCGCCCGCATGGATATAGCGGCAGGCCTGGCTGAAAAAGGTACCGTTGATGATCTGCAGGGTTTGATTGCTTTATTGAGAAATGAAAACCCTTTAGACATAGAAACGGACAATGCAGATGTTCGCGCCTCCGCGGCCTATGCTATTCTCAAAATGGAGAAAAGATTATTGGCGAAATGAAGCTGAAGACACCGTAATGGAAATTAAGCAAACCTTCGTGCCTATGCCCTTGTTAAAACAAACAAATACAGTACGCACATAGACACAGTAGGAACATAGAAGCACAATAGAAGAATAAAAACCTATGTGTACCTGTGTGCCTATCATTCTATGTGTTCAAAGGAGAAAAATGCACAAGCACAGTAGAATTGCGGTAACGGCACCTCCTGTCTGCAGTAAATAAGAAATTTTCGATTAATTATACATCTGCCATGAAGTATATCAAAACATTAAGTGATCAGGACCATGAGCTTTCGGCATCCATACTGAGCGCGTTCGTGCCCGGTGAAATCTATGATATTCATACCCATCCCTATCATCCTTTGCATTTCCCCCGCTATACGATGTCTCCGACTTCGTATTATCCTATGTTCTTCCCTGACTTG
>CAYVEI010000031.1:0-6317 GCA_964450515.1 uncultured Terrimonas sp. | reverse complement strand
CCCCCGCTATACGATGTCTCCGACTTCGTATTATCCTATGTTCTTCCCTGACTTGGTCAGGGGATATAAACAGACCAAATAAAAAGCTATGATTTTTCAGACTTCACTGAATAATACCGATATAGAACTTGCCAAAAAAATCAAAGGCTTTGTTCCCGATGAAGTATTTGATATACATGTGCATCCTTATCGCGCAGCGCATTTTCCAGAAGGAGAGTGGGCGTTCCTGGATGGCATTGAGCAACTGGGCTGCGTGGAGCACCGCAATGCTTTGCAACGCTACATGCCTGCCAGAAAAATTCATGGACTCTATTTTGGAATGCCGCGAAAAACTGCCGATCGCGATGCAATGAATGCATGGGTGGCAAAAGAGGTGCGGCAAAACGGTACAGCGCTGAGTCGGCCGCTGATGGTGGTTTCGCCTGCAGATGACCCGGTTAAGGTTGCAGAGCAATTGCGAAGCGCGTTGTTTTGCGGACTTAAAGTGTATCATTGTTACGCCTCCCGCCCGGATACCATGAATGCTTCTATAACCGAATACGCCCCGGAATGGATGTGGGAAATATTACACGAAACGAAAGGAGTGATGTTGCTGCATATTGTTCGTAACGGAGCCATAGATGATGCGGACAACCAGAAAGAGATACGGCGGCTATGCCGTACTTACCCGCGGGCACAGCTGATCCTGGCGCATATTGCACGCAGCTTCAATTACCGCAATGCCCGGAACAGTTTGCATGTCATCGCCGATATAGACAATGTGGCGGTAGATACATCGGCCATTTGCGAAGCGGAATCTTTTAAAGCGGCCATTAAAACATTAGGCCCGAAACGCATACTCTGGGGATCCGATTTTGCGGTAAGCGAAATGCGGGGACGTTGCATTACCACCGGCAGCCATTTCTTCTGGCTTCACCCGGAACTTATTCAAAAAAACTACCGGCCGCCAACCGCCGGTGATATGACGTTGATTGGAATAGAATCCCTCCTGTCGCTTCGCGAAGCCTGTGAAGACGAAGGCTTAACGAAAAAGGATGTGGAAGATATTTTTCTGAACAATGCGCTGCGTTTGCTGAAGCCTCATCTGCCTGATCAGGCAGTACCGGAAGCCATCTCGGGCCCGGGTTTGTGGAAGCAGGCAGGTACTGTTATTTCCGGGGGAACAGGATTGTTATCCAAGCGTGCCGGAATGTTTGACCCGCAGCATTGGCCGGCTTATTTTTCCCGTTGTTCGGGTTGTGAAGTGTGGGATATGGCCGGAAGACGTTATATTGATTTTGCAGGAGGCATTGGCGCCGTGTTATTGGGTTATGCTGATAAAGATGTTACTGCTGCCGTTCAAAGGAGGTTGACAGCCGGTACTTATTGCTCGCTTGTTAATCCGCAGGAAGTGGAATTGGCAGACTTATTGTTGCAACTGCATCCCTGGGCCGGTAAAGTACGTTATGCGCGTGGCGGTGGGGAAGCCATGGCAATGGCGGTGCGTATAGCCCGGGCCTCAACCGGCAAAAGCGGCATCGCCTTCTGCGGGTACCACGGCTGGCACGATTGGTACCTCGCTGCCAACATAGGTGCCACCGGCGCATTGGATGGTCATTTGTTACCGGGCTTACAACCAAAAGGCGTACCGCGGGAGCTGGCAGGGACTTCAGTACCTTTTCAGTATAATGACTGGAATTCTTTTGAAGCGGCGATAGATGCATTGGGTGATAATTTTGCCGCGGTGGTTATGGAACCTATGCGGTCGCAGTTTCCACAGGGTGATTTTTTGGAAAGGATCCGGGAAAAGTGTAAACAAAAAAATGCTGTGTTTGTCGTGGATGAAATTACCAGCGGATTGCGATACGGATTTCCGGGAGCACTGTCAAAAACAGGAGTGGAGCCCGATATGGTAGTTTATGCAAAAGCCATGAGCAATGGTTTTCCCTTTGCGGTTATTGTTGGCCGTGAGGAAGTAATGAATGATGCCGATGCCAGCTTTATTTCATCCAGCTATTGGACAGATGGCGTGGGTACTGCAGCAGCTTTGGCAGTGCTCAAAAAAATGCAGGACTTAAAGGTGCAGCAGGAGGTGTGGGAGAAAGGTATAAAATTTCAACAAGCATTAAAGGAAATTGCGGACCGGTATCCATCCTGTGCAGTTGAAACAGGAGGAATGCCTTCCACGCCTGTGCTAACTTTTCAACTGGCAGAAAATGCACTGGCGGCCAAAACCCTCTATATTCGTAAAATGCTGGAAAAGGGATTTTTGGTTTCATCCATCTTTTATTTGATGTATGCGCATGAAGAAAAGCATATAACGCTATTGCTGGAAGCTTTAGATCATGTGCTTGCTGATATCGAAAAGATCATTACGGATGGCGCCCTCGCGCAGGAAACAGGAAGCTATACTGCCGGCGCAGGTTTTACGCGGCTTGCATAACAGGTGATAAGCACAAAAAACACAGGTTTCTCTGCATAATGCACGGGTACTACCGGCTGCCTGTGCTGAAAAATAGTATCATATATCCGGATGAAAGTAACAGCGGTGTTACAACAGGAAAGGTATTTTTGGAAAGGAGTAATTATTAATAACAGCAGATATTTGGCTTAATAAACCTCAACAAATGATTTTTCATCTGATCAAAGTTCCCGTTACCGGCACAACACTCACTTTTTTAGACTGGATCGTTCTGCTGGCTTATGGTGCGGGTATGCTTTTTATAGGCTGGTTTTATTCACGCAAAAATAAAACAAAGGACGACTATTTGCTGGGAGGACGGAAGATGAACCCTACCGCTATAGGCATATCGCTGTTTGCCACGCTGATGAGCACATTGAGCTACCTCACTTATCCGGGAGAATTGATCCAGCACGGCCCTGTTATTTTTGCCGGTATACTTGCATTCCCCCTGGTATACTATGTGGTGGGGTGGTGGCTTATTCCCCGTTTCATGAAAATGAATGTGACCAGCGCTTATGAAATACTGGAAAAAAAGCTGGGACTAAGTGTGCGCATGCTGGCCATCTTTATGTTCCTTTCGCTCCGGCTGCTGTGGATGGCCACTATCATTTATGTAACAGTAGATGTGGCCCTGTATTCCGTTATACAATTCGACCGGTCGTATGTACCCTGGATCGGCGCTTTGCTTACTGTTGTTACTATTTTTTATACTTCCATGGGTGGATTGAAAGCCGTAGTGGTAACCGATGTGATACAATCATTTATTTTTCTCGGCGGAGCGTTGCTGAGCATTGTTGTGGTATGTTTTCAGTTGGAATCTTTTACGGCGATCTTCCCTGCCGGATGGCCGGAGCACTGGGATACCCTGCGATTGGGCTTTGATCCCTTAGAACGTACAACTCTTGGAAATGCTGTGCTTGTGCTTTTTGTATGGTATGTATGTACTTCGGGTTCCGACCAGATGGCGGTACAACGATACCTCTCTACAAAAGATATTCATACGGCGCGTAAATCATTCAGAATATCACTTTATTCCAACATTATAGCTTATATTCTTCTTGCGCTGGTAGGATTGGCTATGCTTGCTTTCTTTACCAGCAATGAAAACTTTCTGCTTGCGGGTAAAAGTCTTAATGAGCAGGCAGATACACTTTTCCCCCGGTTTATTATGATAGGCCTGCCACCCGGTGTATCCGGGTTGGTGATAGCGGGCCTGCTGGCAGCGGCCATGTCGAGCATGTCTTCGGGATTGAATAGTGTTTCTTCGGTTATTGCGGAAGATATCATTAAACGGTTCCGGAAAAAAACATCATCTGTTCCGGATCCGCTGAAGCAGGTAAAAAACCTTTCTTACATCACGGGAGCCATTGTAATGGCGTTGAGCTTTTTTGTGGGGGAAGTGCCCGGTAATTTATTGGATGTGATCATGAAAGTAGTGAATCTTTTTGTGGCCCCTTTGTTTGTGCTTTTTTTCATGGCGCTTTTTGTACCTTTTGCAACCGGCAGGGCAACTTTTTGGGCAGGCATTATATCGGTAGCTGTAGCTATAGCGGTCGCGTTCTGGGGTGCCTTCGGAATAACTGTATTATGGATCATGCCCGTATCGCTGGTAGCCGGTATTGTTTCGGGTATTGTATTAAGTTATGCAGACCGGTTATTGTTTAAACGTGAGCCAAGACATTCCTGAAAAACAATTAACAGATATTTGTTTTAGAGGAATATCCGGTATAGGGGACTGAATGGGATATTAAAGGTCGCTATTGCTTATAAAAGAATTTTAAAAATAGATGAATTCCACTCCGGGAGAATACTTTAGCCCCTCTCCGCCCGGAGAGGGGTTGGGGTGAGGCAGTGGCATAAAACATTATTCATTATGATGCAAATGCGAAAAAGCAGAGTGCTAAAAAAACTTCGTGCAGGCGAAACCGTCAGTTGTATTAAAATCAATCTCACCGACCCTAAAGTTTGCGAAATAGCGGCTATAGCGGGATTTGATTGCGTATGGGTAGACCAGGAACATATCGGACAGGACTGGTCGGTACTTGCGGCTTCCGTTTGGGCTACCAAAGCGCATGATACTGATATCCTTGTTCGTGTACCGCGCGGCGCTTATAACAACTATATAAAACCCTTGGAGTTAGATGCTACAGGTATTATGGTGCCACATATTATGAGCCTTGCGGATGCTAAGGAGGTTGTTCATCATACGCGCTTTCATCCCGTGGGCAGAAGAGCAATTGATGGGGGCAATGCCGACGGTGGTTATACAGGCGTTGATTTTAATGCGTATTTAAAGGAAGCCAACCAGCAAAGATTTACTATTCTGCAAATAGAAGACCCGGAACCGTTGGAAGAGCTGGAAGCTATTGCCGCATTGCCTGGCTATGATATGTTGTTTTTTGGCCCGGGCGATTTCAGCCAGGGCATTGGAGCGCCAGGGGTATGGGATCACCCAACATTAATTGAAACAAGAACAAGAATTGCAGAAGCAGCAAAGAAACACGGGAAGTTTGCCGGTACAGTAGGTAGTCCGGGTAATGTAAAGGAACTGAATGAAATGGGTTACCGGTTTGTAAGTATCGGAGCCGATGTGGTAGGGTTAAAAAATTATTACAGCTCCTTGATCGGGGCTTTTAACGGGTCAGGCCAAACAGGTAATACTTCCTATTTAGAAAAACAATAAACGATGCAGCGGAGATTTTTGGGAAATACCGGCATAGCGGTTTCGGAGATAGCCTTTGGTGGGGTAGAAATTGGGTTGCCCTATGGCATTGGCGTGAAGTGGGAAGAAGATATGCTGCCGGAAAAAGATGCCGTACAGCTATTACTAACGGCGTTGGATAGCGGTTTGAATTTTTTTGATACGGCAAGATTGTATGGGGTGAGTGAAAATATTATGGGAAGGGCATTTGCGGGGCGGAGGGATGAAATCGTACTGTGTACCAAGTGCCGGCATTTCAGAGATGACAAAGGAAACCTGCCGGACGATGGAACATTAAGAAAGATCATCCGTCAATCTCTTGAAGAAAGCCTGAGGGCGTTGCAAACGGATTATATTGATCTGTACATGTTGCACCAGGGTGATATGGAGATATTAGGCCGGGATGCGATTGCTGAGGAAATGCAAAAGCTGAAAACAAAAGGCAAGGTGCGGTCTGTTGGCGTATCAACCTATTTGGCCGAAGAATCAAAAAGGGTAATAACGCATGGTGTATGGAATGTGGTGCAGTTGCCTTTTAACCTCATGGATCAGCGGCAGCAATCCCTGTTCCGCCTTGCAGAAGAGAAGGGAGTAGGCATAGTGGTACGGTCGGTTTTATTAAAAGGCCTGCTGAGCAACAGGGGCACGGGTTTACATGCCATGCTGGCGCCGGTGGAAAAACATATTCAACAGTACCACCGACTGTTAAATGGCAATTGTACGAACCTGCCTGAGCTGGCGGTGAAATTTGCGCTTTCCTTTCCGCAGGTGTCATCAGTATTGGTGGGCATGGATAAGCTTGACTATCTGAAACAATCGCTTGCAGCGGCCAATGGCCGTTATCTTAAAGATGATGAGCTGGTTGCCGCACAATCTCTGGCATATCCTGATCCGGCATTTCTGAACCTGCCCTATTGGGATAAAATGGGATGGCTGAGGTAGGAATGTGAAAATGTGAAAATGTGGAAATGCGAAACAAAGCAAAACTCAAAACTATAAATCATAAACTATAAACCACTCTGTGCATCTCCGTGTCCTTCGTGCCTCTGTGGTTTAAATTTCAAATCTCAAATGATCAAAATCGGAATAATAGGAATGAGTCCCGGCAACGCCCACCCTTACTCCTGGTCATCCATAATAAACGGTAAATATGATGGCGAAGCAATAAGCAGG
>CAYVEI010000030.1:0-34546 GCA_964450515.1 uncultured Terrimonas sp. | reverse complement strand
CTCATCAAAATTCTGAATAGCCTCCACCGGTATTTTCAGGGCAGCGGAGATCTGTTGCAGCAGGGCAGGGCTCAATGGTTTCCTTTTGCTCCAGCAGGGAGACCCTCCTTTGGTTCCGGTCATCGCCAAGTTCCAGGGCAAGGCCTTCCTGCTTAATGCCCAGTATCTCGCGGAAGCGTTTTACATTGCGGCCCTGGTGTATTTTATGATTGGGTGTTGAAGTGTGTGTCATAGAGCAAATATAATTTTTTTTGATAAGGTAAGTTAACCATTTATGCTGCGCCACCCACCTGTGAAAAATGGAATGAAAATCATTATCGGCTTCTGCAGTCCAGACTATTTGGTAAGCCATTGCTGCACTTTTTGTTTCATCTCCTCATGTGTAATATAGTTGCCGCTTTTATAGTCTTCAAGAGCCTTATTTATTTTGTGCTGCAGTTTAGACGGAAGGCTTTTTACGTTTACATTTTCCAATGTTGTCTCGGGGTGAAGGATGTCATATACCTCATCAATCAAAGTACTGTCATTGGTTTGTCTGATCAATTCCAGCACTTCAGTCTTTTTATCACTGATATTCATATCCCAAAAATTTCATTAAAAATAATAAAATTTCCGGGAGTTTAGTAGTGAAAAAATTAGAGACAAATTTCTCCTTGCTGGGCTTATGTCGCCACTATAGTGATGGTATGCTGCAATAGTAATGTCTTACTTTCCATCCCCAGGTAATGAACATTGGTTAGAGATGCTCCGCAGCATACCGGTATGGAGATAACTGAATTTCTTAGCGGTGCATTTGATCAGCTTTTCCTTTTCGAAGTCTTTTAATACTTTTGAAACCTGTTCTTTGGTAGTGCCTGCCAGGTCGGCTATATCCTGCCGGCAGAAGCTGATGCGAAAACTTTGTTTTTTTTCTTCGTACTGATATACTTCCGCGAGCAGCAAAAGCGCTTCCGCTACTTTTTCCCTTACGGTTTTGTGCGCCAGGTTAACGGCCTTTTTTTCCACCAGTTGCAGTTCATTCAGGAACTGGTTAATGATCTGTTGCTTAAGCACCGGGCTTTTATCGGCAATTTCATCAAACAGGTCATACGGTATATAGCAATACAACACATCAGATACTGCAATTGCAGAGCTGGTATGGCAGCGGTGACCGGCATTTGCCCTGTGGCCAAAAACGGCGCCCCTGCCGGCAATTTGCAGGATCAGCGGCCGGCCCTGCTTTCCGTTCAGTTCCACTTTGAGTAATCCTTTCTTAATAAAGTAAACGCCCCGGATAGGGTCACCTTCCGAAAAAAGCCTTTCTCCTTTTTGAAGCGATTTAGATAGCTTATAGGTACTGATGGCGGTAAGCGTATGCGTATCGCAACTATTGAGGATAGAGCAGTTCCTGACCTTGCAGGTAATACAATCGTACCGGGTTATTGCCATAGTGGATCAGTAATATAGGTATCTCATTCTTAATAATATAAACCGGTAGAAAAATCCCATTTTCCTGCTCTCTTTTTTATGATCCTGATTAGTTGTTAAGCTGATTAATGTTTGTTAAATTAAAAGAGCCAACCTGTATTTTAAGGGACTGGTATTCAAAAGTTCTTTAAACTGCCTGTTAAAGTTGGATATGTTTTCGTATCCGCAAGTATAGGCCACATAATTTATGCTTTCGTCTGTTTCCTGTAAAAGCTTACAGGCATGACCTACCCTTATCTCCTTCACAAAATCGAAATAGGTTTTGCCGGTGCTTTTTTTGAAGAACCTGCAAAACGCAGTTCTGCTCATACACGCCAGGTCGGAAATCGTTTTCAGATCAATAGGCTTTGTAAAGTTTTCAAGCGTATACTCCAATACTTTGTTGATACGATATGATTGGTTTTCTATGATCTGTTCAGTAAATCCTGCACTTGATAATTGTTCGTAAGTCTCAGCTTTTGCAAGCAGGTTCAACAAGTCGAGCAGGCTTAGTACCCTGTCAAAGTCAGATGTTTCAAATGTTTTTTGAATTTTGGAAACACATGCGTCTTCCACTTCTCCAAAAAAGCGCAGCCCCAATTGAGAGCGTTCAAGAAGTTGCTTAATAAGCCTTCCCTCAGGGATGTCGAAAAATGCTTTTCCTAAAAAGCTTTCCGAGAAATGAATCACATAAGCTGTAGCATCAGGGTTAATGTTTGTGGGGTCTTCCTTCCAGCAATGAGGCAGATGCGGACCTATAAGTACAAGTTCAGTTTCTGTAAATTTTCTGATACTGTCGCCCATAAAACGCGTACCCACGCTACCCGAAATAAGGATAAGCTCATATTCAGGATGATGATGCCACGCAGTTTTAAATTCCGGAGGGTTTTCCAAAACCGTGGAAAATGAAAACAACTGTGAGTATGTGATTCTGCGGTATACCGGTATCATATAATGATTTCGAAATTAATATTCTTTTTGAAAAGAATCAGTTTCTAATAGGTTATTAGCTGGGAGGAAATATAGTATTAAAACCTGCAAACTTGCGTCTTTTTGTGAGCAGCTTACTTATCTAATATTGCATATTCCTTAACTAATTGATTCTTGTTATGAAAATGAAGTATAAAAATGCCGCATTCCCGGGCGAAGGCTTGTGTAAGATTTCAACAGGCCTTATTTTTAAAAAACTGCCACTACTCATTTATTGTTTACTGCAGTTTGGAAATGCAAAAGCCCTCCCCTGCCACATTGCCGGTATGCCGGAAAATAACCGGATGGTAAAAGAAATTTCCGGAAAAGTTACTGACGAAGCGGGCGCTCCGCTGAGCGGCGTGAGTGTAAGTGTAAAAGGCGGCTCAGCGGGCACTACCACCGACCAACAGGGTCTGTTCAAACTGCAGGTCCCCGACAATACTTCAGCCTTAATATTCAGCTTTGTAGGTTATGTTGAGAAAGAAATTAAATTGACGGGCGGAACAGAATTCAATGTAGGAATGGAATTACTGCGGAGCGGAAGTTTGGATGAGATAGTGGTGGTTGGGTTCGGTAAGGAAAAGAAAGTGAATCTGACAGGCTCCGTTTCGGTTATTGATGCTAAAGATATTGAATCCCGCCCGGTGACAACGGTTTCGCAGGCATTGCAAGGACTGGCCACCGGCCTGGAGATAGGCCAGAGTAGCTATGGAGGCAGTCTGGAAGGTGCTTTCTCGCAGGATTTTAATATCCGTGGCGTGAATACCATCGGCCAGGGATCCAGTGGCGGACCGCTGATCCTTATTGATGGGGCAGTCGGCACGCTCAACCATTTAAGTCCGAACGATATTGAAAGCATTTCTATCCTGAAAGATGCAGCCGCATCATCCATTTACGGTTCCCGGGCTCCCTTCGGTGTGATCCTCGTGACTACTAAAAGGGGATCGAAGGGTAAGCCTGTTGTGGTGTACAATAATAATTTCCGCTCTACCCGCCCGATGAATTTCCCGGAGACGGCCGACTCATATCGATGGGCGCTTTTTATTAACGACGCGTCAAATAATAGTGGAGCACCGGATTTTGTTGGACCAGACCGGCTGCAGCGGATACAGGATTATATCGCCGGTAAACCCGGTCTCACTAATCTTCCCGTGGATCAGGGTAATCCTGCCAGATGGGCGGGCGGGTCCTCGGAAGGAAATGACAACCTGGACTGGTGGAAGGTGGTGTTCCGGGAAAGCGCGCCCGCGCAGGAACATACGATAGGCGTTCGCGGCGGCGGCGATCACGTGAAATATTATATCTCCGGTAACCTGCTCGACCAAACAGGGTTGCTGAATCTTGGCGGCGACGCGCTGAAGCGGTATAACGTGACGGCCAACCTGGATGCCGATATCTCACATTGGATCAGCTTCGGCTTCAACGGAAAATTCTCTCGCGAAGACTACGACAGGCCTTCTCATTTTGAAGACCGCTTCATGCAGTACATGAGCCGGATACAACCCGCCAACCCGCTGTATGATCCGAACGGAAATCTATACGATGTAACGGTCGACCGGCTGTCGATCATTAAAGTAGGCGGGCGGTATAACCGTATTATCGATGCCACCTCCAGCCAGTTCAGGCTTACTATGGAGCCGGTCAAAGGATGGAAGATACACGGAAGATATTATTACCGGCTGTCGGACCGGTTTGCCCGTACGGTGAAGCTGACAACCTACGCCCACGACGTGGAAGGAAACCCTTATGTTGCGGAGCCGGATAATTTTGTGAGCGATTATATTGAACGCAACGACTACATCTCGCAGGATTATTACACCGAATACGGGAAGTCGGTCAACGGACACAACTTTCATATCATGGCCGGCTTCCAGTCCGAACTGAATAAGTTCAGGAATGGATCGGCTACCCGCGTCGGACTGATCGTTACCGAGAATCCTACCATCAATATTACCACTGGTCAAACAATCTACGGATCTGTGGTTGCCCCCTCGGTTTCCGGTGGAGAATCGGATTGGGCAACAGCCGGCTATTTCGGCCGCCTGAATTATAATTACCAGGAACGTTATTTGTTCGAGGCTAATTTCCGCTATGATGGCACGTCCCGTTTCCGTTCGGAACGGCGGTGGGGAAAATTCCCTTCCGTGTCCGCCGGCTGGAATATCGCCAAAGAGGAATTCTGGCAACCACTCGAAAGACATGTGAACAATTTAAAACTCCGCGTATCCTACGGACTGCTGGGTAACCAGAATACCAGCTCCCTTTATCCGACCTACGTGACTATGCCTGTTAGCATGTCCAGCGGTGGATGGCTGGTGAATGGTGTCCGACCCAATACAGCATCGAGCCCCGGCCTTGTTAGCGCCGCCCTGACCTGGGAAACGATAAAAGCCTGGAACGCCGGGTTGGACCTGGAAGCGTTCCGCAGCCGCCTCGGCGTTTCCTTTGACCTGTTTGTCCGGTACACCAATAATATGGTGGGCCCCGCTCCTCAACTTCCCAGCATATTGGGCGCTTCCGTGCCGGTTACCAACAATACGGACCTTAAAACCGGAGGATTCGAATTGGAGCTGAACTGGAACGACCGGCTTAGCAACGGACTTCGCTACGGCGCCAAGCTGATGATCTCCGATGCAGTTACCACTATCCTGAAATATCCCAATCCAACAAATAATATTTACTCCTACCTGCCCGGCTCCGTTATGGGCAATATCTGGGGATATACCACCATAAGCATAGCGAAATCGGAGGAAGAGATGAATAAGCACCTGGCTTCGCTCCCCAACGGCGGACAGAGCGCGCTGGGAAGCAACTGGAGCGCCGGCGATATCATGTATAAAGACCTGAATGGCGATGGCAGGATCAATAGTGGTACCAGCACTTTAGATGATCCGGGAGATATATCGGTCATAGGCAACCGTACGCCTCGCTACCGGTTTGGCCTTAACCTGTCGGCCGACTGGAAAGGACTCGATCTGAGGATATTTTTCCAGGGTGTCATGAAACGCCAGATATTCAACGGAGGATATAATTTCTGGGGCGCCGGACCCAACGTGTGGTGGGCGACGGCATATATTCCGCACCTCGACTATTTCAGAGACGATCCAAATCACCCGCTGGGCCTGAATCTCGACTCCTATTATCCCCGCCCGTATTTTAACGGCGACTACTGGGAGGGTGACAGGAACAAGGTTACTCAGACACGCTACCTGCAGGATGCCTCCTATATACGGATGAAGAATGTCATGTTAGGGTACACACTGCCGTTTTCCGTTACGAACAAAGTCCGGATAAGCAAGCTCAGGATATATGTGTCGGGGGAAAATCTCTTCACCTTCTCCCGTATCTCCCCCCTGTTTGATCCGGAAGTGCTTGACCAGGGCTTTACAGGAAGCGTATACCCTTTAAGCAAAGTATATAGCGCCGGATTAAACCTAACGTTTTAAACTGTTTAATTATGAAAAGATTGAATATAAAGGTTGTTTTATACTGTTGTATTGCAATTGCCGGGTTTACGGCGTGTAGCAAAGAATTTCTGGACCGATCGCCGATTTCGGATATCACGCCCGCCAACTATCTGACCGATGAATCCCATCTCGCTGCCTATGCGATCGCCAGGTATGGCCCCACCAACGGCTTTAACATCGGCGACGCTAATACCGACAACCAGGCGTCGATCGACTATTCCACCTTTTTTGCTCCGGGCGAGTGGAAGGTCCCCTCTTCGGGAGGATGGAGCTTCGGGTCGCTCTATACCTGCAACTACTTTTTCCAAACAGTTCTTCCCAGGTATGCGGCCGGTACCATAACAGGCAACCTGTCCAACATCAAACACTATATCGGGGAGATGTATTTTTTCAGGGCGCAGTTCTATTTTGATAACCTGAAAACAT
Source organism: uncultured Terrimonas sp. (assembly GCA_964450515.1). Taxonomy (GTDB): domain Bacteria; phylum Bacteroidota; class Bacteroidia; order Chitinophagales; family Chitinophagaceae; genus Agriterribacter. The sequence goes on along the minus strand of CAYVEI010000030.1, from coordinate 28,235 downwards.
ACGGGGATTTTCCCCTGGTAAAGGAAGTGCTCCCCGACGATCTGGCCGTGCTCACGGCTAACAGTAAACGAGCACCCCGGAATGAGGTCGCCCGGTTCATTCTTTCCGATCTGGACTCTGCCATTTATTTTATGAAGGAGGTAGCCCCTGATGGAAGTAAGAACAGACTGTCGAAGCTGGTGGCACTGCAATACAAATCCCGGGTCGCCCTCAATGAAGCTACCTTCCTGAAGTATTTTAAGGGTACTGCCTTTGTCCCGAACGGGTCAGAGTGGCCGGGTAAGTTGAAGGACTATAACACTCAGTATAATTTCCCTACCGGAAGCATCGACGCGGAGATCGACTATTTCCTTGGACAGGCGATGGATGCAGCCAAACAGGTGGCGGACCAGGTGCCGCTTGTAACCAATATTCAATCTTTTCCCCAGAGCCCTTCGGATCCCACCAACCCCTATTGCGAGATGTTCAGCAGTGTGGATATGTCGGGCTTTAGCGAAGTGCTGATGTGGAGAAAAATGAGCAGGGATATGGGCGTAACTTCTTACGCCGGTAAAAGCTACCACAATGGTAATATGGGAGTCGGCCTCACCCGCGGTATGGTGGAGTCGTTCCTCATGGCCAATGGCTTGCCGATCTATGCGTCGGGCTCGGGATATCATGGCGATGAAACCCTGGACGTTATTCCGCAGGACCGGGACAACCGCCTGCAGCTTTTCCTAAAAATTCCGGGACAGGTAAAAGCACTCTATAACTCCTCGGTGATTATATATGAGAGCGCTCCCGATATTCTCGCTTCTCATGAGCACCAGAAATATACTACGGGATACGCACATCGTAAGGGGCTGAACCTGGACAATAACCAGAATCAGGACGGCTATAGCACACAGGGGGAGATATCTTTCCGGGCCGTTGAATCATATTTGAATTATATTGAAGCATGTTACGAGAAGAACGGCAGCCTCGATGCGACGGCCGTTGCCTACTGGAAAGCTATCAGAAATCGCGGCGGTGTGGATGAGGACTTCCAGAAAACGATCGACGTCACCGAGATGGATAAGGAAGCATTGGGCGACTGGGGCGCATATTCCGCAGGGAACCTGGTAGACAGAACTTTGTTCAATATTCGCAGGGAGAGAAGATGCGAATTGATGGGTGAGGGCCTCAGGAGCATGGACCTGAGAAGGTGGCGCTCGATGGATCAATTGATCGCCAATCCGTATCACATTGAAGGATTTAAGTTGTGGGGAGATATGCAACACTGGTACAACGCCGATCAACTCACCTACGGCGTAGGATCGCAGAGTACGGTATCCGACCCGGCTTTGAGCCCTTATCTGCGCCCCTATGAGAAGAGCCCTGTTTCAATGGTATATAATGGATACAAGTGGCACATGGCGCACTATCTTTCACCCATCGCGATCAGCCATTTTCTAATCACTTCGGAAGGGAATGATGTAAACAGTTCTCCTATTTACCAGAATCCGGGATGGCCTGCCGTTTCAGGAATGGGACCTAATTAACGCGGGTGTTATCAAATCAATGAAGAGATAAATAGTATGCGAATGAAATACTGGATAATTACAACGCTACTGCTGGTGGTGTCTATTGCGGTAAATGGGCAGGTTAGTCAAAGTACGGAAGTGGTATATCTTTCCGGTACAGGAGCCGATAACAGGACGGATTGGGATTTTTATTGTTCGAAAGGAAAAGGAAGTGGTAAATGGACAAAAATCCCTGTTCCATCCTGCTGGGAACAGGAAGGATTTGGCGGCTACTACTATGGATATGGGAAAGGCGATCGCTTATCGGAAACGGGAAGATACCGGCACAGCTTCCGGGTACCACAGCAATGGAAAGGAAAGGAAGTGAGAATTGTTTTTGAGGGTGTGATGACAGATGCAGCGGTGAAGATAAACGAACTGCCCGCTGGACCGGTACACCAGGGTGCGTTTTATGAGTTCAGTTATGATATATCCTCCTTGGTAAAGTATGGAAAATCAAATACACTCGAAGTGCTGGTAAAGAAGCACTCCGATAACAAAAGTGTGAACCATGCAGAACGAGATGCTGATTATTGGGTATTCGGCGGCATTTTTCGTCCGGTGTACATACAGGTAAAACCTAAGGAAAATATTCAGCGGGTAGCTATAGATGCAAGGGCAGACGGCTCTTTTATATCTGAAGTATTTCTTTCATCCGCAAAAAGCGGGGAAAAAATTAAAATGGAAATATTTTCAGAGAGGAATAGCCGGAAAATGATATTTGAGCAACCTGTTGCAGGCATAGTAAATCAATTGTCGGCTAAATTTGAAAAGCCGGACTTGTGGACGCCTGAGTCGCCGGATTTGTATACGGCAAAGTTTACACTGCTGTCAGCCGATGGAAAAGCATTGCATGCTCATACGGAGAAAATTGGTTTTAGAACAGTTGAAGTCAGGCAGAGCGATGGTATATATGTCAATAATGTCCGTATAAAATTGAAAGGGGTCAATCGTCATACTTTTCATCCCAGGTATGGAAGAACGTCTTCAAAGCAACTGAGCATTACGGCTGTTAATCTCATAAAGGACATGAATATGAATGCGGTGCGCATGTCACACTATCCTCCTGATAAACATTTCCTGGAGGTATGCGATTCGCTGGGGCTTTTTGTGCTGGACGAACTGGCAGGATGGCAGCACCCGACCTATGATGATACGACCGGTAGAAAACTGATACAGGAAATGATTATCAGGGATGTTAACCATCCTTCTGTTATTCTGTGGGATAATGGTAATGAAGGCGGCTGGAACAATAATTTAAATGAGGAATTCGGTAAATGGGATATACAGCAAAGGCAGGTAATTCATCCCTGGGAGGATTACGGATTGTTCAATAACTATCATTACATGGACTACAATTATTTAAGTAATGATGGATTTAACAGGCGGAAGATCTTTATGCCCACAGAATTTCTGCACGGATTATACGATGGCGGACTCGGCGCCGGACTGGAAGATTTCTGGCTCCGTATGTGGGACGATCCTTTATGCAGTGGTGGATTTTTATGGGTATTTGCAGATGAAGCGGTAGAGCGGTCCGACAGAAATGGTCAGTTGGATACTTATGGCAATGAAGCGCCTGATGGCATAGTAGGACCTTACAATGAAAAGGAAGGAAGTTTTTATACCATTAAAGAAGTATGGTCTCCCGTGTTTTTTGAAAAGAAATATATAACCCCTTCATTCAATGGAGGCTTTGTTATACAGAACCGTTATCACTATACGGATCTTCATCAATGCCGCTTTAAGGCGGAATGGGTTAGCTGCTCCGGTCCGGGGGAGCCTTTGTCGGAGCATATTGGGCACAAAGAAGAGCTTTCAATTACTTTAGCGCCCGGCAGGTCCGGTATTTTAAAAGTTGCACTACCTGATGGTTGGGAGAAGCAGGATTTACTTCGCATTCACGCTATTGACCCATTCGGAAGACATATCCATACCTGGAGTTGGCCACTCAAATCTGCAGCTCAAAAAAATGCGGAGCGGATGTTTCAAAAACAGTATTACGCAAGACCTGCTTTACAGGAAACCGACAGGCATTTTGAGATAAAATCCGGGGAATTGTTATTGAAAATAAATAAGCAAAACGGGCTTCTGGATTTTGTAAGTAAAAGTGGCAGCCGCATACCCCTTACCAATGGACCTTTGTTTGTAAACAATAAGAAAAACGTGGAGTCTGTACAATTTTTTTTCCGGGATAGTAACCTGGTTGTTGATGTCAAAATGCAAAAGGAGGATTTTTTCCGATGGATTATAAAAGGGCAATCTCAGCAGGTTGACCTTGAGGTGGGTTACCAGCCCGACCGGAATCCGGATTTTGCAGGTATAAGCTTTTCATATCCGGAATCCGGAATCGCTTCGATGAAATGGTTGGGTAATGGGCCTTACCGTGTATATAAGAACCGGACCAAAGGGGTGCAGTTTGGATTATGGGAAAAAAAATATAATAATACGGTAACGGGAGAGTCGGGTTATGTATACCCCGAGTTTAAAGGCTATCACGCTAATATCTATTGGGTTAATATCCTGAATAAGCGAACTCCCGATTTTACAGTATACGTGCATACCAATGATATATATTTAAAGATGCTTACGCCGGAGGAACCGGAAAAACCGGAAAATGCCGCAATGGTATATCCGGAAGGCGATATTTCATTTTTACATATAATAAACGGAATAGGCGACAAGTTTTTAGATGCAAAAAAATTAGGCCCGCAATCCAACCCTGTTTTATTTAACAGCGGCAGATTACAACATGGTAAACTTTTAATGCATCTTAGTTTTGATTTTAACTAACGATATATGCTAATAACATTTGAAAACAAAACAGTTCTGATTACAGGAGGTACTTCCGGGATTGGTAAGGCATCTGCCGTTTTATTTCTCGAAGCAGGTGCAAGGGTTATTGTGTTAGGGAGGGATGGTCTGAAGATAGCAGAAGAGCTGGATCAGTATAAAGGGAGTTTATTTTTTTTCAAATGTGAGCTTACTGATCCGGCCCGGATAGAAGCAGTGTTCTTCCAAATAAAAGAGCAGTTCGGACAAATAAATGTATTGGTAAACAATGCCGGTATTCAAACTTATGGTACTGCTTTGGATACAGACGAATCATTGTGGGATCACACTTTTGATGTTAATATAAAAAGCGCTTTTTTATGCACGAAACATGCTATTCCGCTAATGAAAGAGGCTTCCGGTGCCGCTATTGTAAACGTGGGTAGTGTGCAGGGATATGTATCGCAAAAAAATGTGGCCGCATATGCATCAAGTAAAGAAGCATTGCATGGGTTTACCAGGTCAGTAGCAATAGATTTTGCACCGCATATCCGTTGCCTGGGCGTGAGCCCCGGAGCTGTAATGACACCCATGCTGGAAAAAGATATAGAGGCTTACGATGATAAGGATACTATTCTGGAAGAGACAAAAAATATACACCTGCTGAAGCGAATTGCGGAGCCGGAAGAGATAGCAAACTTTATTCTCTTTCTCGCCAGCGATAAAGCCGGTTTTGCCACCGGGCATACCTACCGCGTGGATGGGGGTATTGGATTATTAATTCAGGGCACATAGAAAAAAGCATGAATCAACGGTCAGATATAGACGTAGAACTGTTTGCCAGTCAAAACTTGCCTTGCGGCGAAAGTCCCTTATGGGATGAAGACAAGCAGATGCTCTGCTGGACGGATGCATTGGGAGAAGCGGTGTATGCCAAAAATCTCACCCAATCTTCACCCGCTGTTTTACTCAAAAGAGTGCACGTAGCCGCGTTGGCGTTGCACGAAAACGGAGGATTGGTAATGGCAGGCAGGGATGGCTTTTTTTGTCTGGAAGGCAATGGTATCAGGAAGTTTGCGGATAGCTGCAGCAATATTGCGGTTAAAAATATAAACGAACTGATTGCAGACCCCGCAGGAAGAATTTTTGGAGGACAGGAGGCATTTACAGAAGCGTCACACTATGAGCCGGGCTGTTTATTTCGTATTGACCTTGATGGTAAAATAAGTATAGTGGATGAAGGTATACACCTTTCCAACGGTATGGGATTTAGCCCTGATTTGCAAAGCTTTTATTTGACCGATACCATTGCCAGAACAATATATGTATTTGATTACAATACAGCAACAGGAGATATAAGCAATAAACGGGCATTGATTGTACTGGACAAAAACGAAGGGTTGCCGGATGGAATGACCGTGGATAAAGATGGATACCTGTGGGTTGCAAAATGGTTTGGCGGCAAAATAGACCGTTACACTCCCGAAGGAGAGCTGGTGAAAACAATTGAGTTGCCTGCAGCCCAGATTACTTCATTGACATTCGGCGGTAAGAATTATGAAGATGTTTTTGTTACCTCTGCTTCGGTATTATGGGAGTCTGCTTTGGCCCCGGATTACCACGATTTTACAACTTACCGGGGTGGAGCAGTATATCGCATTAAGCAATTGAGCAGTGGTAAAGCTGAGTTTAAAGCTCGCGTTTGACTAATACATGCAATTAAGAAGAATAAAAGATGAAAATTACAAACATTGAATGCAGGGTCTTAAAAATTCCAGACCTAAAGGAAGATGCCACATCTTCTTCGCAGGATGACCTGATCGTAATTGTGCATACAGATGAGGGCATTACCGGCATTGGCGAAACAGATACGGGTCCCTGGCTGGCTAAAGCCGCTATTGAATCACCGGGAAGCCATACTATGGCAATGGGAATGAAGGAGCTGCTTATTGGTATGGACCCTTTTGATACCAGTGCTATATGGGAAAAGCTGTATACGTATACCTGTATGAGCGGAAGACGTGGAGCCGTGATCTGTGCCATGGGAGCTATTGATATGGCTCTCTGGGATATAAAGGGAAAGTCCCTAAAGCTACCTGTTTATAAATTACTGGGCGGTGCTCATAAAACGCATATTACGCCTTATGCATCTCTTCAGCCTTATGGAGATACGGTTCAGCAATATGGGGACTCATTGGTGGAGTGGATTAAAAGGGCTAAAGTCAATGGCTTTAACGCAGCAAAACTGGAATGCACGCTGGGTGGACCATATAATCATTCACGACTAAAAGGATCAGATGAGGAAATGGCAGATATTATTCGCTCATGCAGACAGGCCGTCGGATTGGATATGCGTATAATGGTGGATGTTCAGTATTTATGGAATGATGCAAAAGCGGCTTTGAGAACGATAAGAAAGTGGGAAAACCTTGATATATACTTTCTGGAAACGCCCTTACAGATAGATAACCTGGAAGGGTATGCGCTGTTGGCAGAAGAATCGCCCATACGAATAGCGGCAGGCGAGTGGCAAAATACCCGGTTTGAATTCAGGGAGTTGATGGATAAAGGCAAAATTGATGTTGCACAACCGGACATTGGAAGAGTGGGAGGATTTACAGAAGCTGTCAGAGTATGCAATATGGCGCAGGACAGAGGAAAGCTAATTGTACCACATTGCTGGAAATCAGGGATTAGCCTGGCTGCCACTGCCCACCTGGCTGCGGCTACTCCTAACTGTCCGATGATAGAGTTTCTGCCTGCGGAAATGTGTGACTCCGCATTGCGCAGGGAATTGGTAAATGAACCGCTCATTATGGTAAACGGGGCTATACCGTTACCTGAACAACCTGGCCTGGGCGTTGAACTGAACTGGGATGCCGTTGAAAAATACGGAATAGATTAAAAAGCAAAATAATAACCCTTATGAAGCATGGCTCATTTTATATATTGTTTATAGCGCTTACGGCAGCTTGCGGTGGCTTTTTATTTGGTTTTGACACTGCCGTGATCTCTGGTGCGCTGAGTCCTCTGGTTCGCTATTTTGCTTTGGAGGAAAATCCTGTACTCCAGGGATGGATAGTAAGCTCGGTAGTATTGGGAAGTGTGATTGGGGCGATTGTATCCGGCTACCTGGCAGACCATTTCGGAAGAAAAAAAACTTTGGTGCTGACGGGAATTTTGTTCCTGGTATCATCTGCCGGGGCTGCTTTGTCCTCTTCCTTTTCTTTTTTTATACTGTTTCGTTTGATGTGTGGAGTAGCTGTGGGCGTAGCGGCAATGGCATCTCCCTTATACCTTGCAGAGGTATCCCCGGCAAGGATAAGAGGACGCGTGGTAGCGCTTAATCAGTTGACACTTACGGTGGGTGTTTTATTGGCATACATCTCTAATATATGTATACAAAAAGCGATGGAAGCCGATAGTGTTATACTAGGTATGAATTTTTCCGGCATCGAAGAATGGAGATTGATGCTGGGTATTGCAGTACTGCCCTCCCTGGCGTTTCTGCTATTGCTTGCGGGAGTTCCGGAAAGCCCGCGTTTCCTGGCCATTCATGCACATAAGACTGATGTGGCGTTGAAGCTGTTAACCCGCGTTGTCGGTAAACAGGAAGCGGAAAGGGAAATTGAACAAATAAGAGCGATGTCTGCAGAAAAGATATTGCCAATGAGCAGGCTGATAAGCCACCCTTTCAGAACAACTACTTTCATTGCGCTTTTTTTAGCAATTGTTTCTCAGCTCAGTGGCATTGACATTGTGTTACATTATGGCCCCATTATCCTTGAGCGCTCCGGAATGTCGTTCGGAGATGCATTGGCCAGCCAATTGGTTTTTGGAGTAGTATTAGTGATATTCACTTCGGTTGCCATGTGGAAGATTGATGCCTGGGGAAGGCGTCCTTTATTATTGATCGGGAATGCAGGAGTATTTGTTGCTCTCCTCTTCATCGGTTATTTCCTGGTGGGTGAAAATTTTTCTGAAAATGGATTGCTGATAGCCATTTCCTGTTTTGTTGCAAGCTTCGCTGTTTCTTTAGGGCCGGCACCCTGGATCATAATGTCTGAAATATTTCCTTCCAGTATCAGAGGGCAGGCTATGGCTTTAGCTACTTTTATGCTTTTCGGGGCAAACTGGCTGGTGGCACAGCTATTTCCGGTAAGCGTTTTTCACCTGGGAGAAAAAGTTACTTTTTGGGTGCTCGCCGTTTGTGCTGTTCCTACTTTTTTCTTTATATGGAAAGTGCTGCCTGAAACCAAAGGCAAGCTGCTGGAAGATAGTATGGTGTAAAAATTTTCCCAGGCAAATACCTTCTAAAATACATCGTTATGATAAAATGGACTAAACTTTTTATTATTTGTATCATTCCATTTACCGGAATGTATACTACAATGGCACAAAGTTTCAGCAGGCCGGAAATGCTGGAGTTGCTGGCACTGGATGGTGAAAGAAATATAATGCAGGAAGATAACTTTGGTATTGCGAATGGATATATTACCACAAGAGTAAACTATACAAATGTTGGCACTATCAGCGGATTGTTTGCACCTCCTTATGCCAGTTCAGATTTTTTACTTCAGTGCAGGTTGTTTGGAGAAAAGGTATCCACCAAAAATTACAGGTGGTATCCGTTTGAAGTATATCGGGAAGGAGCGGTTAATGGTGTAGAAGTAAAAACCATCATAACCTTGCTTGATGGTAAACGTGCCGTACTTTTTACTATTCAACTTAACAATAGCAGCGGGAAGGATATTGATGTGCCTGTTCAGTTTTGCGTGGAGGGTGGCTTGAATTACGTTGATAAGTGGGAGTTTAAACGTCCTGATGCAAAAGACAAAACGCTCAATTCCCTGCAGGGTAATAATATGATCCGGTCTAACAGTAGTGGGCGCATTTTTATCAGGTCGGATGTGCCCGGCTTACAATGGTTTGAGTTAGGCTCCCGTTGGGATTCAAAAGTGCACCTGGCAGCAGGCCAAGAGCTCACCCTCCATATTGCAATGGAAATAGGCGGTTCCACTTTAAGCAATGATTATATGGATGGAATATTTGCTAATCCTCAACAAGCCAGGAAGAAAACACAGGATGCTTATATTAACAGGCTGAACGATTTAATTACTAAGCTCCCCCGCTTTCATGCCAGTGATAAACGGCTTGAAAAATATTATTATCGTTCCCTGGTTGTGTTGCTTACCAATAGATGGAATGTGCCTGAGTTTGTACTGCACCCCTATTATGGGAGTGGTGGCGTAATTGGCGGATGTGTAGGAAATTATTTGTGGGAGTTTGGATTACCGGCGCAGATATTTCCCCTGTATGATCCGCAGGCAGCAAAAGCGCATATTAAACAATTCCTGAAAATTGATATTACCCGGCATTTTCTCTTTAACCCGGTAGACGGTGCTGCAGGAGGCGTTTGGTATCAGGTAAACCAGGACAAGATTATTGAGCTGGTTTACTTCTATGTATTGCATACGGGAGATAAGGAATTTCTGAATGAGATAGTTGAAGGTCGAACAGTATATGACCATGTAATCAGTAATGCACTGTTTGGAGATGATTTAAAAAAGCCTGTAAAGTTGGTGGATTATGGCAATGATGGCGAGAACCATCTTGAATTGCGGAGAGGATATCCTTACAGGGGCATTATGCCCGATGTAAACGGATTGCGTTACCTGAGTTATATACGGGCGTATCAATTGTCGCAGATTGCAGGCAAACCGGTAAAAGCATTACCTGCACGGGCCGAAACCTTAAAGCAACTGCTTAAAGAACGCCTGTGGAGTGCGCGGGATAACTGGTTTTTCTTTGAGAGCAAAGGAAAAAAGGATATCCGAATGACAAATTTTATGTACACCCTTATAGGTACCGGGGTGTTTGATGCGGAGGTCGAAAAAGGTTTGTTGTTTCATTTGAACGATCGTGAGTTTCTGGGTGATTATGGTATACACAGTATCTCCAAACTGGATTCCGCTTACGACCAGGCAGATATAGACCATGGCGGCGGCGGTAGTTACGTGGCTTTTCCACCACTTATCTGTCAGCGTTTTTACAATGCCGGTTACCAGGCTGCGGCTGATGATTTATTACAGCGGCATTTGTGGTGGGGAGAACGCTTGCCTTATTGGGGAGATTCCAAAGTAGCGAACTATATGGGTTATCGGGAAGACACGCCATTGCAGAGTGACTTTTCAGCTATCAGTGGGGCGCAGATGGTGATTTTTGGATTGTTTGGAGTTAAGACATTGCCAGACGGAAGGATAACAGTTAATCCCGTTCTACCGGCTTTCAGTTCAGCAATAAAACTGGAAGGATTAAAACTTCGCGGAAAAAATATAGATATTCATGTAGATAGCACTGGGTTTAGTGTAAAGGCAAACGGTATAATGTATACATCTGCCGTAGGCAAGCCAATATTATTGCAATAAACTTTAGTAAAACCATTCGGGTAATGAAGCATTGGGAAACAATAGCCGCATTAATCTTAATATCAATTAGTGCACGGAGGCAATACAATATTCTTAAACTACACGTACGGTAAAATGATAATAAAAGTCAGATCAACCGATCTTAAAACTCCGTAAAAATCCTCTACCATATTTCAATTATGTTGATTCGATAATTCGAATGTGGTTTTTAGTATTGAAAATTGGAAAGTTCTTTATCCTTATTTTTGTGCTCTTTTTACAACAGAAGTTTTATTCATGCTTAAAAAAGTATTGGTCATTAAGTTAGGTACGGCTGTTATTACCGATGAGGAAGGAAGGATTGATCAGTCTGTTATAAAAAAAATAGCTGCGCAAATTGCTACGCTTGGCAAAACGTATAATATTGTGCTGGTATCCAGCGGGGCAGTAGGTAGTGGTAAATCATTTTTTAAGAAATACAAGGGTACCCTAACAGAAAGAAAAGCGGCAGCGGCAGTGGGCAACCCCATGCTTATTCAGTTATATCACCAATATTTTTCGGCGTATGGCATAACGGTAGCGCAGGCCCTGTGCGAAAGGCATCATTTCTCCAACCGCAAACAATTTCTGCAACTCAAGGAAACTTTTGGCGAATTCTGGCAAAACGATATTTTGCCGGTAGTAAACGAAAACGACCTGGTAAGCAATATTGAGCTTAAGTTTTCCGATAATGACGAACTGGCAACATTGATCGCCATTGGCTTTGATGCCGATACGCTGATTCTTTGCACTTCCGCAGGGGGATTGATGGATACTGAAAAAAATATTATACCCACCGTACAAAAAATTGATGCTGCCATACTCGGCTATGTAACCAAAACAAAATCCAGCCTGGGGCTGGGCGGTATGCTCTCCAAGCTCACCTCTACCAGGCTGGCTGCTTCGCTGGGAATAACCGTTATCATCTGTGGGTTAAGCGGAAAGGATACCTTAATTTCGGCGCTGCAGGGCAAGAGCGGCACCACCTTTACTGCGCAGGCCTCTAATCTTAAAGCCCGCCAGAAATGGCTGGCCAGCGGATCTATCACCATCGGTGGTGTGTATATAGACAAAGGCGCCTCAAAAGCGCTGCACGCCCGGAAGAGCTTACTTACGGTAGGCATTAAAAAAGTAAAGGGTAGTTTTGTGGCAGGCGAGGTTATTCAGCTTATTGATGAAGACGAAACGATTGTGGGCGTGGCCAAAGCAAAGCTCAGCGGAACCGAGATCAGCAAACAAATTGCACATAAAAATATTATAGCGGCGCATGCCGATGACATTGTGATTTTTTAATAAAAAAAGATGCGTACTACCATTGCACAAATAAAGAAAGCCTACGAAGCGGCTCCCCAACTGAGGGCAATGAACGATAAGCAGCTGAAGAAAGTTTTGCTGATGCTGGCGGATGAATTGGAAAAGCAGCAAAAATCCATATTGAAAGCGAACCATGCTGATGTGGCAAAGCAGGATGCTGCCAATCCGCGTACGGATCGTTTGCGATTAGACGAAAAAAGAATTAAAGGTATTGCGCAAAGCATCCGTAAGGTGAGCCGCCTGCCCAATCCGTCGGGAAAGGTTTTGGAGAAACGTAAGCTGAAGAATGGTTTATTGCTCGAAAAAATAGCGGTTCCCTTAGGTGTGGTGGGAGCCGTATATGAATCAAGACCCAATGTTACTTTTGATATTGCCGCTTTATGCATTCGAAGCGGTAATGCCTGCGTGCTCAAAGGCAGTAGTGAAGCGGAAAATTCAAACCGCGCAGCCGTGCGTATTATACAGCAGGTGCTTAAAAAGAACGGGGTGCCCGGCGCCGTAGTTACTTTACTGCCATCGGAAAGGGAAACCGTGCAGGAATTATTTACCGCTACGCAATACGTGGATGTGCTGATCCCGCGCGGTTCGGATGGCCTTATCCGTTATGTGCGACAGAACAGCCTGGTGCCGGTTATAGAAACGGGAGCGGGCGTGTGTCATGTGTATGTGGAAAAGAAAGCCGATATCAGTAAAGCCGTTAATATCACGGTAAACGCGAAAGTATCCCGCCCCTCGGTGTGTAATGCTATGGATGCATTGCTGGTAGACCAGTCTGTTGCCCCGGCTTTCTTACAGAAATTGCAACCGGAGCTGGAACAGTTTAAGGTAGAGATATTTGCCGACCCCGCTGCTTACAAAATATTAAAAGGATATCCTTATTTGCGGAAAGCGCAACCTGCAGATTTTGGAAGAGAGTTCCTCGATCTGAAATGTGCTGTTAAGGTGGTGAAGGATTCCGCAGAAGCAGTTAGCCATATCCGTAAGTATTCCACCAAACATTCCGAAGCGATTGTAACAGAAGATAAAAAGCAGGCGGAATATTTTTTGCATGAAGTGGATGCCGCGGCTGTTTACCATAATGCCTCCACGCGGTTTACCGATGGGGAAGAATTTGGTTTGGGCGCCGAAATCGGCATCTCTACGCAAAAGCTCCACGCCCGCGGACCCTTTGCGCTGGAGAAATTAGTAACGGAAAAATGGGTTATACGGGGTAATGGGCAGGTAAGATAATTTGAGAATGTGGAAGTGTGGAAATGAGCAACCTGTCAGAACTGCCGGGCTGGTTTGATGCAGAGCAGTCCTGACAGGTTTAGCATTGTAGCGGACTGGTTTTATTTAATTCTTTTCGAATTTCGATTTTTAATCTTCGAGCTTATTATATATGATACTCAACAAAACCAATCTTTCCGCTATTGCCTCCCCGACGGTTCAAAAACCGGGAGCCAATGTATTTGATCTGCCGGAAAAGGTATTACAATTTGGCGCCGGGGTATTATTGCGCGGACTGCCGGATTATTTTATAGATAAAGCCAACAGGCAGGGTATATTTAACGGCAGGGTAGTGGTGGTAAAATCAACAGGCGCCGGTGGAACCGATGCTTTTGAAGAGCAGGATGGGTTGTACACTTTGTGTGTGCGTGGCATAGATAAAGGAAAAAAAGTAGAAGAGAACCGGATTTGTTCGGCTATAAGCCGGGTATTACCGGCAAAGCAGCAGTGGGATGAAATTTTAAAATGTGCATATAACCCTCAACTGCAGATCATTATTTCCAATACCACAGAGGTTGGCATAACATTGGTAGAGGAGGATATCCGGCAGAAACCGCCTGCTTCATTTCCCGCGAAGCTTTTGGCCTTTTTATATGAAAGGTATAAGGCCTGCGGAGGTAAGGCAGATGGAGGTATGGTTATTATTCCTACTGAATTAATTGTAGGCAATGGCAACCGGCTTTTTTCTATTGTTTCCCAATTAGCTGCATACAATAAGCTGGAGCCTGCTTTTATGGAATGGCTGAAAGCAAGCAATTCTTTTTGTAATTCGCTGGTAGACCGCATTGTGCCTGGAAAGCCTGCCGCTGAAATAAAGCAAAAAACGGAAGATGACCTGGGCTACACCGATGAATTGCTGATCATGTGCGAAGTATACCGCTTGTGGGCCATTGAAGGAGATGACAGCGTAAAAAAGATATTATCTTTTGCACCTGCCGATAACGGGGTGATCATTGCGCCCGATATAGAAATGTACCGTGAGCTTAAACTCCGTTTACTAAATGGAACGCATACCCTAAGTTGCGGCCTCGCTTTTTTATCCGGGTTTAATACGGTAAAGGATGCGATGGAAGATAAAGCATTCGGGCAGTTCGTACATGATATTATGCTCAGCGAGATCGCTTCCGCCATTCCCGCTGAAGTGGATGCAAAGGAAGCGGAACGGTTCGGTTTGCAGGTGTTAGACAGGTTTCGCAACCCCTATATCAAACACCAGTGGATCAGCATAACCATGCAGTATACTTCCAAAATGAAGATGCGGGTAGTGCCGGTGCTGCTGAAGTATTTTGCTGATCATAATGCAGTTCCCCGGCATATTGCTCTGGGCTTTGCCGCTTATTTGCTGTTTATGAAAGCGGTAAAAAAGGAAAATGATGAGTATCTGGGCGAATGGAACGGAAAATCATACCCCATCAATGATGACAAAGCAGGTTACTTTTTTGAGCAGTGGAAAAAATACGAAGCGAACGAGCTGGTGCAGCAGGTATTAGGCGATGCCGGCTTATGGGGCAATGATCTTTCTGCGTTACCGCTGTTTGTGCAAGCTGTGCAAACCAATCTTAAGGCTTTAATGAAAGAAGCACCGGCAAGCCTTATTGCCGGTTTGAAATAACAGGCATGCCATTTGCCTAATGAGCGTGTGGTTATATTACGCTTGTCTTTTAATGTGAAAAAAAAATCAATATGGACTTGCAATTAAAAGATAAAACCGCGTTTATCAGCGGATCAACGGCAGGCATCGGTTTTGCAATTGCTAAAAGACTGCTGGAAGAAGATGCCA
This sequence comes from uncultured Terrimonas sp., assembly GCA_964450515.1. Taxonomy (GTDB): domain Bacteria; phylum Bacteroidota; class Bacteroidia; order Chitinophagales; family Chitinophagaceae; genus Agriterribacter. The sequence continues at coordinate 13,113 of CAYVEI010000030.1, read as the reverse complement.
CTGTTGTTATAAACGGGCGGTTGCAGGAGGGCGTGGATAAGGCTATACAGGAATTAAAGGCATTAACAGGCAGCCCGAATGTTTCAGGTATAGCGGCCGATTTTTCAAAAGTAGAGGAGGTTAATAACATAATAGCACAGCTTCCTGAAATTGATATTTTGGTTAACAATGCCGGCATATTTGAGCCAAAGCCTTTTGTTGAGATCCCGGATGAAGACTGGTTCCGTTTTTTTGAGATCAATGTGATGAGCGGTGTACGGTTATCGCGCCATTATTTTCCGGGAATGCTGAAACGGAACCGGGGGCGTATCATTTTTATTTCAAGCGAATCGGCTATTCTTATTCCTGATGAAATGATTCATTATGGCGTTACCAAAACCGCCCAGGTGGCGGTAAGCAGGGGCCTTGCTGAATTAACAAGAGGAACCGATGTAACCGTTAATACGATTTTGCCCGGTCCCACAAAATCGAGGGGAATTGGCGACTTTATAACGGATATGGCCAAAGCAGACAATATTTCTGTTGCAGAAGTAGAAAAGAATTTCTTTAAAGATCTGCGGCCAACCTCCCTCATTCAGCGTTTTGCTTTGGTTGATGAGATCGCAAATCTTGTGGTTTATATTGCAAGCCCGCTGGCATCTGCCACCAATGGCGCGGCACTACGTGCAGACGGGGGATTGATACGATCCATTTTGTAGACGGGTTAAAAATAGATCTCCGTTGCACCATAGCCAAAAGAGGGATGAAACTGGTTGACAAAGGATTTTACTTCTTTTTTATGACGCAGCAGGGCATGAATCTCATCGCGCAGTTTGCCGGTGCCAACTCCATGTACAACGATCAGCATAGACTGGTGATGCTGCAGGGCAAGATCATAGTATTTTTCAAAAGTCTTTAGCTGCAGGTCTAACTTTTCGGCCTTGCCCATTTTTTCCCAATGATCGGTGAGCTTTTCAATATGCAGGTCTACTACCGTGCGCGGAGGAGCGCCTGCCTTTGTTTTTGCCGATTCATATATTTTATATCCCGCTGCCGATAGTTTATCCAGGTCGGGCTTTTCTGCTATGATACGGTCGGGGTATTTTTCAAACAGGGGATATGAAAAGCTGGCTTCCTGCTTCAGCTTCATTTCTTCAATTTTCCGGAAAACCTGTTTAGCCCGCAGCTTTAAAATGGTTTCATAGTATTCCGCTTTGGTTTTATCGGGCTTTGTTAATGAAAATTCAAACCAGAACTTAGGTGTATCGTTCAGGTTTTCAAAAGGCACATCATGCAGGTAAAAATCATTCAGCGGTAATACTTCATTTTGCAATTCAAACCCGGCTTCTCCCGCAAGCTCAAACTCATAGGTAAAGGAAAAAACATTTGCTGTTTGATTTACAAGATAGAGCTTAAATTTCTCCACAATATCATCGTCAAATACATCTTTATCAAATACCGGTAAAAGCGCCAGCCATACACCTTCACCTACCTTGTATTTCGCATTATGCTTTTCTTTTTTTATATCGTCAACATATTGCTTTGGTTTTTTAATATCTGTTTTCTTTTGAGAGAATCTCCTGAAATAAGGAAAATCAATCTGGTCTAAGTAAGCGGGAAACTTAACCCCTTTTACATTTACCATTACCATTTTTTCATTAATAATATCAATGATCTGTCCTTCCTCATCCGAATGGAGCAGTAAAACCGTGTCGCCTAACTGGTATTTCATTTCTGATTTCCGTTTTCCTACTTATTTTATCTTACACGGGGCAGGAACAAAGCAACTGCGAAATTTCCCGCTGTGGTCTTTCGGATTTAATTTCAAATTTCAAATCTCAAATTTTCTCCTGCCGTTACTCCTTCCTTCTAAACCGTATGGTTCCGCTCGATTTCTCCGTAGAGGTAATATACACTTCATGCCGTTTACCGCCCACGGTTACAATCATTAAGGCCGTATTAGGCGGAATAGCACCCAGGTTATCGGCATACATCACCAGTTCATTTTCTGCGCGGGTAGTATCAAGCTTTATTTTTAAAGAAAGCGGTTTATCTGTTAACCGCTGGCGCGATAGCAGTAATTTGTTATTATAAAAAACAGAAATGGTATCACCATCAATTTCACCGTTATCATAAAAATCTACTTTAAACTCTTCCACTGTTGGGATTTCTATGACCTTCAGTATATTTTTACTTCTTTTGGCATACCCCGGAAGAACTGGCGTAGTAATGTCGGGCAGGCCCGACCTGGTTACATCTTCTACCTTTTGCGGCTTGCGGGGTGTGGTTACTTTACCGGTTGCAGGTTTTTCGGGCTGTTTTTTTATAACCGGGGGACTTTTTTTAGAAGCCGGATTTTGAGCTGAGGGAGAACCGGTTTTAGGTTTTTGGGTAAGACTTTGCTGTGGTACGGTTTTACTTTTTGTAGCCGGTGGGGTTGTTTTCTTCGCCGCGGGCGCCGAAGATTTTGGCACGGTAACCTTCGTCAGGATTTTTCTTTCCAGTTCGGTACTGCCTGTGCCGCAGCCACTCGGCCGGTATCCTCTCCACCTGCCTACTAATTTTTCTGTACTGCCCTGCTTTAAAAAAGTAAGGATATGCGTTTGCAGGCAGTCGCCTATGTACGATGGGGTGTTGCTCTTGATTTTTTCTTCCTCATTTACGATCACCGATTTGCTGGCGGCATCGTAGCTGCCTTCCAGCCGGCATATCACATAATAGCGCTTCTCGGGGTAGTTAAAATAGGAATAGGAATAGCCGGTAACCTTTTGTCCTTTGATATACAGCTCCAGCACATATTCCGTATCTCCCTCCCCGGCAACAATATTGTTGTTGGCCGAATTGAATGTTCCCCGCCATTGCCCGTTGAGATCCTGCGCCATACCATGATAGCCCATCAATACAAAAATCAGCAGAAACCAGTTTTTCATTGCATACAAAACTTTTATCCGGCAAAAATACCCCCAATACTAAGGAATTACCCCTATGAATTGAAATGATACGCCAATAGTTCGTTAAATTTGCACTCTTTTCAGGAACAGGAGAATAAAATATGATAAAAATTACTTTTCCGGATGGCGCGGTACGTGAATATGAGCCGGGTACTACTGCATTGGATATTGCAAAGTCTATTAGTGAGGGGCTGGCAAGGAAAGTGCTGGCTGCCAGGGTTAACGGGCAGGTGTGGGATGCCGTGCGCCCTATTTACAGCAACAGTACTTTGCAATTGCTGACCTGGAATGAAACGGAAGGAAAATCTACTTTCTGGCATTCCTCCGCGCATTTGCTGGCAGAAGCCGTGGAATCACAATTTCCCGGTGTGAAATTTTGGGTGGGTCCGCCGGTTGAAAATGGTTTTTACTATGATATGGATCTGGGCGACAGAAAAGTAAGTGAAGAAGACTTGGCTGCCATCGAAAAAAAGATGACGGAACTGGCAAAGCAGGGCAATCCGTATATCCGTAAGGAAATTTCAAAAGCAGATGCTGTACAATATTTTGAAGATAAGGGTGATGAATACAAGCTTGATCTGCTGCAAAACCTCGAAGATGGCAATATCACTTTTTACACCCAGGGTGCGTTTACCGATCTGTGCCGCGGACCGCATATTCCCCAAACCGGTTTAATAAAAGCCATTAAGCTTACCAACATTGCCGGCGCATACTGGAAGGGCGACGAAAAAAACAAGCAGCTTACCCGCATATACGGCATCACTTTTCCCAATCAAAAACACCTCGATGAATACCTGCACATGCTGGAAGAAGCAAAAAAGCGGGATCATCGCAAGCTGGGAAAAGAGTTAGGCATTTTTGCTTTCGATGATGATATCGGGCCCGGGTTACCTTTGTGGCTGCCCAATGGCGCTATTGTTATTGAGGCGCTTGAAAAGCTGGCTAAAGACACGGAAGAAAGAGCGGGTTATAAAAGAGTGGTTACGCCGCATATTGCCAAAGAAAGCCTGTATCTTACCAGCGGGCACTTACCCTATTACCAGGATAGCATGTATCCGCCTATGGAGCTGGACGGCACCAAATACTACCTGAAGGCGATGAATTGCCCGCATCATCATAAAATATTTTCAGCGGAACCTAAAAGTTATAAAGACCTTCCTTATCGTTTGGCAGAATATGGAACCTGTTACCGCTATGAGCAAAGCGGCGAATTGTTTGGATTGATGAGAGTACGCTGCCTGCATATGAATGATGCGCATATTTACTGCACCAAGGAGCAGTTTTATGATGAGTTTAAGGCGGTAAATGAAATGTACCTGAAATATTTTAAGATTTTTGGTATAGACAAATATGTCATGCGCCTCAGCCTGCACGATCCTTCCAAGCTGGGTAAAAAGTATGTGGATGAAGCAGAACTATGGAAAGAAACCGAAGCACTGGTAAGAGATGTGCTGGTGCGTACCAACACGCCCTTTGTGGAAGTGCAGGACGAAGCCGCTTTTTACGGCCCTAAAATTGATGTGCAGATATGGAGCACCATCGGCCGCGAATTTACCCTGGCAACCAACCAGGTAGATTTTGCACAGGGCAGGCGGTTTAAGCTTGAATTTACCAATAAGGACAATGCACCCGAAATACCCCTGATCATTCACCGGGCGCCGCTGGGTACCCATGAACGCTTTATCGGGTTTTTGCTGGAACATTATGCGGGCAAATTTCCGGTGTGGCTGGCGCCGTTACAGGTAAAGATTTTACCCATCAGTGACAAGTTCATGGAATATGCACAAAATGTTTTGGAATCATTGAAAAATGCAGATATTCGTGCGGAAATTGACGACAGGCCTGAAAAAATAGGCAGAAAAATTAGAGATACCGAACTGGCCAAAGTACCTTACATGCTGGTAGTGGGAGAAAAGGAAGTAAACGAAAAGAAAGTAGCGGTAAGAAGGCATGGCAAGGGCGACACGGGCACAAAGCCGGTGGAAGAATTTATCAAAGAAGCTGTTATTGAAATAAAGAACAGGGTATCGGAATGAAAGGTGTGAAAGGTGAGAAGTGAGATATGAAAAGACAGCAATAAGGGCTCATCTGATATCAGTTAAACAGGTTATTTCAAATTTTAACAATAACAATTAAAACCTCCCTGAAAAGGAGTATCACTTTAAAAATCGTAAATGGCATTTCCACCACGACCGCAATTTACCAGGGGTAATTTCAACCCCCGTTTCAGAAAAGAACAACAGCAGGAACATCGTACTAACCACATGATCAGGGTACCCCAGGTAAGGCTGGTGGGTGATAATGTGGAAGTAGGCGTGTTTTCCATCCAGGATGCTTTAAAGCTTGCCAATGAGCAGGGACTGGATCTCGTAGAAATTTCTCCCAATGCAGACCCTCCTGTATGCAGGATCATTGATTATAATAAGTTCCTCTACGAAAAGAAGAAAAAGGAAAAGGAGATGAAAGCCAACTCCAAAGTTTCTGAAGTAAAGGAAATCCGGTTTACGCCTAATACAGATGAGCACGACTTTAATTTTAAAGCCAAGCATGCCGAGGATTTTTTGAAGGATGGTAATAAAGTTAAAGCTTATGTGCAGTTTAAAGGGCGTGCTATTATGTTTAAAGAAAGAGGAGAGCTGCTGTTGCTGAAGTTTGCGGAAAGGCTTGCAGATACCGGTGCTCCCGAAGGATTGCCTAAATTAGAAGGTAAACGCATGATGATCATTTTTGCTCCAAAAAGCCAGAAAAAGAAAAAATAATAAACCTTGTTGTAAAGAGCAAAGTACGCCACGAAGACACGAATGAACACGAAGGTATGTAGTGTAAATTCGCGTCTTAGTGGCTATCTCTTTCCAAGATGGTATGATAGTAATAATTTGTTGTACAGTATGCACCAACAGATACCAGGGTATCAGCGCAAATTCATGTCTTCGCGGCTAACAGAATGCTGCCGGCTGCATTAACATTTTCTTCTGTACTGCGGAATAATTTTTGAATAGCTTCGTTATCATTTCTTATATATAATAATGATCAACCGAATAGCTATATTGTTCTGCATCTGCCTGTTTTGCAGCGCGTCTTTTGCCCAGCAGTACAATCCCCAAAAAATAAATAAAAGAGCCGTGAACTTCTATAACCTTGCGCTCGACAAGGCAAATAATGGCGATTATAAGGAAGCCATTCAATTGATAAACCGTGCGCTCGATGCCGACAGCCGCTTTGCAGATGCCTGGCTCACAAAAGCGGGCATATACGGGGAGATGAAATTGTACGACAGTTGTATCGCGTCTTATGAACAGGCCTTTGCAACAGATATTGAATATACAAAGGATTATAAACTACCCTATGCCATTAACCTGGCCGGAGCAGGACGTTTTGAAAATGCCCTTGATGCGGTTAACGAATTTATTACCATTCCCGATCTTAATGAATCCAGCCGCAGGGCGGGCGCCTACCGGAAGCGTTCTTTTGAATTTGCTGTGCAATACGAAAAGGAGCACAATACTAAAAACTATGTTTTTGCTCCAAGTAATGTTGGCGACAGCATCAACAGCGCCGACCTCGAATATTATCCTTCCGTTACCATAAATGATAAAACCCTGGTGTTTACCCGGCGGGTAAATGGACGTAATGAAGATTTTTTCGTTAGCGACCGGAAAGGCAATGAGTGGTCAAAGGCTAAAGGAATTGACGGAGATATCAATAGCAACTTTAATGAAGGAGCACAAAATATTTCACAGGACGGGGAATGGCTGGTTTTTACAGGCTGTAATTTCCCTGAAGGTTTGGGAAGCTGCGACCTGTTTTTTTCATCACTTACCAAAAAAGGATGGAGTACCCCGGAAAATATAGGCCAACCGGTAAACACGGAGTTCTGGGAATCTTCGCCCTGCCTTTCGCCCGATAAACGGGAGCTGTATTTTTCCAGTAACCGGCCGGGCGGCTACGGCGGTAAAGATATTTATGTTTCCAGGCGTATGCCTAACGGGCGCTGGGGCGAACCCGAAAACCTGGGGCCCAAAATAAATACCGCAGGCGATGAAAGCTGCCCCTTTATTCATGCCGATAATCAAACCATGTATTTTACTTCTAACGGGTTAACAGGATATGGCGGCGATGATCTGTTTCTTGCACGAAAGCAAAGTGATGGCGCCTGGGACAATATTGAAAACTTAGGTTACCCTATTAACACTACCGAAAATGAAGGCAGCCTGGTTGTGGCGGCAGATGGTAAAACAGCGTATTACGCCAGCGACAGGGCAGATACCCGCGGGGGATTAGATATTTATACATTTGAAATGCGGGAAGATATACGCCCCAACAAAACATTATGGGTGCAGGGAAAAGTATTTGACAGTACAACTAAAGAAGGACTGCCTTCCGCGGTAGAATTAATTGATATAGGTTCGGGACAAACCTTAGTAAAAGTGCAAACCAATGAAAGCGGTGATTATCTTATTACCCTGCCATTGGGCAAAGATTATGCGTTCAATGTAAACCGGAAAGGCTATTTATTTTATTCTAAAAATTTTCCGTTCAGTAAAAAAACACCCGACTCTACTTACACTATTGATATTGGGCTGCAGCCCATTGAAGCCAATGCCTCTGTTGTACTCAACAATATCTTTTTTGATATTAACCGGTTTGAGCTGGAACAGCAATCTGTAGCCGAGCTGGATCGCGTAGTGGAATTGCTGAATGACAATCCCGGTATTACTATACAGATCGGCGGGCATACCGATAATACGGGTAAAGCGGCCGATAACCTTAGGCTCTCCAATAACCGGGCAAAGGCGGTAGTAGATTACCTGGTTAGCAAAGGCATTGATGCTTCGCGCCTGCAATACAAAGGTTTTGGCGCTGCTCAACCGGTAAGCGATAATGCTACGGAAGAAGGTAAAGCGGCAAACCGGAGAACGGAACTCACTATTTTGTCGAAGTAGGAGATGATTTGAAATTTGAATTTTATTTGGTTCTTGTTTTTTGGCGCTTGATGTTTTGTATTCCATCGAATTTAGAGCTTTAGGCTTCGGATTCGGCTTTATTTGATTCTTTGTCTTAATTTGTCACTCTATATGAAAATAGCATTTCACGGAGCTGCCCGTACCGTAACCGGTTCTAAGCATCTGATCACATTAAAAAACGGTAAAAAAATATTGCTCGATTGCGGGATGTTCCAGGGATTAGGCAAAGAAACCGATGTGCTGAACAGGAACTGGGGTTTTGATCCGCCCGAAGTAGATTACTTAATATTGTCGCATGCGCATATTGATCACAGCGGGCTGATACCTAAATTAGTAAGAGATGGTTTCGGAGGGAAAATATTTTGCACACCGGCTACCCGCGAGCTAACGGAAGTGCTGCTGGAGGATTCGGCCGGCATACAGGAAGATGAAGTAAAGTATATCAATAAACGAAGAGCCGCTGCAGGACAGGGATATTTGCAGCCCTTATATGATACGGAAGATGTGAAAAAGACCAATGGTTTTTTTACTGCAGTGGAATATGGTAGCTGGTTCAAGATAGAAGAAGATATTGAGCTGTTGTATACCGATGTGGGACATATCATTGGCAGCGCCGCCGTGCATTTAAAAATAAGAGAAAACGGCAAAAGCACCCGCATCAGCTTTAGCGGCGATGTAGGGCGTTACCGGGATGTTATTCTGCGTTCCCCCCAGGTATTTCCACAGGCAGATTATATTTTACTGGAATCTACCTATGGCAACAGCCTGCACGACCAGCATGCTACCACTCCCGACCAGGTATTACACTGGATTGAAAAAGCCTGCCTGCAGAAAAAAGGAAAATTAATAGTGCCTGCGTTCAGTGTAGGGCGCACACAGGAAATTTTATTTGCACTTAACCAGTTGGAGTTAGAAAGGAGATTGCCCGATTTAGATTATTTTGTAGACAGTCCGCTGAGCGTAAAGGCTACAGCGATTGTAAAGAAATATCCCCAATACTTTAACAACACCATTCAGAAGATATTGCAATCAGACCAGGATCCTTTTGGATTTAAAGGGCTGAAATTCATTAAAACAGTTGAAGAATCAAAGCTCCTCAACTTTAGAAATGAGCCTTGTGTAATAATTTCCGCCAGCGGCATGGCAGAAGGCGGCCGGGTAAAGCACCATATCAGCAATACCATTGAAAACAGCCGCAACACCATTTTGTTTACAGGGTATTGCGAACCGCATTCTTTGGGCGGCAGGTTAATAGCAGGCGCAAAGGAAGTAACTATTTTTGGAGTATATCACCAGGTGAACGCTGAAATTGGTTCAATCCGGAGCATGAGCGCGCATGGCGATTATGAAGACCTTTCCCAGTTCCTTGCCTGTCAAAATCCGCGGGAAGTAAAAACATTATTCCTTGTTCATGGCGAGTACGATGTGCAGCAGGATTTCAAAAACCGCCTTATAAAGAAAGGCTTTTTAGATGTGCAGATACCCGAAAGGCATTTTGAGCTCGGGCTGGGGTAAGCTGTTTATAAATTGGGAGTTTATGATCCGGAAGTTTGAGTTACAGGCAGCATGTTGCAGGGTATGCCTGCCGGTAGTATGAGAACCTGCGATATTTACCCGTCACCATCAACTATAAACCACAAACTATAAACTTCTCAACCTTCTGTTAACGGGGTTCAAATTTCTTCGCCTCTTTCTTAGTTTTCTTACCTTTGCCTCCTTCTGCCAATATGGCTGCTTGTAAAAGCAGCATTATATTTGTCAGGAAAAAAGGATAAGCAGTGTTAAGTTAATCATATACAATGTATTGTACTGTTAAAAGAGAGCCTATAAAAGTGAAGGAAACGATAGCTATTCGCCATTCACTATTCACCTCTCTAACAACAGTGCGGCATATAACCATTAACTGAGCATCCTATCATAAGTACATTTTATTAATAAACGCTCAATATGTTGCAATTTATCTCTAAAATATTTGGGGGAAACAAGTCGGAAAAAGATATTAAGAATATTTCACATTATGTGGAAGAGATCAACAGGTATTTTACTTCCTATGCGTCTCTTTCCAATGATGAACTGAGAAACAAAACCAATGAATTTAAATCCCGTATAAAAGAACATATCTCCACTGTTGAAAATGAAATAACGGAGCTTAAGCAAAAGGCGGAAGAGCTGGCATTTTCAGAAATAATGCAAAAAGATGAAATCTACCAGCAAATAGATAAGCTGAGTAAGCAACGCAATGAAAAAATTGAAGAGGCGCTTAACGATATCCTGCCCGAGGCTTTTGCGGTGGTAAAAGAAACGGCCCGCCGTTTTACCCATAACACGGAACTGGTGGCAACGGCTACAGCACTCGACAGGGAGCTGAGTGTTAAGAAGCCGCATATTATTATTGACGGCGATAAGGTAACCTATAAAAATAGCTGGCAGGCAGGCGGTAATCTTGTTACCTGGAATATGATACATTATGATGTGCAGTTGCTGGGCGGTGTGGTATTGCACCAGGGAAAAATAGCGGAGATGGCTACCGGTGAAGGTAAAACCCTGGTATCTACCCTTCCTGCATATCTCAACGCTTTGGCCGACCAGGGAGTGCATATTGTTACAGTAAACGATTACCTCGCCAAACGCGACTCGGAGTGGAATGGCACCTTATATGAATTTCTTGGATTAACGGTAGATTGTATTGACCGGCATTATCCCAACAGCGCTGAACGGCGTAAGGCATACCAGGCCAGTATAACCTACGGTACCAATAACGAATTTGGTTTTGATTACCTGCGCGATAACATGGTGCATAACCCCGATGAAATGGTGCAGCGCAAGCATCATTACGGTATGGTAGATGAGGTAGACAGCGTATTAATTGATGATGCCCGTACGCCGCTGATCATTTCAGGCCCCATATCTAAAGGCGGCGATGACCAGCAGTATATTCAGTTGAAGCCCCGTGTGCACCAGTTGGTGGAAGCGCAGAAACAGGTGGTGAATAAAGCGTTGATTGATGCCAAAAAGTTAATAGCAGAAGGAAAAGATGATATCCGTGAGGGAGGACTTGCGCTGCTCCGTGCTTTCCGCGGCTTACCCAAGAATACGGCATTAATTAAGTACCTGAGTGAACCCGGCATTCGTGTGAAATTACAGAAGGTAGAAAACTTTTACATGGCCGACCAGGGAAAGAATATGCATATTGTGGACGAGGAATTGTTTTTTCATATTGATGAAAAGAATAACCAGGTAGAGCTTACAGATAAAGGCTTGCAATACATTACAAAGGGAGGTGAAGATCCTAACTTTTTTGTGCTGCCCGATTTGAGCACGCAGTTGTCGGATATTGAAAAAGGAACCGATGCAGTGGAAGCTAAGCTGCAGCGTAAGGAAGAAGTATTAAGTGAATATTCGCAAAAAGCCGAGCGTATACATACGGTGCAGCAGTTACTGAAAGCATATGCTTTATTTGAAAAGGATATAGAATATATTGTAATAGAAGGACAGGTAAAAATTGTTGATGAGCAAACCGGGCGTATTATGGAAGGCCGCCGCTATAGCGATGGCTTGCATCAGGCCATTGAGGCAAAGGAAAACGTGAAGGTGGAAGCCGCCACCCAAACCTATGCCACCGTTACGCTTCAGAATTTCTTCCGTATGTACCATAAGCTTGCTGGTATGACAGGTACCGCTGAAACGGAAGCGGGCGAGTTCTGGAGCATCTACAAATTAGATGTGGTTTCTGTTCCTACCAATATACCTGTTACGCGTAAAGATGAGCAGGACCTGGTATATAAAACCAAACGCGAAAAATTTAAGGCCGTAATTGAAGAAATTGAAAAGCTGCGTAATATCGGACGTCCTACACTGGTAGGTACCACTTCTGTTGAAGTGAGCGAACTGCTGAGTAAAATGCTGCACGCCAGGAAAATACCGCATAATGTGCTGAATGCGAAACAGCATGCCCGTGAAGCCCAGGTGGTATTAGAAGCGGGTTTGAGCGGAGCCGTTACCATAGCCACCAACATGGCGGGTCGCGGAACGGATATAAAATTAGGACCCGGTGTTAAGGAAGCAGGCGGACTGGCTATTATTGGTACCGAAAGACATGAATCGCGCCGTGTAGACAGGCAGTTGCGTGGCCGTGCCGGCCGCCAGGGCGACCCCGGTACCTCACAGTTTTATGTATCGCTGGAAGATGACCTGATGCGCATGTTTGGCAGTGAGCGTATCGCTTCCCTGATGGACAGGATGGGGTATAAGGAAGGAGAGGTGATCCAGCACAGCATGATCACTAAAAGTATTGAAAGAGCGCAAAAAAAGGTGGAGGAAAATAACTTCGGCATCCGTAAGCGCCTGTTAGAATATGACGATGTAATGAACAAGCAGCGCAATGTGGTATATACCAAACGGGAACATGCTTTGTTTGGCGATCGCCTGGCGCTTGACCTGGATAATGCGTTTTATAATGTTTCGGAAGGATTGATCAATTCTTTCCGGGAGCAGGAAGATTATGAAGGCTTTAAGCTGGCGGCTATCATTCATTTTGGTATTGATACTACCATTGACCACGATGAGTTTATGAAAGGGGATATCAATAAGATAGCGGATCATTTGTACAATGAAGCCTCTGTTCACTACCAGGAACGCAAGCAAAACTTAACAAAGCAGTCAATGCCCGTTTTTCAGAATATTAAGCTCATGCAGGGCAGTCATATTGAAAATGTGGTGGTACCTTTTTCGGATGGGAAGAAGAGTATACAGGTATTGGCCAATATGAAAAAAACATTGGAATCGAAGGGAACGGAACTGGCTAATGCACTGGAAAGAACCATTACCCTTGCAGTGATTGACGATGCCTGGAAAGAGCATTTGCGGGCAATGGACGATTTGAAGCACAGCGTGCAAACAGCGGTATACGAACAAAAAGACCCCTTAGTTATATATAAAACATCTGCTTTTGAAATGTTCCGTAATATGGATGGGGAAGTAAACAGGGATATTGTTGCTTTTCTTAGCCACGCCGCCATACCTGTTGAACAAAATGCAGGGCAGATAAGGGAAGGCCGGGAACAAAAAACAGACATGAGCAGGATGAAGGCCAATAAAGACGAAATTGATGCACGTGGCGATGATTACGCGGCAAATGAAAATGATTATTTTGATCCTTCCGGCGCCGCGGTAAAACAGGAGCCCGTTAAAGTTGGACCTAAGATCGGCCGCAACGATCC